>CAYZQM010000183.1:0-14077 GCA_964480175.1 uncultured Sandaracinaceae bacterium
TCCCTGAATCGTTCACGTTCACGGTTCGCTCCAGCGGAGGTGCGCCGCGAGCACCGCCTCGACCATCGCGCGCAACGCCACCGGCGGATCGATCCCTCGAGCGAGCGCGGGCTCGAGGACCTCTTCGGCGGGCACCTCGACGCGGGGCTCGCCGTCGATCCACACCGAGAGCACCCGCTCCGCGCCGTCGGGGACGAGCGCCGCCCAGTGCTCGCCGCTTTCATCGAGCGTCAGCGTGTCGATGAAGAAGCGCGGGATCGGCCAGCGTCCTCGGCGGGTCACGACGAAGCGCGCGCCGCGCGATCGAACCATGAACGCGTAGTGTCCACCGGGACCGATACGGAGCTGCGCTGCGTACGCTTCGTCTGCGACGCGGGCGCCGTCGACGAAGACCTCCGCGCGTCCGCCGCGCCGACCGATGTAGCCGACGGAGCCTCGGGCGACGAAGGGGCCGTCGATCGACTCGAAGCGCTCTCCGTGCGCCTCGCGATCTCCTTCGCGCTCGTGGACGACGAGGCCCTGGGCGTCTTCGGCGACCCAGAACAGACGGTCGCTGCCGGGCACGAACGTGAGGCGCTCTCCGTCGACGCGGCGATGGCGAGCGATCGAGACCCCATCGAGCAGCACCTCGATCGCGCGACCGTCCTCGGCGGCGCTCAGACACGCGGTGTGCAGTCCGTCGTCGGTGATGCGCAGGTGGGTCAGGAGCGGCGCGCTCGCGAGGTGAACCTCGGTGGCGCCGCCCTCCGCGCCTCGCGCAGACGGCGCGTGCACCAGCTCGGTGTGCTCCTCGATGCCGAGCAGCGCGGCGTAGCCGGGCGCATTCGCGGCGGCGACGAGCTCGAGGACCGACTCGTGCGCCTCCGAGAGCGTGGTGCCGCTCGGCGTGCTCGAGACGACGTGCGTGCCCGTCTCGCGGGTGCCCGCGTACACCACCCGGGACCCTCCGTCGCCCACGCGCACCAGCTCGATGCGCTGAAAGCCGGGTCCCGCCTCGCCGCCCCACATCCAGCGCGCGCCCGCCTCGTCGTGGGCCACGTAGCCGTAGCGGTCGCCGAGCACGCGGAGATCGGTCGGCGGGCCCGAGGACGCGGGGCCGATCACGTCTCCGTGCACCACGTGCCAGCCCTCGGCGCTCGCCGCGACGTACAGCGGCTGCTCGCCCAGCACGAAGAGTGGCACGGCGATCTCCATGAACGTCGGACCTGCGCTGCTCGGGCCGACGACGCGCCATCCGCTCGCGTCGCTCGCGGCGTAGAACGCGGCGCCCGCGTCGGTGAATGCGATCGCGCCGGCGCCGATGGCCAAAAACAGCGCGCCTGCGGTTCCGTCGACGTGGGCCCGCTCGCCGCCGTCCTCCGCGTGCACCTCGATGCGGTGCGACAGATCGGGGCTGCGCGCGCGGAAGAGTACGCTCGGTCCGCATCCGACCCAGAGCGACGCAACGACGAGCCACAGGCGCACGCGCGCGACTGTGCCACCCGGCGGCGCCGAGCGCGTGTAGGATCCGCCGCCGATGACGGAACGCGACGCGCTGCAGAAGAGGATCGCCGAGCTGGAAGGGCAGGTCGCACACCTGACGGAGCGGTGGCGGCTGAACGACGAGGTCGACGCGCTCTGCGAGGTGGCGATCCGAGATCGGCTTCCGATCGATCATGGGCTGCGGCTCTGGATGCCTGCGCTCGCGAAGGCGACCGGGGCGTCCATCGTGTTCGTGCGGACGTACGACGAGACGCTCGAGCTGCACGACTTCGTCCACGCGATGGGAGAGAGCGACGCGCTGCCGGTCGACGTGGACGCGCTGTGCAAGGACCTGCTCGAGGCCTCGCCGATCACCCGGCGCGCGCCCGGCCTGACGTTGATCGCGCAGGGCCTCGACGTCGCGGGCGATCCCTTCGGCGCCGTCGCCATCTTGGTGCCGGAGGACCTCGACGATCACGCGGCGCAGCGGAAGCACGAGCTCGTCGGGACGTGGTGCGAAGAGGTCGACAACCACCTGGCCTCGATCGCGGACGCGCGAAAGAAGGCGGTGCTCACCGGCGACATCAGCCACGCGCTGCAGGATCCGGTGCTCGAGCGGGGCTTGAGCCGCGCGCTCGAGGTGCTGCAGGCGAACGTCCCGTTCGATGATCTGGTGCTGGTGTTCCGGCACGAGGACGACGTCTCGGGCGACACCCTCCGCTACAAGATCCTCAAAGGCGGTGTGGTGGTGCACGACTCGGCGAGCCAAGCGGCCAGCGGGGTCGGCAGCGACGTGGATGCGTTCATGCGCTCGCGCGCCTTCCGCATCATGGCGGGGGACGACGAGGAGATGCGCGAGCGCTTCGGCATCCAGCGCTACCGCGAGGAGGTGCTGATCACCGGCGTCAAGAGCGCGAAGGTGATCGGGCGCCTCGTGGTCACGAGCCGGCGGGGCGAGTTCAACACGTTCGATCGCGATCTGATCGATCGCTTCGCGGACTCGCTCCGGCAGCGCGTCGTCGACTTCAACCGCGAGTGGAAGAACCTCGCGGTCACCTTCTCCGGCAAGCTGACCGAGCGCCTGCTCTCCGAGGAGGGCTACGTCGAGAAGTACCTCTCTGCGCGGGAGCGCGAGTGCGCGATCATGTTCTGCGACATCGCGGGCTTCACCCGGCTGTCCGAGCAGGTGCTGGGCAAGCCCGAGGCGATCGGCCGCCTGATCGACACCTGGAGCGCGCGCGTCGTGGAGATCGTGTGGGAGACCGGGGGCACGTTCGACAAGATGGTCGGCGACTGCGTGATCGCGATCTGGGGCCCGCCGTTCTTCGACGAAGCGCCCGAGCTCTTGTGCCGGCGAGCGGCGCGCGCCGCGCACGAGATCCGCGCGTTCACCCGATCGCTCTCCGCGCACGAGTCCGTGCCCGAGCTGGTCGGCGAGTCCGTCGACGTCGCCACCGGGCTGAACCACTGCCCGCTCATGGTCGGCTTCTTCGGCCCCGATCGGGACTACACCGGCTTCTCGTCGGGCATGAACAACACCGCGCGCCTGCAGGGGCAGGCCAAGGCGGGTGAGATCCTGTGCATGGAGAGCTTCGTTTCGCACGTGGGCGCCCCCGAGGCCTTCGGCGAGCGACGGGAGGCGAGCGTGAAGAACGTGAAGAACCCGCTGGCCTTCCGGCCGCTGATCGACGTGAACCAGATCGAGCCGGAGCTCGGCTCGTGAGCCTGCTGATCGAGGACCGGGGCCCCATCCGCGTGCTCACGCTCAACCGACCGGAGAAGCGCAACGCGTTCGACGTGGCGCTCGCGTCCGCGATCACCGACGCGCTGGGCGCCGCGAGCAGCGACGACGGCGTGCGCGCGGTGGTCGTCACCGGCGCCGGGCCTTACTTCACGGCGGGCGTCGACGTGAACGTCTTCGTCGGGATGGCGCAAGCCGGCGATCTCTCGCAGCTGGTGCGCCTGCACGAGCCCATCCGCTCGTGCGCCAAGCCGGTGATCGCCGCGGTGCAGGGGCCTGCGGTCGGCATGGGCGTCACGCTCCTTCCGCACTTCGACATGGTGTACGCCGCCGAGCACGCGACGTTCATGGTGCCCTTCATGCGCCTGGGGCTCGGCGTCGAGTTCGCCGGCTCGTTCCATCTCACCCGCGCGATGGGGCTCTCACGCACCAAGGAGCTGGTGCTGCGCGGCAAGCCCATCGACGCGGCGACCGCCGAGCGCTGGAACCTGGTGACCCGGGTCTTTCCCGGCGAGTCGCTGCTGGCCGACGTGCTCGAGATCGCGGGCGACGTCGCGGCCCAGCCCGCGGGCGCGGTGAAGGACGCGCGCGGTGTGCTGGCCAAGGGCCTCGAGACGCTGGAAGCCGACGCTGCGATCGCCGAGGAGAACCGGATCCTCTCCACCCGCTACGGCAGCCCGGAGAACGTCGAGGCGGTGATGGCGTTCCTCTCGCGAAAGAAGTAGAGCCGGCCCGCATGGGCCTCGGTCTGCTCAAGAGTGACGATCTCCGGCGCGCGGCAGAGGACGCGCTGAAGGGCAAGCCCGCGCGCTTCGAGCAGCTGCTGGCGTTTCACTCGGGCATGCCCGGGCCGCGACCGAACTACGCGCTGGCCGAGGCGGTCGGCGAGGCGCTCGCGACGGAGAAGGGCGCCGAGCGGCTGGTCGCGCGGCTGGCGGAGAACGTCGCGGCGCCCGACACCGCGGAGGTGTACCTGCCGATCGTCGGCGCCCATGCGTACGTCGCGTACGCCGCCAAGGGACACGACGTGGCGCACGCGTGGTCGGGGCTCGAGGAGCTGGCCGCGGACGAGCGCGCGCCGGTGCGCCTCGGCACGGAGAGCGCGCTGCTCTTGCTCGCCAAGCGCGGCATGACCGACGCGATCGTGAGCGCGCTCTCGAGCTGGCTCGGCGACGACGATCGAGATCGCCGCTGGGGCGCGGCGGCGACGGTGCTCGACGCGCTGTCGGGCGATCGCGCGATGGAGGCGCTGCGGGACAAGCGGGGCCTGCTCGACACGCTCACCTGGCTGGTCGGCGACGTCGCGGACGCGCCGCGCGCTGCCGAGCGATCGGACGCGCGCCGCCGCCTGCTCGCCGCGCTGGGCCGCATCACCGCGGCGGTTGCAGCGCAGTTCCGCGCGGAGCCGGACGGCGCGGCGTGGCTGCTCGATCGACTCGGCGAAGCCAAGCACCCGGACGTGCGGCGCTCGTTCGAGGACGCGCTCGCGCGGCTCAAGAAGCGCGGCGGCGCGGAGAAGGTCGCGACGCTCGAGGGGTTGCACGCGGCGCTCGCGGCGTCGGCCAAGCCGGATCGCCACGCGGCGCGGCGCGAGCCCGGCATGACGAGCCGCGGCAAGAAGAAGCGCACCCGCGGCTGACGCGGCGTCTGCTCGCGAGCTCGACCGAATCCGAGGGTCGGCGGGACGCGTTTGACGCCTGCGAAGCGGCGAGCCTACGATGGCCCTCGGCCGCCTTTCCCTCGGCCGGAAGATCCATGCGCTCTGCTTTCTCTCTTCGTCGGTCGCTCGCCGTGCTCGCCGCGGCGGCCCTGGCCTCTTCGCTCTTCGTCACCGCCGCGAGCGCGCAGACGGACGACGACCGCGCCCGGGCGCGCACCGAGTTCGAGCGCGGCGTCGCCGCGTTCGGCAACTCCGAGTTCCAGACTGCGCTCGACGCGTTCCAGGAGGCCTACCGTCTCGCGCCGCATCCGAGCGTCCGCCTCAACATCGCGAACTGCTACCAGCAGATGGCGCGCCCGGTCGAAGCGCTCTTCCACTTCGAGCACTACCTGACCGAGGCGACCAGCGTCCCCGCGGCGCAGCGCCGCGAGATCGAGGCGACCATCCGCGGGCTGCGCGCGCGCGTCGGTACGCTGACCCTGCAGGTCACGCCCGACGGCGCGGAGATCGTGATCGACGGAAGCGCGCGGCGCGTCGCCCCGGTCAGCGAGCCGGTGCGGGTGGTCGCGGGCGATCACGAGGTCGTGATCTCGCTCGCGGGCTTCGTGACCGAGACCCAGACCGTGCACGTCGATGGCGGCGGCGACACCCGCGTCGCGGTGCGCTTGCGCCGCGCGGAGGCCGTCGCGGCGACGGAGACCACGACCACCGCGGTGGAGGCGACGAGCACCACCGAGGCCACCACCACCGCGAGCACCGAGACCACGACCTCCGAGACCACGGTCGCCACCGAGGTCGTCATCCCCGGTGAGCCCGAGGCGCCGCACGACGACGGCGGCGGCGACGGCGGGGGCATCCGCCTCAGCGCGCCCTTCTTCATCGCGGGCGGCGTGACCCTCGCGGCGGCGATTGGATGGGGCGTGACGGGCGGGCTCGCGCTCTCCGAGAACGACGCGTTCGAGGCGGACGTGGTCCGTGCGAACGACCCGACGCTCTCCGACGCGGTACGCGCCGAGGCCCGCACCAACGGCACCGCGCACGCCGACAGCGCGCGCACGCTCGCGATCGTGAGCGACGTGTTCCTCGTGACGACGCTGGTCGGGCTCGGGGCGACGACGTTCTTCTTCGTGCTCGCCCAGACCGAGGACGACGGGAGCAACGACGACACCGCGGCGCTCTCGCCCACCGTCGTCGTGGTGCCGATGCTCGCGCCCGCGGGGAGCGACGGCACCGTCGTCGGTCTCTCTGCTGCGGGGACGTTCTGATCTCGATGCGCTCGCTCTCGTACCTCTTTCTCTGATCGGAGGAGTCCATGTCTCCTGCGCGCTTCGCTTCGCTCGCTGTGCTCGTCCTCGGCGTGACCCCGCTCGCCAGCGCGGGCTGCTCCGCCATCGTGCAGCCCGATCCCAGCCGGCTCGGAGGGACGGACGCTCCGTCGATCGACGGCGGCACGATCGACGCCGCAGGGCTCGACGCGGGTCGTGACACAGGGCGCGACGCCAGCGCCGATGGCGGCACCGACGCGCCGCTCCCCGAGTGCACCACGGACGCGCAGTGCGATGACGGCGTCGGCTGCACGACCGATCGCTGCACCGGCGGCAGCTGTGCCCACACCGCCGTCGACTCGGCGTGCGACGACGGAGAGCGCTGCAACGAGGTGCTCGGCTGCGTCCCGATCCTCTGCGAGACGGACGCCGAGTGCCGCGACGCGGACCTGTGCAACGGCGCGGAGACCTGCAACCCGGGAGGCGCCGGCGCGGATCCCCGGACCGGCTGCGTGTCGGGCACCGCGCTCTCGTGCAACGACGGCTTGAGCTGCACGGACGACGCGTGCGATCCGTCGGTCGGCTGCACCGCGGTGCGCTTCGACGCGCGCTGCGACGACGGCGTCGCTTGCACCGAGGACATCTGCAGCGCGACGTCGGGGCCGACGGGATGCGAGAACCTTCCGCGCAACGACGTGTGCAACGCGGGCTGCACCGTGGGCGCGACCTGCAACGTCTCCGCGGGCTGCGTGGGCGGCACGCCGCGCGTGTGCACCGACGGGACCGACTGCACGGTGGACTCCTGTGACGCGGCGAGCGCCGACCTGTGCGTGTTCACTCCGCTCGATGGGGACGGCGACGGCGCGCCCGCGCAGCGCAGCCCCAGCGGCGCGATGTGCGCGGGCGGCACCGACTGCGACGACACCCTGAGCTCCGTCGGCCCCGGTATGCCCGAGGTGTGCAGCAACGGGCGCGACGACAACTGCGACGGCGCGATCGACGAGGGCTGCGCGACGGATCCCGACACGTGCAGCGGCGCCGTCGCGATCCCGCTGACCGGCGCGACCGTGCGCACGGGAAGCGTGACCGGCTCCTTCGGCGCGTTCGATCCGGACTACGCGGTCTGCTCGGGCACGGGACGCGACGCGGTCTACTACATCGATCTCACCAGCAACTCCGACGTGCGGATCGACACCGTCGGCTCGGCCGTGACGGATACGGTGCTCGCGGTCGCCACCACGTGCAGCGGCACCAACTTCGCCGCGGCCTGCAACGACGATCAAGACCCAGGCGGCTCGAGCGCGGTGCTGACCAGCCGCATCTGGCTGCACAACACCAGCCCCGGCCCGATCAGCGGCGGCACGCTGCGGGTCTACATCCTGGTGAAGGCGTTCAGCGGCTCCTCGACCGGGAACTTCACGGTCAACGTCCAGGTGACACCCGCGCGGGGCGACTCGTGTGGAACGACCGGCGGTCCCCTCGACATCACGGGCGGTGGCTTGGTGGTCGGCAACATCGGCGCGACGTCGGGCGTGGGCGGTGAGCGCGGCAACTGCGATCCCAACCGCTTCAGCACGAACCCCGACGCGATCTTCCGCTTCGAGAGTCCGTCGGATGGTCAGGTCTGGTCGATCGAGGCGCGCAGCTCGAGCTTCCGTCCCATCCTCTACACCCGCGGCCCGGGCACCTCGTCGTGTGGCTCGCCCGACGCGGAGACGTCGTGCGACACGTCGAACACCAGCGGCGTCGCGCAGGTCACCAACGTGCCGACGATGAGCGGTCGCTCGAACTACGCGATCGTGGACAACGGCGGCTTCGGCAACGCGTACAGCCTCGTATTCGATCCCTGAGCAGCCTCGGCGTGCGGCACATCGACGGCCGAGGCGAGCGCTAGCCTAGAGCGATCGTCAGCCCCAGCGATCGTCAGCCCAGACGATCGTCAACCCAGACGATCGTGGCGCGCGATCAGCGCACGCAGCGCCTCGTCCCGAGCCCTCGGCGCGAGCGTGAGCAGGCGGCCGTCGAAATCATCGTCCAGCGCCGGGAGCGCGACGCGCCCCAGCTCGTCGTGGGCGATGCCGGCATGCCACGCGACCAGCACGCAGAGCGCTGCGTGGCGACGGATGCCCGGCTCCATCGCGAGCTGCGGGATCGCGCCGAGCAGCAGCTGCGCAGCGCGAGCGCGCTCGGTGGCGAGCAGCGCGGTGCCGAGCAAGCGCCGCGCGCGCAGACCGGGGAGTGGATCCTTGGCGATCGCGTCGTGCACGACCGGGTGGTCCAGCACCGCGCGCGCTCGCTCGACGCGACCGCTCGAGAGCCGAGGCTTCGCGAGCAGACCGCTCGCGAGCAGACCGTTGCCGAACGCCGTGCGCACCCAGGCTTCGTCGGAGAGCGACCCCGCGGCGCCCTCGAGCGCGGCTTCGTAGTGGCGCGCCGCCGCCCGTTCACTCCCTCTGCGGGCCAGCGCCTCCGCCAAGTACGCGCGGCTGCGGACGCCCTTGCCCGGATCGATCGCGACGTCGATCGCGAGCGCCGCTTCGAACGCGTCGACCGCGCGCTGATCGTCGCCTCGACCCCGCGCGACGAGCCCCACGACGCTCCATGCCTTCACCTCTTCGCGCAGCGATCGAGCGCGCCGCGCCGTCTTCAGCGCGCGCTGGGCCTCGCGCTCGGCGACGACCACGAAGCCCCGCTGGAGCGCGGTCATCGCGTGGTTCCGCTCGGCGAGCGCCCGCGTCGCGTCGGTGACCTCGCGACGCCCCTCGGGGCCCCGCGCGATCCGCAGCGCCTCCTCGAGGAGCGCCTCGCTCCGGCGCAGCGATCCCGCGTGCCGCTCCGCACCACCGAGCCGCGCGAGCAGCTCGACCCGCGTGTCGAGGTCGCCGTCGGGCACCACGTGGACGGCGCGCTCGAGGCGCTCGAGCGCTTCGGGCCAACGAAAGCCGCGCCAGCCCCGCGCGGCCTGCGCGCGCGCCGCCTCGATGATGGCGTGCCGATCGATGCGTACGCGCTCGGGGAGCAAGCTCGCCTCGAGCAGCGCTGCGACGGTGGAGACGCCCGTGATGCCCGCGCCGCGTTGGGTCTCCGCCGCGGGGGCGATGAGCATCGCGATCCCGCTCGCGCTCGCCGCGCTGCGCTTCTGCGCCAGCTGCCCGACGGGTCCGACGCGCTCACCGTGGAGGGTGCCGGTGATCGCGACGTCGGGCCGCACGCCGCTCCCGGTCAGCAGCGCGTACGCGCTGACGAGCGCGCCTGCCGCGAGCGACTCGCCCTCGATCACCACCTGATCGAGCACCCGCGGCTGCGCGGCGACCCAGCGGATCGGGCGCACCTTCGGATCGCCCGCGAGCTTGCGTGCGAGGTCGAACGCCTCGCGCAGGGCGGCGTCGGTCTCCGTCGCGCGCCCGCTGCGATCATCGGGCGCCGCGTCGAAGCTCGCGAAGAAGGTGCGGACCAGCGCCCGCCCCGAGGGCACGTCGACCAACGGGATGCGCACCGCGTGCAGCGGCGCGCTGCGCTCGGTGAGCGAGAGGATGTCCGCGCGCACCCCGAGCGCCCGGGCCCGATCGCGGAGGTCGGTGCCGACGGTCCCGGGATCGGCGAGGCGCAGGCCTTGCTCGAGCACCGTCAACGCATAGCGGCGCGCGGCCACCCCTTCCGCGCGCTCGGTCGCCTCGATCAGCGCGGGCAGATCCCCAGCGAGGATCGCGAAGGCGAGGGCGGAGGGCACGCGGCGTTGTAGCCGATGTGCACGCCCGAAGGGCGCGGCGTGCGTTTGCGGGGCGGTCTCCGCTTTGTTAACCCTTCGGCCCCATGGCGGACGAGACCCCGGCGGGTATGCCCACCCACCGTCCCCTCCCGAGCGTGGGGATCCCCCTGCTCCGAGACGATCTCGAGCGGACCCGGCGCAACCGCGCGCTGCTGGCGGGACTGGGCGCCGTGGTCCTGCTCATCGTCGGCCTGGTGGGCTGGGTGGCGAGCTTCGTCGACGGCGGTGACGACGACGTCGAAGAGCGCCCGTCGGGCGAAGCCGCGGTGCCGATCGATCTCGGGTACGTGCCGCCGGTGGATGCGCCGATCATGCCCGACGCGGGTCCGCCTCCCGAGCCGATCGAGGTCGCGCACGAGGACGACGGCACGGTGCGCACCACGCACCTGTTCGGAACCGCGCGCGGCTTCGGACCGGCGCTCACCGCCGCCGGGATCACGGGCGAGGACGCCGATGGCCTGATCGCGGCGCTCGAGGGCGTCCTCGACTTCCGTCGCTGTCGACCCAACCACGAGCTGATCAGCGAGCGCGACGCCGACGGGACGCTCACGCGCTTCGAGTACCGCGCATCGATCACGCAGATCTACGAGGCCACGCGCGACGAGGCGGGGATCTTCCGCGGGCGCGAGGTCGAGGTGCCCGTGCACATCGAGCGCATCGCGCGGGGCGGCACGGTCACCAGCTCGCTCGGCAGCGCGCTGGATGGGGCGGGGTTGGGGCGGACCTTGGTCGGCGTCTTCGTGGACGCGTTCGAGGGGCGCATGAACTTCGAGAGCGACACCCGCAGCGGCGACGCGTTTCGGGTCGTGCTCGACTCCGAGAGCATCGACGGGACGTTCTTGCGCTACGGCACCGTCCACGCGATCGAGTACCAGAGCGCGCGGCGCGGGGTGCTGCGCGCGTTCTGGTTCGTCCCCCGCGAGGGAAGCGACGGAGAGTTCTTCGACGACACGGGGCGCGCGATGCACGGCGGCTGGCTCCGCACCCCGCTGCGCTTCGATCACATCAGCTCGCCCTACAACCCGCGGCGCATGCACCCGGTGCTGCACCGGATCATGCCGCACAACGGGATCGACTTCGCCGCCGGCACGGGCACGCCGGTGTGGGCGGCGGCCGACGGAGAGATCACGTTCATCGGCGAGCGCGGCGCGAACGGCAACCTCGTGTCCATCCGCCACGACGGCGGCTGGGAGACGTTCTACGCGCACCTCAGCCGCTTCGCGTCGGGGCTGCACGTCGGGGATCACGTCGATCAGCGGGATCTCATCGGATACGTCGGCTCGACGGGCCGCTCGACCGGCCCGCACCTTCACTTCGGGCTCAAGCGAGGCGGACGCTTCGTCGATCCCGGCTCGCAGCTCAATGGTCCGGGCAGGCCGCTGCCGGCGTCGGTGATGCCGCGCTTCCGCGGGGTGATGAGCGACGCGATCGAGGAGCTGGAGGCGATCGGTGTCACCCCGCCGGTGCCGTCGAGCGAGCCGGATCCCGAGCCGAGCGGCGAAGAAGTGATGGATTGACCTGCGGGGCGGTAGAGTCGCCCGTATGAAGCGCTTCGCTCCCTGGTCTTGCTTGCTCCTGCTCGCGGCGTGCGACCCCGCAGTGGAACCGGACGCGGGGCTCGATGCCGGCGCCCCGCTCGACGTGCCGGCGATCCCCGATGTCCCGACCGACGCAGGCCCCGTCATCGGCGAGGTCTACGGCGAGCCCGGGCCGCACCCGGTGGGCAACCGGCGCATCGAGATGACGTTCGGCGAGCGCACGCTGCCGGTCGAGCTCTGGTACCCCGCCGTGGAAGACGCGCGCGCCGCGGCCGAGGCGGGACAGCCGATGGCGGCGTTCGAGTCGGGCACCGAGCACGAGGCCGCGCTCGCGACCGCGATCGCAGGGTCGCCTGCGGCCTGCATTCGCAGCCAGACGGGATCGGCGGCGGCGCCCGCCGCGGTCACCGAGCCCGCGCTGCTGCCCGTCGTCGTGTTCTCGCACTGCCACGCGTGCGTGCGCTTCGACGTCGCCGAGGTGAGCGAACGCTTGGCGAGCCACGGCATCGTGGTCGCTGCCCCGGATCACGTGGGCAACACGTTGTGGGACGATCCGCCTGCGCCCGTCGGCGCGGAGTTCCTCGCGGTGCGGGTGGCCGACGTGATCGGCGTGCTCGATCGCTTGCTCGACGACACCGCAGCCGAGATGCCCGACGACCTGCGCGGCCACATCGATCCGGCGCGCGCGGCGGTGATGGGCCACAGCTTCGGTGCCGCGACGACTGGCCCCGTGGTGCTCGCGGACGATCGCTTCGTCGCGGCGCTGGCGATCGCGGCGCCGATCTCGGTGCTCGGCGCGCTCGACCCGGCTGACGTCGAGGTGCCGTTCCTCTACTTGCTCGC
Organism: uncultured Sandaracinaceae bacterium; assembly: GCA_964480175.1. GTDB lineage: Bacteria > Myxococcota_A > Polyangia > Polyangiales > Sandaracinaceae > CAYZQM01. The sequence goes on from CAYZQM010000183.1 coordinate 12,278, forward strand.
CGAGCAGGACAACAGCATCGGCGCGGCCGGCAACGTCTTCATCCGGAACGACTTCCGCGACATGACGACCGACAGCTACCTCGTGGAGGTCCCGGGCGCGGGCCACTGGTCGTTCACCGACATCGCGGGGCTCGGCGGCCAGTTCCAGCCCGGCTGCGCGGAGCTCGACGATCGCTTCGACTACCCCGATCCCGCGCTGCACCGCGAGCTCGCGGCCGACGTGGCGATGGGCTTCTTCGCCGCGCGTCTGTTGGGCGATCCCGACGGCGACGCGTTCGTGATGACCGGCCTCCGCGGACGGGCGACGGTCACCGGGCCATGAAGCGCGAGCGAGCGAGCGTGCAGGTGGCCCGGAGCGCGCCGAGGGAGTAGCACCGGCCCTCGCATGTGGGTCCTGGTCGTCGGCTCTACCAAGAACGCAGAGCGCCCCGAGGGGGGCGTCGCGGTGCTGCGCGAGCTCGGCTGCACGGTGCGGCACGTGGACTTGTGGGAGGCGCTCTCGGCGAGCGATCTCGGGAGCGCCAAGCCGCCCGCCGCGGTGCTGATCGAAGCGCTCGATCACGTCGAGGCCGCGCGCTCCGCGCTCACGTCGCTGCGCGCCACGCCCGCGCTCGCTCGCACGCCGATCCTCTGCGCCGTGACCGTCGCCGGGCTCTCGCGGGTCACGCCCGAAGACACGTTCGACGATCTGGTGCTCGTGCCGTACCTGCCGGTCGAGCTCTACGTGCGCATCCGCCGCGCGGACTACCGCAAGAGCGAGTTCTCGGGCGACGACGTGCTCAAGCTCGGCCCGCTGGTGGTCGACACCGCAGCGCACGAGGCCCGCCTCGACGGCCAGCTGCTCGTGCTCACCGCGCAAGAGTTCGCGCTCCTCGAGTTCCTGTTGAAGCACCGAGGCCGCGTCTTCACCCGGCAGCAGCTCCTCGAGCGCGTGTGGGACGTCGACTACTACGGCGGCTCGCGCACGGTCGACATCCACGTGCGACGCCTGCGGATGAAGCTCGGTGAGGTGGCCGACGCGCTGGAGACCGTGCGCGGGGTTGGCTACAAGATGCGGGCATGAGCGCATCGTCCACCGACGCGACCAAGGCTCCGTCCCGCCGCGGCGTGCTGCCGCTCGCGTTCGCGTGCGGCGATCCGCTCGGGGTGGGCCCCGAGGTCTCGGTGCACGCCGCGATCGAGCTCGCCAAGAAGCGCGACAAGGTGGTGCTCTTCGGCGAGGGCGACGTGCTCGCGCAGCGGCTCGACGCGCACGCGCTCGACGGATCGCTGCGGGCGCGGATCACGATCGAGTCGCTCGGGGCGTTGCCCAAGGCCGCGCGCGCGCGCCACGAGCCGAACGCGGCGGCGGGCAAGCTCTCCCTCGCGTCGCTCGACGCGGCGGCCGGCGCGGTGACCGAGGGCCGCTGCCGCGCGCTCGTCACCGCGCCCGTGAGCAAGTCCGCGATCCAGCTCGGGGTGAAAGACGGGCCGGCGTTCACCGGGCAGACCGAGCACCTCGCGCGCGCCGCGGGGCTCGCGTCCGACGCCGTGACGATGATGTTCCTCGGTCCCCGCCTGAAGGTCGCGCTCGTCACCACGCACCTGAGCCTGCGCGACGTGCCCGACGCGGTGACCGCGGCGCGGGTCGGCCGCACGATCCGGCACCTCGCGGACGCGGTGCTGCGCCTCGGCGCGCGGCCAGGCTCGCGCCTCGTGGTGACGGGGATGAACCCGCACGCAGGCGAAGAGGGCCTCTTCGGCGACGAAGAGGGACGCGTGATCGGCAAGGCGATCGCGTGGGCGCGCACGTTCCCGCCC
>CAYZQM010000184.1:0-7386 GCA_964480175.1 uncultured Sandaracinaceae bacterium
GCGTGCACCGCTTCGAGATCGCCCCGGCGATGCGCCAGCTCGAGGAGCAGCGAGCTCGCGGCGTTGAACGCGGCCGGCCCCAGCACGTCGGGCGAGGTGACCAGCGGCTCGATCGCGTCCTTCACCCGGCCGGCGAAGCCCGCGACGCTGTCGTCGTAGTCGGCCAGCGTCGCCAGCGAGACCTCGGCCATCGTGCGCGCCAGCGGATCGGTGTCGTTCGCCACCAGCGAGAGCACGCGCAGGTGCTCGTCGAGCGCGCTCGAGAGCCGCCCGTGGGTGTCGTGCTCGACCGCCGACAGGTAGTGCAGGCGCGCGCTGTTCGGAGACAGCCGCAACGCGCCTTCGATCGCGGCGCGCTGGCGCGCGGGATCGCCGCCCTCGAGCAAGAGCTCCGCCTCTGCGAGCGCGGACTGCGCTGCCGGATCGTCGGGGTTGCTCGCGGCGCGGGCGCGGATGTCGTCGATGGTGTCGTGATGGCGGACGCCGTGCCCTGCGCCGCCGCAGCCGGCGACGAGGGTGAGCGCGAGACAGAGAGTGAAGAACGTGCGGGTCATGGCGCTCGCGGAAGAAGACGGAGAGAAAAGCGACGGAGCGAGGGAGGCGAACGGGCTCATCGCGCACCTCCCGCGAGCACGATGCGCTGCCGCAGGATCGCGTCGGCCGCGGTCACCCAGGCGCGGAACGCCGCGTACTCGTCGGGCGGAACGGTGTCGACGGCGATCGACAGCTCGGTGTGCGCGGTGACCTGTCGTCCCTCCGCGCTCACCCGCATCAGCACGTGGCCGTACGCCGAGCGCGCCTCGCCGCCGTCGGGCAGGTCCGCGACGCTGAAGCCCGCGGGCAGCGTGATGGTGCGGTCTTCGACGTACGACTCGGTCGCCCCGAGGTTGAGCGCGATGGCCCGGCGCTCGAGGCGCGCCACCGCGCGCGTCAGATCCGACAGCACGCTGCCCGCGATGCGGAGACCGTCGGCGTCGCGCTGCGCGATCGAGGGCACCGCGGCCTCGAACGAGAACGTGACGGGCGTGTCGAAGTCGTCGAGGTGATCGAAGCGGGTCTCGGTCACGTCGGCGCCGGGCATCACGGAGCGGAACCAGGTCTCGAGCCGCTCCTCGCGGGTGCCCGTCGCCTGGAAGGTGTTGCGGAACCACGGCGCGCCGTTGCCGCGGATGGTCTCGATGGCGCGGATGCGGCCGCTGCCGTCGGCGCTCAGCGTGACGTTCAGGGTGCGCGCGTGGTGGTTGCGCTCGGGCGGGAGCACCGGGGTGCGCCGCAGCTCCGCGTGGACCTCGCCGCTCGCGTCGGGACCGACGACGAGCACGGTCACGCCCTGATCCATCTCGGGGAAGTCCTCGATGCCCGAGAACTCGGCGGTGCCGTCGAGATAGAGGTCGAGCTCGGGCACGTACGCGATCGCGTGATCGAAGACCGAGAGCGACGCGGGCAGATCGCTGAGCGCGCCGTTGCGGCGGGTGCGCAAGAGCACCAGGCGCGCCTCGATCCCGGCCTCGCGCAGCATGGTGTAGATGAGCGACGCCTTGTCTTTGCAGTCGCCGAAGCCGCGCTGGACGATCTGCGGCACCCGGTACGGCAGAAAGCCGTGGATGCCGAACTCGAGGCCCACGTAGCGGGTGTTCTCGATCACCCAGCGGTAGATCCGGCGCACCCGCTCGCGGGTGTCGCTCGCGCCCGCGATCAGCTCGCGCACCGTGCGGCGCAAGCTCTCGTCGGCGTAGAGCTGATCGTGCACCAGGCCCCACCACCAACGGCCGACGTCCTCCCAGCTCTGGTAGGTCGAGACGTGCAGGTAGGGCGCGATCTCGGTCATGCCGGGCGCGTTGGGCTCGGTGGTGATCGCCGCCAGATCCTCGGCGTGGAAGTGATCGATCCGCAGCTCGCCCTCCTCGCGGGTCTCGTGGCGGAGCGAGGGCAGGCGCGGCTCGTTGAAGTAGAACGTGCGGCTCGTCGGCGTCATCAGCACGTAGTCGAGGCGCGCGATCGGCGCGTCGCCCGCGAAGAACTGCATGTCGCCGTAGTAGTCGTCGAACTGGTTGCGCTCCGCGACGTCGTCGATGCGGTAGCGCACCTCGACCACGTCGCCCGGCTCGAGATCGGGGAAGACGACCACCATCGCGCGGGTGTCGTAGTAGATGCGGTACCAGGGCTCGCCGAGCTGCTGCTCGAAGCTGTCGTTGGCCTCGAGGATGCGCCCGTTGCGATACACGCGCGCGGCGCGGACCGTGACCCGCTGCACGTCGGGGTCGTAGACGATCGAGTGGGTGCGGGCCGAGCGCGCGCCTTCCTCGGTCACGATCTGCGTCGCGATCTGGTGGTAGCTCGAGCCCAGACCACTGGGGAAGACGGTGTTGACGGTGAGCTGCTCGAGGAAGCGAACGGGGTAGCCGCTCTCCTCGCGCACCCGCGACAGCAGCTCTTCGCTCGAGACCGCGAACGCCTCGTCACGCCGCTCGGCGGGCTCCATGCCTTCGAGCAGCTCGCGCGTCGCGACGTCGGTGGGGCGCAGCGCGAGCGCCTCGCGCAGGACCTCGAGGGCCACCTCGCCCTGATCCGATCGGAGCAGCGCGCGGCCGTAGGCCACCCGCACGTCGGCGTCCTCGGGCGCGAGGTCCATCGCGATGCGGTAGGCGCCCATCGACTCGTCGCTGCGCTCGACGGCGTCGTAGAGCTCGGCGGCCCGCAGATAGAAGCGGCTGTGATCGTTGCCGAGGCGCAGCATCGCCTCGATGTGGCCCATCGCGCGGTCGGTCTCGCCGCGGGTGATCGCGTCCAGGATGATCGACTCGCGGCTCGACTGATCGTCGAAGCGGATCGCGAGCGCCTCCTCGAGGCGGGTGATCGCCTCGTCGCGTGCGCCGGCTTCTTCGGCGGCGCGGCCCCGCATCGAGGTCCAGCGCGACGAGCCCGGCGCGCGCGCGGCGGCCGCGTCGATCGCGGCGCGGGCCGAGGCGGGCAGGCCCAAGGCGACCAAGAGCTCGGAGCGGAGCACGGCGGCCTCCATCCCCTCGACGCTGCTCGCGGGGATGCGATCGAGCACGGCGAGCGCGGCGTCGGGGCTCGGGCCGGTCATGAGCAAGCGGGCGCGCGCCAAGAGCACGGCGGGCTCGTCGGCATCGAGCGCGATGGCGCGATCGACGGCGATGCTCGCGGCGCCGCGCGAGCTGGCGACGGTCGCGGCGAGCACCCAGCGCTCGGCGGTCGGCCCGGCGGTGGCGGCGCGCTCCGCGAGCTCGGGCGCGCGATCTTCGTCGGGATCGTCGGCGCCCGTGAGCACGAGGAAGCGCGCGAGGTTCTCGAGCGCGTCGGCCGAAGGCGAGTCGCCCGATGCAGCCGCCTCGAGCGCGGCGAGCGGCGCGACGGGCGCGCTCGGGAGGCGAGGCACGCCGTGCCCTGCGCGGACCCGGGACGCGTCGCCCTCGGTGGAGAACGTGAGGCCGCGCGCGGGGCCGCCACTCGCGTCGCCGAGGCGCGCGTAGAAGCCCCAGGTGGAGGTCTCGACGCAGACCTTGATCAAGAGGCGGTTGATGCCGGCGTGGGCGCCGACCATCGCGACGTGGCGATCGGGATCGGGCTGGCGGTACGCATCGTCGCGGAGCACCTCGGTGCCGTTCCACCACGCGGCCACGGCGCCTCCAGCGCCGAGCCAGAGCGAGAGCGGCTGGGCGCGCTCGCTGGTGACGAAGGTCTCGGCGTAGCTGCACGCGTGCACGTCGGGGCGGTGCACCGCATCGAAGGAGACGTAGCCGTAGTGGCCGACGTCGGGATAGCTGCGCCAGCCGACCGGTCGCTCGCGGCCTTCGAAGCGCGCGTCGAGATCGACGGGCTCCATGCGCAGGCGCTCGGGATCGTAGGCGGTGGTGAAGCCGCGCTCGCCTTCGTTGTCGAAGGGGCCGACGACGCGGAACGTGCGGATGTAGCCGAGCTCCTCGATCGTGCGCGCCGAGGCGGCCTCGTCGCCGGCGCGGAGCTGGGCGCGCGCGAGGAACGCGGTGACGTACGCGCGGAGCGGCGCAGACAGGCGGCGATCGCGTGAGAGGCGCTCGAGGGTCGCGATGGTGCGCGCGGGCGGGACGTCGCCGAAGGTGCGCCAGAGCTCGAGGAAGGGGACGTAGGCAGCGGCGCCCCGGGTGCGCGCGACCTCGGCGGCGAGCTGGTCCTGCTCGGCCTCGTACGGGTTCTGCGCGGCGGCGAGCGCAGGCGTGAGCAGCAGCGAGAGGAGCGCGGCGGCCGTGAGCGGGCGCAGCGCGAGAGGGGTCGTGGTGGAGATCAAAGGGGTCTCGTGAGGCTCGGGCCGAAGATCGGGCGGCGACCTTAGCGCCGATCGAGGGCCGGGGTCACGGACGGCTGGACAAGCGGAAGGACCGCGATGTTCCCCAGGATTTTCTTCGTCTGTGGGTGAGAAAAGGCCGGGCGCGGGCGCGGGCGCGGAGGTCGCGATGATCCAGAGGCGGTGATCGTCGCGCCCATTGCGCGGACTTCTCGCGCGATGAGGCAGAGGCAGAATCCGCACCGCGCAGCGCGACCGTCGTGAACGTGATCGTGATCGTGGTCGTGAACGTGAACGATCTGCAGACGTTCTTGCGCCGCCAGCCCGTCGCTCGGCTACGGCATCGCGACCTTCACCAGCGTTCCGATGATCAGCTCGCGAGCGGGTCTCGGTAGACCGCGGCCACGTCGAGCTCGGCGCCGATCGACACGAGCGGTAGCTTCTCGCCGGGTCTCGCGTCGTGGATCTCCCAGCGGTCCTCGACCCGACGGTGCACTTCGATCCGCTGCTCGTCCTGCGCGACGAGCACGTACTCCATCAGCGAGGGCAGCCGGCGGTAGTGCGCCGCCTTGGCGCCGCGGTCGTCGGAGGACGTGCTGTCCGAGAGCACCTCGACGATCACGACGGGGTTGATCGCCGCGAGGCGGTCCTCGGCGTCGACCTCGAGCTCGCCGCACACCACCGTCACGTCGGGATACGTGGTGAGCCGCGTCGCCCCGATGCGCACCCGCATGTCGGAGCTGTAGACGCGGCAGCGCCTTCCGCGCACGCCCGCGTGGAGAAGGGCGGTGACGTTCGCCGCGAGCCCTGCGTGCTCGGGCGTCCCTTGCGGCATCGCGAGCACCTCGTCGCCCCGGAGCTCGTGCCGGATGTCTGCCTTCTCCTCGAAGGCGACGTACTCGGCGACGCTCATTCGGGCGACGGGGGGCGCGAAGACCATCGCGCATCGTAGCGCGGCCGCGCGTCGGGGTGGCTAGGACGGCAGCGTCGCGAGCTGTTCGCCGATCGCCTTCACCAGATCGGTCCGCACCGTGCGCGTCGCGACCTTGATCGCGTTGCCGATCGCTCGCTCCGTGCTCCGCCCATGCGCTTTGATGCACAGCCGATCGAAGCCCAAGATCGGCGCGCCGCCGTATTGCTCCCAGTCGGTCACCTGCCGCACCCGCTTGATCGCGGGCGCGAGCAACATCAGCCCGACCCGGTACTGCCAGCTCTTCTGCCCCGCGTAGCGCGCCAAGCGCATCACCGTGTCGCTCACGCCCTCGAGCATCTTGAGGACGATGTTGCCGGTGAAGCCGCCGGTCACGATCACGTCCGCCGTGCCCCGCGGGATGTCCATCCCCTCCACGTTCCCGATGAACTCGATCCCCGGCACCGTGCGCAAGAGCGCGTGCGCCTCGACCACCTGAGGGGTCCCTTTACCCGCCTCCGAGCCCACGCTCAAGAGCGCGACGCGCGGCCGCGGATTGCGCGAGATCCGCGACGCATACGCCGAGCCCATCACCGCGAAGCCCACGAGATCGCGCGCCGAGCACTCGAGCGTCAGCCCCGCGTCCAAGATCAGCGAGAAGGGATCGTCCTTCTCGCCGCGCCGCTTCTCGGTGGGATAGACCGCGCCCAGCGCCGTGCGGCCGATGTTTGGCAAGCGCTCGAAGGTGCGCGCGCAGGCGAGCGTCACCGCGCCCGTGTTGCCCGCCGACACCAGCACGTCCGCTCGTCCGTCCTTCACCAAGCGCGCAGCCACCAACACCGACGCATCGGGCTTGCCCTCGATGGCCTCCTTCGGCTTCTCGTCTTGCGCTATCACCTCGGTCGCGTGCACCACCTCGAGCTTGCTCGCGTCGCTCGGATGCCGGCTGAGCTCCGCGCGGATCGCGCGCTCGTCGCCCACCAACACCAGCGCGGGCGCGTGGCTCCCGAGCGAGGCCGCGCACGCACCCGCCACCGTCGCGGCGACCCCGCGATCGCTCCCCATGCAGTCCAGCGCGACGCGCGGAGCTCGGCTCACGCCTCAGAACTTCCCGGTCACCGAGAGGAAGGTCATCTTGTCGTTCGTCTCGCGCAGCCGGGCGGTGAGGATGCGGACGAAGTTCCAGAGGATCTCGTAGGCCAGATCCTTCTCGAGCAAGAGCAGATCCTCGAGCTGCTCCTTGGTGAGCACCAAGAGCCGACAGCGATCGTGCACCCGCGCGTCCGCGCTGCGAGGGAACTCGTCGATGAGCGCCATCTCGCCGAACGCCTGGCCTGCGCCGAGCACCGCGAGCGCTTCTTCACCCATCCCCGAGACCTCGCGCGAGATCCGGATCTTGCCCTCGAGGATCAGGTAGAGCTTGTCGCCCACCTCGCCCTCGCGGAACACGACGTCGCCCACCCGGAAGGACTGCTCGCTGCAAGTGGCCGCGATGCGCTCGAGCCCCTCGGGGCGGATCCCGGAGAAGAGGTCGACTTTGCTCAGCGCGGCGATGGCATCGGTGGCCATGGGGCCCGCATCCTATCCGAGCCCACCGCGACTTGCCCAAATTGCGCCGTGCCTGTTCGCGCGACCGATCACGCGGCCTGCCGAATCAGAACGGCGGCGTGATCGGCACGAAGTCCATGCCGCCCGGCACGAAGTAGCTCGTGTAGCTCCCGAAGCCGCTGACGTAGATGCCGAAGGTGATGTTGCCGCTCGCGCGGTGCACCCCGGGCATCAGATCCAGGTGCGCCGTGCCCATACTCGTCCCCTCGACCGGGGTGAGGGTCACGAACGCCCCGTCGAGCTCGATGCGCGCCGTCATGGGCGCGACGACGTCGGCGGCGCTCGTCGCGTACGTCGCAGGCGACAGGAACGCGTACTCGGCGCGGAACTGCGCGTTGGGGATCGCGAGCGCCATCGCGGGATCGCCCACCGCGAAGTCCCCCGCGGAGCCCAGGCCCCGGTAGTCCTGACCCACCAAGAAGATCGCCGCGAGCAGCGGCCCCGTGCCCCGCACCCAGCGCGCCTGCCGCAGCTCGACCTCGAAGTACTCGCCGCGATCGAGCACCGACGTCTCGTCCGGGAACTCCGGATCGAGCGGCGGCTCGAAGCGCACCGCGTTGCCGTCGGACGCGCTCACGATCCG
>CAYZQM010000184.1:7396-14031 GCA_964480175.1 uncultured Sandaracinaceae bacterium
CAGCGGGCGCGTCACCGGCAGGAAGAGATCGTTGCCCAGCGCCTCCACCGGGAAGATCTGCTCCTCGAGGTGATCGCAGGCCCACCGGTCGTAGGGCACGAACGTGCAGTCGTGTCCGGAGAAGACCGCCAGGCGCCCGTTGCTCCGGATCTCGGTGCCCGTGAGATCGAACGCCGGGCCCAGATCGCAGTAGGTCACGATGTTCTCCCCGCCGGGCTCGCTGCGACTCGCGCCGGTGCACTCCGTCGGTCGCTCCGAGAGCAGCTGCAGCACGTCGCCCCGGCGCAGGCTGAAGTTCACCGGGACACCCGCCGCGAGGGCAGGCGCACCCGAGCCCGCGATGGTCGGCGCGCGAGAGAGCACGTTCACCTCGACCTCCTCGTCGATGGCGACGATCGTGACGAAGCCCGATCCGGTCAGCGGACGATCGTCGAGGAAGAGCAGCTGGCTCGGGCGCGACATCGCGACGTAGCTGCCGGTGAGCACGTGGGTCGGCAAGAGCAGCGACGCGTCGTTGGTGAAGGAGAAGCAGTCGCGCGAGGTGCACGACTCGCCGCGGCGGTACGGCAGCGGACTGAACTGCGAGGCGGTGATCGGCACGTCCGATCGCACCCAGTACGCGGCGCCCTCGACCAAGACGGAGTCGCCGCCTCCGGTGGGCGGACCGCGCAGCGCGGGCACCCACGGCAGCTCGACCACGCTGAGCTCACCCGGCGCGATGGTGAGGTTGCGCGGCGCCTCGAGGCGGCCGCCCTCGATCGTGACCACCGCGGGCACGAGCTGCGGGTTCGCGAGCGCGACCGCGAAGGGGAACGCCTCGTCGAGCTGGCTGTTCGCGAGCGTGACGGGCGTGTACTCGCAGCCGAGGTAGCTGTCGTTCTCCGCGGCCTCGGCGCACAGATCGAGGCAGCCGCGCGGCGAGCAGCGCAGGCCCGCGGCGGCGTCGCACGTCTCGCCTCGGCTCCACGCCGATCCGTCCGCCGCGCACAGCTCGATGGTCTCGCCATCGCAGCGCACCGTGTTCGGAACGCACGTGAGGCAGCCGCGTCCCTCGGCGCAGACCTGATCGGCCGCCGCGCAGTCGGTGCGCGACGTCGCCTCGGCCGCGCTGCCATCGCAGGTGTAGGCGACCTCCGCGACGCACACCGTGCGCGGCGCCGTGACGCCGCTGCAGATCGGAGGAGGCCCCGCGTCACGCCCGCTCGGCGCGGGCGGCACGTCGCGTCCACACGCCGAGATCAGGAGACCCGGGACCAGCAGTCGGAGCGTCGAGGTGAAGAGAAAGCGATGCACCGCGCGATGATGCCACGCCGTCGACCGCGCAGCCGCGCTCCCTTCTGGAGGGTTTGATGCAAACCCTCCCCCCGACCGGCGAAGCCGGCTCGGGTCCCCCCACCCGACTCCGCTCCGCGTCAAACAGCATCGCCCATGCGTGGATGATCCACGTTCTCGGCGATGCTGTTTAGAACGCGAACGTCGCGTAGTGGATCTGGCGCGTGTACCCCGTGCATCCGGGGTTGGCGCAGACGCTCGCGGTGTACGCGAGGTGCGCGACGCTGCCCGACACCACGAGATCGTGGCTCACGGCGTCCCCGATCGGTGTGACTCCGAGCGATGGTGTCGCGAAGGCGGTGGTGACTCCGCCATCGGGAGCGAGGCGCCGCACCACGTACCGGTCGGTCGCGACCTCGCCGTACACCAGCACATCGCCGCTCGCCGCGGGCTCGATCTCGACGCCGGCCCGCGCGTTCGTGCCGCTCTCGATCAGCGCGTGGGTCCCCGCGACCGGCCACGCGGTGACGTGTCGGTAATACCAGCCACTGCGCGTGCCCGTGAGGTGCAGGAAGCCGGCGCCGTCGCGGGTCACCCGGTGAAAGCCCTCGTTGCTCCCGGCGACGTTGCTGGCCGCGAGCTCGACGGACCAGTTCGTTCCGTCGGCCCAGGGCCGCGCGTAGCGGAGCTCACTGACGGAGCCGCCCGGCGTCGTGGGCGTGCTGCGGCGCGCGACGACGCCGTGGAAGCGTCCGTCGGCGCCGAGGGCGACCCCGAAGGGTCCCCAGCTGTAGTCCCCGACGTAGCGGAAGATCGGATTGCCCATCTCCCATCCGCCCGCGCCATCCTGGGTGAAGTGCGCGACCTCGGTCACCGCCCCCGACACCAGCGGATCATACGACTCGGCAAAGACGTGCAGACGCCCCGCAGGGTCGCGCAACACCACGGGCGCGCGCGTCCCCCTACGGCTCGAGATCGTCTGCATCACCCACCCCGAGATCTCCCGCGTGTAGGCGACGACGTGATGGGGCGCGGTGTGCGACACGATGACGACCACCGGTCGATCGGCGCCATCGAGCGCGAAGCCGAACGCGGGGTAGTTGCTCACCTCCTCGGGCAGCGACTCGTCGATGACCCAGGCGCCGGCCTCGGTGCGGGCGTAGCCGAGTCCGAAGCGGCTCCCACCGCCCGGCAGCGACGCGCCCCACGCGAACACGATGTGCGGCGCGCCCGACGCATCGAGCGCGAGGATGGGAGTACGCGAGTCACGGGTGCTCACCTCGCGGGGCGCGGGACACCCCTCGTTCACCTCGCCGTCGCAGTCCTCGTCGAGGCTGCCGGTGCAGACCTCGTCCGTCGGAGTCACCCCGCCGACACACGCGCCCCACGCGCCGCCGGTGCACGTCTGGGTGCCGAGCTCGCACACCCCGACGTCGACACCACAGCTCCGGCTCATGCCGTCGGTGCAGTCGCAGCCCTCGTCGACCGCGCCGTCGCAGTTCTCGTCGAGGGTTCCGTCGCACACCTCCGGCGCGCTCTCGATGGCCCCGATACACGCGCCCCATGAACCTTCGACGCAGCGCTCCTCGCCGGGCTCGCACGCGCCGACCGCCGATCCGCATGGCCGTACGTCGTCGTCGACGCAAGCACAGCCTTCATCCGGCACCTCGGAGCAGTCTTGATCGATCCCATCGCACAGCTCGGTCGCGCCGGGGAACGTGGTGTCGAGCTCGTCGTCACAATCGAAGGGCGCGCAGTCGGCGAAGAAGCCGTCGCCGTCCGAGTCCGTACAGACCGCAGCGTCGTCCGCGCCAGCGTCGTCGGTGCCCGAGTCCTGCATGCCCGCGTCCGCTGCGCCCGCATCCGCTGGGCCTGCGTCGAGCGGCGGCGCATCGATGGGGCTCGACGCATCCGGGTGGACCGTGGGATCGCCGCACGCCGGCACGAGCAAGAGGAGGGCGAGCGAGAGCGAGGATCGGAGCGACATCGGTAGCCCTTGTAGCGGGCGGCCGCGGCCTGGGCTGCTCAAACGTTGTCAAAACGCAGCAGAGCCAGAAGCAGAAGCAGAGCCAGAAGCAGCAGCAGAGCCAGAAGCAGCAGCAGCGCCAGAAGCAGCAGCAGAGCCAGAAGCAGCAGCAGCGCCAGAAGCAGAGGCGGCCGCTGCGCAGCGCCGACCGTCGTGAACGTGGTCGTGATCGTGGTCGTGAACGTGAACGATCTTCAACGACGGCAGCAGACCCAGAGGCAGCAGCAGACCCAGACGCAGCAACAGAGCCGGCCTCAGCGCAGCGCCGACCGTCGTGATCGTGAACCACCGCCGTGAGACCCTAGACGCAACCCGCGGGCCTCCACGTCCCGGCCCGTGAAGAGAAAACGCCCGGCCGTTCTGGTACAAATGCCGACATGCGCCGCCTCCTCCCGCTGCTCCTGGTGCTCGCCGGCTGTTCCCCCACCGACGTCGCCTGCGACGAAGCCGCGCGCGACGCGTGCATCGTCAACCAAGACGCGTGCAGCATGGTGGACGGCGCCCCCACCTGCGTCCCTTGTGAGCCCGGCACGCGCGTCGATCCCAGCGGCGTGTGCGCGCCGCTCAGCGGCACGCCGATGCGCCACAGCTTCCCCGAGCAGGACGTCGCGCCGGGCGAAGAGATCGCGGGTCTGTGCCGCAGCTGGACGCTGAACAACGAAGAAGAGATCTGGGTGAGCGCGGTGCAGCTCGAGCAGGACGAGCTCTCGCACCACAGCAACTGGACCTTCGTCCCCGACACCGCGTACCCGGGCGAAGACGGGATCTGGCCCTGCGCCGACCGCGACTACGATCAGCTCGGCGCCGCGCTGATGGGCGGCGTGCTCTACGCGCAGTCGACCCAGGCCCGCTACGAGGTGCAGGCGTTCCAAGAGGGCGCCGCCATCCGCTTGCCGCCGCACGCGCGGATCATCTCGGACATCCACATCCTCAACACCACCACCGAGGCCCACCGCGGCAACGTGGATTTCACGATCTACACGGTGCCGCGCGCGGACGTGCGGATCGCGCTGGTGCCCTTCCACATCGACTACCACGCGCTGAACATCCCCGCGCGGAGCGACGCGCGCTTCCTCGCCGAGTGCGACGTGCGTGACGACTTCGTCGACTCGCTCGGGGGCGCGCCCTACTTCTTGCGGCTGCACTACGCGCTCCCCCACACCCACGCGCTCGGGACCCGCGTCTTTCTAGAGGCCGTCGGCGGCGCGCACGACGGCGAGATGATCCTCGACGTCGAGGGCTACAACGGCGAGGCCCGCGGTCGCCTCTACGATCCGCCGATGGATCTCAGCGACATGACGGGCTTCCGCTTCGGCTGCGAGTTCCAGAACCCGACCACCGAAGACGTGGGCTGGGGGATCGGCGATCAAGAGATGTGCGAGATGCTCGGCTTCATCGAGGCGCCCATCGCGTTCGAGACCCGCGTCGAAGAGCGCACCGAGCTCCCGGAGGAAGACGGAATGCCCGTCTTCGGTGGGCCGTGCAGCACGTTCGTGATCCCCTGGATGGGCCGCGGGCTCTGAGCGTTGCTGCTGTCGCCCCACCCGCTCCGTGATCGCTTCGTGGTCGCGGCGGTCACCGGGACCGACGGCAAGACGACGACGACCACGCTCATCGACGCGATGGTGCGCGCCTCGGGGCAGCCGTGCTTGCGCGTCACCACGCTCGGCGCGTTCCTGAACGGAGCGCAGATCGAGGACGCCAAGGGCGCAGGGTTCGATGCCGCCCTGCGGGCCGCGATCGAGGCCGGGGTGAAGACGGTCGCGCTCGAGGTCACCTCGCACGCGCTGAGCGACGGCTTCGGCCTGCGCTTTCCCCCCGACGTCGCCGTGCTCACGTCGTTCACGCGCGATCACCTCGATCACCACAAGAGCGCCGAGCACTACCTCGCGAGCAAGGCGCAGCTCTTCATGGCGCTGCGCCCCGGCGGCACCGCCGTGCTCCCCCTCGAGCTGCCCGCGAGCGAGCTGATCTTGGAGCTGGTGAGCGATCGACCCGATCTGAGCGTGCGCCGGGCGTCGATCGCCGGCGCGGACGCGGCGCTCTCTGCGAGGTCGGTGACGCTGCAGCGTGATGGGCTGCACGTCGAGCTCTCGGGGCCATCGGCGGCGAGCGCGCTCGAGCGCGTCACGCTGCCGCTGCGCTCGACGGTGCACGCGCAGAACCTGCTCGGCGCCCTGCTCGCGGCGGAGGCGATCGGGATCCCCGTCGACGCGATGCGCGCGGGGCTCGCTTCGTTCACGGGGATCGCTGGCCGGATGGAGGTGGTGCACGAAAGACCGCTGGTGCTGGTCGACTTCGCGCACACGCCGGGGGCGCTCGAGGGCACGCTGCGCTCCGCGCGCGCGCTCGTGCGAGACGGCGGCCGGGTGATCGTCGTGTTCGGCTGCGGCGGAGGGCGCGACACCGGCAAGCGGCCCGAGATGGGACGCATCGCGAGCGAGCTCGCCGACGAGGTGATCCTCACGACGGACAATCCCCGCCTCGAGGATCCGATCGCGATCGCGGACGCCGTCAGCAGCGGACGCAGGCCCATCGCGGGGTGGCATTCCATTCCAGATCGACGCGCGGCCATCGAGCGCGCGATCGGCTTCGCCGAGCCGAGCGACGTCGTGGTCATCTGCGGGCGGGGGCACGAGACCCTGCAGGAGATCGCCAGGGAGCAGCGGCCGTTCAGCGACGCAGAGGTCGCGCGCGCCGTGTGCGCTCGGCTGGATCTTCGTGAGGCCCCGTGACAGCGTCCCGGCCGCCATGCCCCCCATCGATCGCAACGAGTTCCGCCGCCTCGCGCTCCTGATCTCGCTCGGCGCCTCGGCCGCCGCGTGCGGAGGCTCGGGCGGGGACACCGCGAGCGGTCACTCCGATCCGACGGCGGGCGGCAACGGCAACGGCGAGCCCACCGCCGAGGCGTACGTCGAGCCGACGGACGAGGTGTACCCCACCGACGAGGCCTACTACGACCCGGCCGCCGAGGGGTACTACGACCCATCGGGCGAGGGATACGTCGGCAACAGTCCGTCGTACGAAGGCTGACGAAGAAGCACAGGGCAATCTCCGCGAGCTCCCGAGCCCGCGCTGATCGGCCGCCGAGAACGCTCATGCAGTTCGGTGATCGGACACGGCAACAGCCACGGGGATCGGAAGCGGCCACGGCCACGGGGATCGGAAGCGGTCACGGCGACGGAGATCGGAAGCAGACACGGCGACGAGATCGGAAGCGGTCACGGCGACGGACGCGGACTTCGGAACCGGAGCCGGGACCGGAGCCGGAATCGGAGCCGGAGCCGGAGCCGGAGCCGGAGCCGGAGTCCGAGTCCGAGTCCGAGTTCGAGCCCGA
>CAYZQM010000185.1:0-14013 GCA_964480175.1 uncultured Sandaracinaceae bacterium
GAACCCTGCGCCTCGAGGCCCGCTTCCGCTTCTGAGCCCCGCTTCACCGCGAGCGCCACCGACTGCCATCCCGCCTCACGGCGCGGATGGCAGTCGCGCTTTCGGGCTCCTCACTCGTCGTCGCGGATCCGGCGCTCGCGCTCGATGACGGCCTTCATCGAAGGCACGCCGCGCGGCCGGTCCATCACGGAGTGCTCGCCCATCGGCACCTCGGCGAGCGGCGCCTCGCGCCGGCCTGCGGCCGCGAGCGCGGCGGCGGCCCACTCGATCGGGACCGTGACGACGAGGTTGCCCGAGAAGAGCCGCACCCGCGCGTGCTCGGCCGCCTCGAGCACCCCGGCCTCGGCGCGCATCCACACGGCGAGCTCGGCCTCGCTCAAGCGCTCCGGCAGCCCGAGCGCAGCGCGACCCTCGGCGACCAGCGCCCGCGCGGCCTTCGGCTCGATGCCCAGCGCGACCTCGACCATGACGTCGAAGCTCACGATGTTGTTCGCGCGCCAGAGACCGAGCAGGTGGGCTTCGGCGAGCTCCTCGGCCAGCAGCGCCTCGTCGCCCTGGTGCTGCGCCTCGTGCAAGCGCCGCAGGCGGGCATCGAAGACCACCCGCGCGTCCGTGTTCTTCACCCCGGGGATGAGCGCGACGGGGCGCGGATCGTGGAGGCGCGCGCCCCTGCGCTCGCGCCGCCAGAGCGCGTCGTCGTCGCCCCTCGCGAACGCGTCGATGTGCGGAGGGAGGGGCTTCTTGTCGGGGCGCCCACGGCGCACGCGCAGCTGCTCGACCTCGGGCGCGGGCTTCTTCTTGCTGGCCACGCGCAGCTATAGCAGCGAGCGCCCGGCTTGCGATCGAATCGCCCCCGCCTCGACCCGCCGCCGGGCAGATATAGTGGCGAGCGATGTCCTCCCGATCGCTGCCCCACTGGCTGCTCGCCGCCGCGCTCGTGCTGGGCTGCGAGAGCAGCCCGAGCAGCGTCGTGGTGCTGATCGACGCCCAGCCCGCCTCCCGCGGCGCCGCCAGCGCCCTGCACGTCGTGGTGCGCGGACCCGACGGCACCGTGCGCCTCGACGACGTGCGCGACGTCGGCGTCGAGACCGGCTGGCCCCTCCGGCTGCCGCTCGTCCCCGAGGGCGGGGACCCGATGCGGACGTGGACCGTCGAGGCCACCCTCCTCGATCTCGACGGCGCGTCGGTGTCGGTCGCGCGTGCGCGCGGGCGCTACGCGATGGGCGCGGCGCGCGAGGTGGCGCTCTGTCTCTTCGATGGGTGCGCGGGCGAGGTCTGCACCGAGGACTGCACGCCGAGCAGCTGCACCTCGTGCCGCGCGGGCAGCTGCACCGACACCGAAGCGCTCCTCGAGACGATCGGCACCTCGCCCCGCTGTCCCCCGCCGGGCTGCGTCGCCGTCGCGGTGCGCGAGAGCGTGTGCGGAGACGCGATCGACGACGACTGTGACGGTCGGGTCGACTGCCTCGATCCCGACTGCGGCTGCGACGCGGGCACCTGCGTGATGACGGGTCCCGAGGACGTCGATGTCGCTTGCGGCGACTCGATCGACAACGACTGCGATGGCCTGATCGACTGCGGCGATCCCAGCTGCGTTCGGGCCGAGGGCCCATCCAACTGCGCCAACGGCATCGACGACGACTGCGACGGCGAGACCGACTGCTTCGACAACGACTGCTGCGCCGCGCCCGAGTGCAACGAGCGCGCGTGCGCTGGCGGGGGCTGGCGCTGCTGCAACGGGCTCTGCGTCAACACCTGGAGCGACCCCGCCAACTGCGGCGGCTGCAACATCGGCTGTGCTCCGGGGCGCATCTGCGATCGCCCCTGGACCGGCACCGGCACGCCGCTCCAAGCCGGCGCGTGCCGCTGCGCGCTGGGCGCCGGCGAGTGCGGCGGGCGCCGCTGTGAGGAGCACAACGGGAGCACGTTCTGCAACTGCGACGCCGACACCGAGTGCCGCGGCGGCAGCGTGTGCGTTCCGCAATCGGGCGATCGCCACAGCGGCTGCAACATCCCGCCGCGCTGACCGCGTCGTCGTCCCTCGAGCGCACAACGAGCCTCTTCGACCCGACGCTACTCGACGCTAGGCCGCGGGCTTGTCGGCGCGCTTCTTCGCGTTCGCTCGGAAGCGCAGGTTCAGCGCTTCGACCGCGACCGAGAACGCGAGCGGGAAGTAGATGTAGCCCTTGGGCACGTGGTGTCCGAAGCCATCGGCGACCAGCATCGCGCCGATCAGCACCAAGAAGCTCAGCGCCAGGATCTTCACGCTCGGGTTGCTGTTCACGAAGCGGCCCACCGGCGTGGCGAACGCCACCATCACCGCGACGGCGACGAGCACCGCCGTCACCATCACCCAGATCTGCTCGGGAGGGACCATGCCCACCGCCGTGATGATCGAGTCGAGCGAGAAGACCATGTCGACGAGCACGATCTGCAAGAGGATCCGAGCGAGGCTCGCGGGCTCTCCCTTCGCCTCGTCCTCGCTGTCGCCCTGGACCTTGTGGTGGATCTCGGTCGTGGCCTTGCCGATCAAGAAGAGGCCGCCGCCGAGCAGGATCAGATCACGCCCCGAGAAGTCGCGACCGAACGCGCTGAAGAGGGCCCCCGTGAGCCCCATGATCCAGCCGATCGCGAGCAAGAGGCCGATGCGGAGCACGACGCTCAGGCCGATGCCGAGCCGCGTCGCGTTCGGGCGCTGCGCTTCGGGCAAGCGCGCGACGAGCACCGAGATGAAGACGAGGTTGTCGATCCCGAGCACGATCTCCATCAGCACGAGGGTGAGGAGATCGATCCACGTCGAGGGGTCGTCGATGCCGGGGAACATGGCCCGCTAGATACCAGGCGATCCGCCGGTGGTCATGGAGCGTGCTGCCGCGATCTCCGCGAGCAGCTCGGCGTGGATGTGCCCGTTCGTCGCCACCACCCTCCCCTCGTCGAGCGCGATCGGGCCGCCGTCGTAACCGGTGATGGTGCCGCCGGCCGCGCGCACCAGCGCCGCGCCCGCGCAGAGATCCCAGGGCGCGAGCTTCTGCTCCCAGTAGCCGTCGTACGTGCCGTCCGCGACCAGCGCGAGATCGAGCGCGGCGGCCCCGCAGCGGCGCAGCCCGCGGACCAAGAGCACGATGCGCGAGGCCTCGCGCACGTTGTTCTCTTCGGAGCTCGCCCGGTCGTACGGAAAGCCCGTCGCGACGAGCGACTCGAGCAAGCGCGCGCCACTCCGCATGGCGCAGCGCTCGATCGGGCGCCCCTCCGTCTCTCGAAACGCGCCCACCCCGACCGCGCCCCACCACGTGGTGCGCAGCGCCGGCGCGTGCACGATCCCCAGCACCGGAACCCCGCGGTGGCTGAGCCCGATCGAGACCGCGAAGAAGAAATGGCCGTGCGCGAAGTTGGTCGTCCCATCCAGCGGATCGCAGTACCAGACCC
The DNA here is from genome assembly GCA_964480175.1 of uncultured Sandaracinaceae bacterium. Classification (GTDB taxonomy): domain Bacteria; phylum Myxococcota_A; class Polyangia; order Polyangiales; family Sandaracinaceae; genus CAYZQM01. Next base: position 3,427 of record CAYZQM010000185.1, read on the forward strand.
ACTCGCGCTCGCGCGCCGCCCGATCGCCGTCGCCCTCTTCGGCGACGACCCCGTGCTCGGGGAACGCGGCGCCGAGCTCTCGGCGCAAGAGCGCCTCGCTCATCAGGTCGCGATCCGTGACCAGATCGATGCCGCCTTTCTTCTGCACCGTGAGCGCGCCGCGGTGCCCCACCATCACCACCGCGCCGGCGCGCTCCGCGATCGGCCGCGCGACAGCGAGGATCTCTTCCAGCGTCACCGCCGCACCGAGAGGCGCGCGATCAGTCGATCGTAGAGGCCCCCGAAGTCGCCGTTGGACATGATCACCACCACGTCGCCCGACGACGCGCGCTCGGCGATCGCGTCCTCGACCGCGGCGAGATCGGCCGGCGCGACGGCGTCGATCCCGTGGCCCTTCAGCACCGCCGCGATCGCATCGACGTCGAGCCGCTCCTGCTCCGCGATGTTCTTGCGCCCCACGGGCGCGAGGATCACCGCGCTCGCCGAGTAGAACGCTTCGCCGTACGCGGCCTGGTGCAGGTTGCGCGACGCGGTCGCGCTGCGGGGCTCGAACACCGCGATGAGCTCGCCGTCCGGGTGGCGATCCCGAATGCCCGCCAGCGTCTCGCGCACCGCGGTCGGGTGATGCGCGAAGTCGTCGTAGACCAAGGCGCCGCCCGCCTCCGCGAGCAGTTCTTGGCGGCGCTTGAGCCCGCGGAAGCTGCGCAGCGCTTGGCTCAGCTCGCCGATCGTCTGCGTGCCGCCCGAGGCCTCGCAGCACAGCGCGATCGCCGCGGTCGCGTTGCGCACGTTGTGGGTCCCCATCAGCGGGCTCAGGACGGTGCCCGCGCTGGTGCCGCCGACGAAGAGCTCGAAGGGCTGCGCCCCGCCCTGCGAGGCGATCGGTGCCGCGACCCAGGTGACCTCGACGTCGCCGGTCTCGTCGCCCTGCGCCGCATAGAAGACCGCCCGGCAGCGGGCCTGCGTCGCGAGCGATCGCACCCGCGGATCGCCCGCCCACGCCACGAGCACTCCGTCCTCGGGGATGCGCGCGATCAGCCCCTCGAACGCCGAGAGATAGCTCGCCTCGTCGGGGTAGATGTCGATGTGATCGTGCTCGATCGAGGTGAGGATCGTGGCCCACGGCTTGTAGCGCCAGAACTTCGGGCTCTTCTCGAAGAAGGCCGAGTCGTACTCGTCGCCCTCGAGCACGAACGGTGACGTGTCACCCCCCAGCCGGAAGCTCTCCGCGAAGTCCCGCGGGATCCCTCCGACGAAGAGCCCCGGATCACGGCCCACCCGATCGAGCAGGTACGCGAGCAACGTCGTCGTCGTCGACTTGCCGTGGGTGCCGGCGACCACCCAGCCCGGGCGCGACCCGAGGAACATCGTCTCGAGCGCACCCGCCATCGAGGTGACGTTCATCCCGCCATGGATCGCCGCGCGCGCCTCGGGGTTGTCCTTGCGACAGACGTTGCCGACGACGACCAGGTCGGGGCGATCGGCGACGTGCTCGGGATCGAAGCCCGTGCGGGTCTCGACCCCATAGCGGGTGAGCGCGTCGCCCATCGGGGGATAGAACGCGACGTCGCTTCCCGTCACCCGGTGGCCCTGCGAGGCCAAGAGCCCCGCGAGCGTCCCCATGCCCGTACCCGCGACGCCGATGAGATGAACGTGCATGCGGCAGCGTGCTTAGCACCTGCGCGCGACCCGGCCGAGCGCGTACCATGGCGGCCATGGCGCTGCGCTTCGCGACGATCACGGGACCCGGCGTCGCCGAAGGACGGAGCGGCGCGCTGCCGGTGAGCGGCCCCGCGAGAGCGGGCGACGTCGTGGGACTCGACGAAGGCGGACGGGTCGTGGAGGTCTTGGCGGTCGCCGGATCCGCGCGCGCCGCGCTCTACGAGATCGCGCGCTCGCTGGGGCTCGATCCGTATTTCGACCCCGCCGTCGAGGCGGAGACCGCCGCGCTCGTCGCGTCGGATGCGACGAGCGACCCTGCGCTCGACGATCGGACGCACCAGCCCTTCTGCACCATCGACGGGCCGCACTCGCGCGATCTCGATCAGGCGCTCTTCATCGAGCGCGACGGCGAGGGCTACGTGCTGCACTACGCGCTCGCGGACGCCGCGTACTTCGTCGCGCGCGGATCGGCGCTCTTCGCCGACTCGATGGCGCGCGGCGCGAGCTACTACTTCCCGGGCTTCGCGATCCCGATGCTGCCCCGTCCGCTGTCCGAGGGGCTGGTCTCGCTCAACCCCGACGGGCCGCGGCGCGCGCTGGTGTTCACCACGACGCTGAGCGCGGAAGGCGAGCACCTCGAGACGAAGGTCTCGCGCGCGCGCATCCACAGCCGCAGAAAGCTCGCCTGGAAGGAAGTGCAGCAGCTCTACGACGCGCCCGAGCGCGCGGGCGCGCTCGCCGAGAGCGAGGTCGGGCCGAGCCTGCTCCTCTTGCGGGAGCTCGGTGAGCTGCTCCTCGATCGCGCCGAGAGCCGGGACTTGGTGCGCTACCACCGCGAAGAGGTCGAGGTCTCGCTCGACTCCGAGGGTCTGTCGTTCGTGGTCGAGCGCGCCGCGCGCGATCGCGTCGAGCTCTACAACGAGCAGCTCTCGCTCTTGGTGAACGGCGAGGGGGCGCGCCTTCTGCGCGAGCACCCGAGCCCCGACGTCGAGCCCATCTACCGGGTGCATCCCGCGCCCGACGAAGAGCGCCTCGAGGCGCTGCGGAAGGCGATCGAGCAGATCGCCGCGCACCACCATCTGCCCGACCGCTTCGTGTGGAAGAAGGGCAGCTCGCTGGCGCGCTACATCGGGAGCCTGCCGAGACCGGACGACGCGGCGCAGCCGGAGGCGATCCGTCGCATCACCCGCGCGCTCGAGCGCCAGGCGATCGTCGCGAACCTGCGATCGCACTACACCACCGATCCTGGCGAGCACTACGGCGTGGGGCTCGACCCCTACGGGCGCTTCAGCGCACCGATGCGCGAGGTCGTGGGGATCTTCCTGCACCAAGAGACGGTCGATGCGTTCGGCCTCGGCGCGGGCACACCGCGCGGCGTCGATGCTTCGCTGCGCGAGCGAGTCGTGGACGCGGGCAACCGCTCGCGCGATCTGCAGCGGCGGGTCTCCGACGCCGGCAACCGCCTGGTGATCGATCGGCTCTTTCGCAGGGATCTCGAGCTCCGCGTCGAGCAGCGTCCCGAGCGGATCGCGACCGTGATGGGCATCCAAGGCAACAAGGTGCACGTCTCGCTCGACGCGCCTGCGCTGGATCTGAAGCTCTACCTGCGCGAGCTGGGCAAGGTGCTCGGCGGCGTGTGGCTGAAGCCGAGCGAGGACGGCGTCTCGCTCACCGAGGAGAAGAGCGGCGAGGTGCTCTTCTCCGTGGGAGACGCGATCGCGCTGCGCACCATCGAGCTCGATCGCAGCAGCGACCGCTGGATCCTCGCCCCCCGACGACTGGAGCCCACGTGACCGACTACGCCATCTCGCTGAACGACGTCGTCGTGGCCCGCGAGCGCACCGGGCTGAAGGTGACGCCGGTGATGACCTCGCACGCGCTCGACGGCATCGCCGGGCGGCCCCTCTTCTTCAAGTGCGAGAGCTTCCAGAAGACCGGCTCGTTCAAGGCCCGCGGCGCGCTGAACGCCGTGCGCGCGCTGAGCGAGACCGATGCCGCGCGCGGCGTCGTGACCCACAGCTCGGGCAACCACGCGCAAGCGCTCGCTTGGGCCGCGAGCACCCGCGGCATCCCCTGCTACGTGGTGATGCCCACGAACGCGCCTGCCTCCAAGCGCGCGGCGGTGCTGGCCTACGGTGGCCAGATCACCGAGTGCGAGCCGACCCTGACCGCGCGCCTCGAGGGTTGCGCGAAGGTCCGAGCCGCGACGGGCGCGACGCTGGTGCCGCCCTTCGATCATCCGCTGGTGATGGCGGGCCAGGGCACGATCGCGCTCGAGGTGCTCGAGCAGGTCCCGGCGCTCACGCACCTGATCGTCCCCGTGGGAGGCGGCGGGCTGATCTCCGGCATCACGCTCGCGCTGCGGGAGCGGGCTCCGGACGTCGTGGTGATCGGCGCCGAGCCGCTGAACGCGAACGACGCCGCGCGCAGCAAGACCTCGGGCGAGCGGATCCGAGAGCAGGTCCCCGACACGATCGCCGACGGCCTGCGCACCACGCTCGGCGAGCTGACGTGGCCCGTCGTGCGCGATCTCGTCCCTCGCATCGTCACCGCGAGCGAGACGGAGATCGCGGCTGCCATGCGCCTGATCTTCGAGCGCCTCAAGGTCGTGATCGAGCCGAGCGCGGGCGTCAGCGCCGCGGTCGCGCAGCGCGCCGCCGAGCTCGCCCCGAGAGGCGCGCAGATCGGCGTGGTGCTCTGCGGCGGCAACGTGGATCTCGATCACCTGCCCTGGTGATCGGGTGCTCCAACGACGAGGCCCGCGGCTGCGAGCGCAGACGCGGGCCTGTCGGGGGATTGGATGCGTAGCTCGCGCGGCTACTCGGCGGCTTCGTCGCTCGAGGCAGCGGGCCGGTCGTAGTCGATCGAGCGATCGAGCATCTCGGCGAGATCGAGCTGCTCGACCTCGTCCTTCTTGTTCTGCTCGTTGATGCCGTCGGAGAGCATCGTCATGCAGAAGGGGCAGCCGCTGGCGACCTTCGTCGCGCCGGTGTCCAGCAGCTGCAGCGTGCGCTTGGTGTTCACCCGCTGCTTGCCGTGCTCCTCTTCCTTCCACATCTGCGCGCCGCCGGCGCCGCAGCAGAGACCTTTGTTCTTGTTCCAGTAGTCGACCTCGACGAGCTGAACGCCGGGGATCTTGGCGAGGATCTCGCGCGGCGCCTCGTAGATGTCGTTGTAGCGACCGAGGTAGCAGCTGTCGTGGTAGGCGACCTTCGCGTCGACGGGCTTGGTGGGCGTGAGCACGCCGCGCGCGAGCAGACCGTTGAGGTACTCGGCGTGGTGCACGACGTCGTACTTGCCCCCGAAGCTCGGGTACTCGTTCTTGAGGCTGTTGAAGCAGTGGGGGCACGCGGTGAGGATCGTCTTCTTGTCGACGCCCATCCCATTCAGCGTCTCGACGTTCGCCTGGGCGAGCGTCTGGAAGAGGAACTCGTTGCCCGCGCGACGCGCCGGATCACCGGTGCACGTCGCCTCGCTGCCCATCACCGCCCAGTCGACGCCCGCGTGATCGAGCAGCTTGGCGACCGACTTCGCGACCTTCTTCGCGCGGTCGTCGTACTCGGCCGCGCAGCCCACCCAGTACACCACCTCGGCGTCGGGGTGATCGGCCAAGAACCGAACGGTCACGCCTTCCTTCTCCGCGTCCTTGGCCCAGTTGCCTCGGTCGCCCGCCGGCAGGTTCCACGGGTTGCCGTTGACCTCCATGGCGCGGAAGGCCTTCTGCAGGTCCTTGGGGAACTCGTTCTTGATCATCATCTCCGCGCGCCGCATCTCCACGATCTTGTCGACGTAGGAGATGTTCACCGGGCACTGCTCTTCACAAGCGCGGCAGGTGGTGCACGCCCAGAGGACCTCGGGGGTGACGATGTCCGGGATGAGATCGACGTGCTCGGCCTTGCGGAAGTACGCGCCCTCGGGCGGATCGCCGTGCACGTGCGCGTCGGGATCGAGCGCATCGCCCCGCGGCGACTCGATGCCGGCGTTGCCCAGGAAGTGGGTCTCGAGATCGTAGAGGTGATCCCGCAGCGCGAGCGTCAGGTGCTTGGGGCTGAGCTTCTTGCCGGTGGTGTACGCGGGGCAGTTGTCGCTGCAGCGACCGCACTCGGTGCACGTGTAGAGATCGAGCGCCTGCTTCCAGGTGAGGTGCTCGATCTTCGCGATGCCGATCGGCTCCTCGCGCTCGATCTTGCCCTCGATGTCGTCGACGTCCGGGAGCTTGCCCTTGGGCTCGAGCGTGCCGAAGAACACGTTCGGCAGGGACGTGATGACGTGAAAGTGCTTGCTGAACGGCAGCATGTTCAGGAAGAGGAGCACCCAGGTCGCGTGCCACCAGAAGCCGACGTGCTCGAGCACCAGCTGGGTCGAGGCGCTGAGGCCCGAGAACGCGATCGCGAGCGCCGATCCGAACGGCGCCCACCACACCCAGTGCGTCTCGCCGTGCAGCGCCATGCGCCCGCCGACGTAGAGCATGTCGGCGAACATCATCGTGATGATGATGAAGAGCACGAGGAGGCCCTCACCCGAGAGCGTCATGCGTCGCTCGCGCTTGATGAGCCGGTAGTAGACGAAGACGAACGAGCCGACGATCGCGCCCATCGCCGCGAGCTCCTTGATCAGCGAGTAGCCCTGACCGATCAGGTGCTCCTCGCTGAGCAAGCCGAAGAAGTCGAAGCTCGGATCGAACGCGCGGCCCCACAAGAGCACCGTGTTCAGCAGCAGCACTTGGAACGCGAGGAAGATCGCGACGTGTGCGTAGCCCGCGGTCTGGTAGTGACCGCCCGGCATCTTCTTCTGGCCGAGCGCGTACGTGACCACGTTGGTGATCCGGTCGATCAGACCGAGGTCGTCGAGCCGCACTTCGGGCTCGGGGGAAGTGGCCATCAACAGGCGCCACCGCCGCTGCGCGCTCCAGGCGAACATCGACAGGGTCAGGATGAAGATGAGCGTCATCGCGATAGGGCTCATGCCGCGCGAGATACCTGGAAACAGAGGGAAAGTCCACGGAAGGGCGTGATGAATGGCGGTTCAATCGAGCGGGCGCTGACCAGCGCTGCGGGCGAGAACCATGCTCATCTGGCCGCGCGGGAACCACATGCGATACATCGCTACTCGCGGACCGTCGCGGCGTGGATCACGTCGCCCCGGGTGAGGCGCTCTGCGTTCTCCATTCCCTCGCGCACCCGGGCGAACGCCGTGTAGCGACCGTCGAGGTGAGGCTGGGGAGTGAGCGTGATGAAGAACTGGCTCCCACCGGTATCCCGACCCGCGAGCGCCATGCCCACCGTCCCGCGCTCGTAGCGCACCCGGTTGTCCTCGCAGCGCTGCGACCAACCGGGACCTCCGTAGCCGTCGCCGCGCGGATCCCCCGCCTGCGCGACGAACGCGGGCACCACCCGGTGAAACGTGAGCCCGTCGTAGAACCCGGCGCGCACCAAGCCGACGAAGCGGGCCACCGTGGTCGGTGCCCAGTCGGGCCGCAGCTCGAGCACGACGTCGCCGCGGCTCGTCGCGAGCTCGACCAGGATCGGATCGGTGCCCACGAGCTCCGCCTCGGTGATCGGGTTCGGGGGCGGCGCCGGGTGACCTTCGGGCGGCGCGAGCTCGAGGTCCTCGAGCGCCAGATGCGCCGCCTCTCGAACGGCGAGGGCGTGGTGGAGCGCGAGCCCGAGGGCGACCGGCCCGAGACGGAGATCGCGTGCCGCTCGCACGGCGCCCAGCACGGTGACGAGCCCCTCGAGATCGTCGGCCTCGCGAAAGCGCTCGGACGCGCGCTGTACCGCCTCGAGCACAGCGGCATCGGGCCACGCGTCCGCTTCGACCGCACCCGCTTCGGCACCCGCTTCGACCCCTTCGGCCGCACCGCGGAGCAGCGCGTCCAGCGCCGCCGCGTCGCGCGCGGCCACGGCGGCGCGAAAGCGCTGGGCGAGCGCATCGATCGCGGCGATCACGACGCCCTCGTCCGGGTCGGCGGCGAGCGTGAGCAGGTGGGCGCGTCCATCGGCGTGGGTCATCGCGCCCAGCGCGCCGGCCACCGCCTCGCGGACGATCGGCGGCTCGGCGCCGAGCAGTCGGGTGAGGTACGCGGTCCGCTCGCGCTCGGCGCCCTCGAGCAGGCCGACGATCTCGGCCGCGAGGCGCTGACGCTCGGCAGGCTCGACGTGCTCGCCGCCGCAGCGATCGACCCGACTCGGCCAGCCGCGTCCCAGATCGACCAACCGCGCGAGCGCGCAGTGCAGCATCGCGCGGTTGGGATCGGACGGCGCCGTCTCCGAGAAGAGCGCCTGCGCCGCTTGGCTGACCGCCGTGGTCCGGGCGGTCGAGGGCGGCAGGGCTTCCATCGCCCCGAGGAGCGCGTTCAGCGCGCGCGGTTCATCGAGCGCCGCGAGCACCCGGACGTGCAGCGCACGAAGCGCGCTCGCCAGCGGCCGCTCGGCTTCGGCGCGCGTGCCCAGCGCCCGGAACGCCTGGACGACCACGTCCCAGTCCGGGTCCTCGAGCAGCGGCACCAGCGTCGCGATCTCGGTGTCGGCCCCGCGGCCCAGCGCCCGCACCACCATCGCGCGAACCTCCGGATCGGGATCGGGCAGCGCCCGCCCGAGATCCGCGCCGAGCCCTGCCGTGGCAGGCGCCCGGAGGATCGCGTGCGCGCAGGCGATCCGAACCGCGCGATCGCGGTCGTCGCCGACCTGCCGGGCCACCCGGGACATCAGCTCCTCCGCGAGCGTCCGGCGATCGAGGGCGTAGCTGGCGACGGCATCGCACGCCGCGCGGCGCTCCTCCGGCGCGTCCGCGGTGAGCGCCTCCCGAAGCGCGGTGAGCGACGCGTCGCTCCCGACCCGGCCGAGGTCCCACAGGTGCTCCGCTCGGGTGGCGGGATCCCGCTCGGTCGCGATCGCCCCGAGGAGCGCGAGCTCGCTCGGGCCGGACACCCCGAGCGCGCCGAGCCCGAGGGACGCATGCCGACGCACGCCAGGGTCCGGATCGCGGAGCGCGCGGAGGAGATGAGGCGCCGCGCTCGGATCGTGGAGCCGAGCGAGCCCGAGCACGGCGCGACCGCGGTCGGCGGCGGACGCCGCGCGGAGGTGAGGGACGAACGTCTCGAGGCGCCGCGCGTCGGCACCGAGCGTGGCCTCGACTGCGCCGAGCTCGATGGTCGGCTCCGTGGTCGGAGCCTCGGGCTCCGCGGGAGCGGGTGGTGCGCCACAGGCAGCGACCAGGAGGACCACGAGCGCACGGTTCATCCCCACCATTGAACCGCCGTCCGCGCGCCCTCGCAACCGTGTTTCACGTGGAACGACTGTTGATCTTGTTGGGTTTTGTCGGGCGCCCGCGTTTCACGTGCAACGTTCCACGCCCAGTCCTCCAACCCGACCACCGTTCATCCCCACCTCCTCCCGACTGCATCCACGGTTCCTCCTCGACGCTCCCCGCGTCGCGAGCCATACGACGCGCGTGCGGTTCTCCGAACACGTCCTCGGCCAGCTCGCTGCGCTCCGCGCCGGCTCGCTCCACCGAACGCTGCTCCCGCTCGGCGGCCCCACCGCAGCCACCGTGACTGTGGATGGACGCGACTACATCCAGCTCGCGAGCAACGACTACCTCGCCCTCGCGCATCACCCGGCCCTCGCCGCCGCGGTGGCCGCCGGCGCTGCCCAGTGGGGGACCGGCGCTGGCGCCTCTCGCCTGATCACCGGCACCTCGCTCGCGCACCGCGACGCCGAACGCTCCCTCGCGTCGCTCGTGCGCTCCCCCGCCGCCCTCCTCTTCCCCACGGGCTACATGGCGAACGTCGGCGCGCTCCAGGCGCTGGTCGGCCGGGGTGACCTCGTCCTCTCGGACGCCCTCAACCACGCGAGCTTGATCGACGGCTGCCGCCTCTCGGGCGCCACCACCCTCGTCTATCCACACCGCGACGTCGAGGCCGCCCGCCGGCTCTTGGCCGAGCACCGCGCGGCCCACCGCGCGTGCCTGATCGTGACCGACGCGATCTTCTCCATGGACGCTACCGCCGCGCCGCTCGCCGCGCTTCGCGCGCTGAGCCTCGAGCACGACGCGGGTCTCCTCGTGGACGAAGCGCACGCCCTCGGCGTCCTGGGCCCCGAGGGCGCCGGCCTATCAGCCGACCTCGACGTCCGCCCCGACGTCGTGATCGGCACCCTCGGCAAGGCGCTCGGACTCATGGGCGCGTTCGCCGCCGGCACCCCCGAGGTGATCGACCTGATCCTCAACCGGGCCCGCAGCTTCGTCTTCGCCACCGGCCTCTCACCCGCCATCGCCGCCGCCGTCCCCACCGCGGTCGAGATCGTCCGCGCCGCCGACGACCGGCGGGCCGCGCTCGCGCTCGCTGGCGAGCACCTCACCACAGGTCTGCTCGCGCGTGGCTACGACGTCCGCCCCGGCCGCGGCCCCATCCTCCCCCTCTGGGTCGGTGAAGCCCCCGCCGCCCTCGCGCTGTCCTCCACCCTCGCCGAGCGCGGCGTGCTCGCTCGCGCCATCCGCCCCCCGACCGTGCCTCGAGGCACCGCGCGCCTGCGCATCGTACCCACCGCCGAGACCACACCCGAGCTGGTGAAGCGCGCCCTCGAGGCGTTCCCGTGAGGCGCGGCCTCTTCATCTCGGCGACCGGCACGGGGGTCGGCAAGACCTGGGTGACCCGCGGCCTGGCCCGGCTCGCGACCGACGCCGGTCTCTCGGTCGCCGCGATCAAGCCCATCGAGACGGGGGTGGGCGCCCAGCCCGAGGATGCCCTCGCGATCGGCCGCGCCGCCCGTCGGCCCGAGCTGGCGTTCGCCCCCGGGCTCGTCCGGCGCGAGCGACCGGTGAGCCCCTACGCCGCCACCCTCGCTGGTGAGCCTCCGATCGCGCTCGACGCGCTGCTCACCGCGATCGACGCGACGAGCGCCCACTCGGATCTGCTGCTCGTCG
>CAYZQM010000186.1:0-9642 GCA_964480175.1 uncultured Sandaracinaceae bacterium
CGGCAGAACGCGCGTAGCGAAGAACAGTCGAAGACGGAGGCCCAGCGGCCCGAGCAAGGCTATAGAGGCACGGCCCGTGGCCTCGCCTGTCGACAACGACGCGCTCCATCTCGCGCTGCTCGCGCTCAAGGCTGGTCGCGATCAGCAGGGTGCGTGGAAGACGATCGATCGCTGGATCACCGCGCGCTTTCCCAAGGACGAGGACGCGAGGCAGCTCGCGCTCATCGCCATCTTCCGGAACGCCGCGCTGGCCGAGGCCAGCACGCCCCACGGGTGCGCCAAGTGGGTGCGCACGATCGTCGAGCGCAAGAAGATCGATCGCGCTCGCGCCGAGCGGAGCCGCCGCGCGCTCTCGCTGGTCGACGCGGAGGGCGCCGCGATCGAGGTAGAAGGCGACGCGAGCGTCTCGTTCTCCGAGGCGCTCTTGCCCGACTTGCTCCAGCAGATCGAGGCGAGCGTGGATGCTCTGCTCGAGGCGCGGCATCCGCGTCCCATCGACCGGGTCATGCCGCGTCATCACGCCCGCGCCCGCCTGCTCCGCACCCTGGGACACGACCTGCCCGCGATCCGCGCGGCGCTCGCGGTGGAGGTCAGCGACGCCGCGCTCTCCAAGTGGATCGAGCGCGGTCTGCCCTTGCTCACCGCCGGGATCGAGCGCTGGCAGCAGGAAGACGAAGAGCGCGAGGTCCTCGCGCAGAAGCTCCTCGAGCGGGTCCGCGCCCGCCGCGGGGACGCCGGCAAGGCCCGCATCTCCCGGCGAAAATCCGCGAGCGCGGGGGGCGTGTCAGTCGACGGGGAGGGCCGTCGTCTCAAGTCCCGGAGACCATGCTCGATGCGCTCTTTACCGATCGGCCCGTGTTCCGACGCGTTCCTCCGCCTCGTGGGCCCGGGAAACCTCGTGGGCCGGGGAAGCCGTGGACTCCTCGCGGGCCGGGGAACGCTCTCGGGCCGGGGCCGCCGCGCGCGGCGCACCTCGGGCGGTACGCGGAGGGGCGGATGAGCGAGCGGTTGCAGAACTGGATCAGCGGGGCGCGGCGGCAGATCGTGGCGGCGCTGGAGGCGCCGTCGGATGCCGAGCGCTTGCTGGAGGCGCTCTGCGCGATCGAAGCGCTCGGGGTGATCGCGCCGTTGCTGGTGGACGCGATGGGCGATCCGATCGACGCGCTCGCGCTGAGCGCGGCGCAGCGCAAGGCGCTCGCGGCGCTGGGTAAGCTCGGGCTGGGTAAGCTCGGGCTGGGCAAGCTCGGGCTGGGCAAGCTCGGGCACGGCAGCGCGGGCGCTGCACGCGGGAGCGGAGGTCGCGGGCCCGCGCGCCCGGAGGACGACGGGGCGCTCGCGCTGGTGCAGCCGATCGCGCGGCGCGGGCTCGCGCGCTTGTCGGGCGCGCCGCCCGAGGCGCCGGTCGCGCGCGCGTCCGTGGGCGATCGGGTGCCCGAGGCCACGCTGCTTCGCCTGGTGCGGGGTGAGCTCGATGGGTTCTTGGCCGAAGAGATCGCGCGGCGCATCGCGGCGAGCGAGGCAGCGGGTGTCGAGCTGCGGCTCGTCCTCGGGCTCCCTCCGGCGGCCGAGGGCGTGTACTTGCCTCCGATCCGCCTCGCAGCCGATGGCCCGGTCGACGTGCGCGATCCCTCGACGGGGCGGGCGGCGGGCTCGACGAAGGTGAAGGCGGCGGACGGCGCGCTCGAGCTGGAGGCGTTTCGCTTCGAGGGCGGCGTGCTGGGGATCTACGCGTCGTCTGCGGTGACGTTCGCGCTCGCGGGCGCGAGCGACGACTGGTCGGTGCGCGGAAGCGCACCGGGCTACCTCGAGCTCGAGCAGGTCGGCGAAGGCGCGCAGGTCGCGCTGCGCGTCGGCGATCACGAGGTGTCGCTGAAGCTGAAGCGCCGCTGAGCCGCGACGTCGCGCGGAGCCTCCGTTGGGTACGGAGCCTCCATTCGCGCGGAGCTTCCATTCGCGGAGCAGTGCAGGCCGATCACGACGGGCACGGGGAGAACGAGAGGCGAAAGGGGAGGGCGACGATGGGGCAGCGCGAGGATCTCGATGGGCCGGGCACCGACGACGTCGGCGAAGGGGCCAGCGCCGCGGACGCGATCGACTGGCTCGCGCGCGCGATCGCGACGGATGCAGGGGTCGATGCCGCCGCGCTCGACCCTCCCGACGCGGTGTTGGGTGGCGCGGTGCTGCGCGAGGCCGCGGTGTCGAGCGAGACCGTGTTGACCGGCGCAGTGTCGCGCGAGGCCTTGTCGCGCGAGGCCTTGTCGCGCGAGGCGGTGTTGACCGACGCGGAGCTGACGGACGCGGAACTGACCGACGCGGAGCTGACCGACGCGGAGCTGACCGACGCGGAGCTGACGAACGTGTTGCGCGACGCGGTGTCGCACCACGACGGCGAGCGGACGCCGAGCGCGCACGAATCGATCGCCTCGGGGATCGCGGGGGCGTACAACCCGCCCGTGTCCGAGCTCGAGATGAAGCGCGCCGCGCCGAGCGCGCGCGAGGCCGCGCGCAGCGACGATCTCGATCGCAGCCTGCAGGCGCGCTTCGGGCTCGAGCGGCTCAAGCCCTGGCAGCGCGAGGCGATCGAGGCGCTGCTCTCGCCGCACCCCGTGGCCGGGCAGGGCCGCGCGCTGGTGATCGCGCCCACGGGCGGCGGCAAGTCGCTCACCTACCAGCTCCCCGCGACGATCCTGCCGGGGACGAGCGTGGTGATCTCGCCGCTGGTCGCGCTGATGGACGATCAGGTGCGCGCGCTCGAGGCGCGTGGGATCCCAGCGACCTACCTCGCATCGAACCTCGATGCGGACGAGCGCCGTCGCCGCATCGATCGTCTGGCGAGCGGCGCGCTGAAGCTGGTGTACGTCGCGCCCGAGCGGCTCGCGAACGCGGGCGCGCTCGAGATGCTCGCGCGCCTGAGGCCGCCGCTCGTCGCGATCGACGAGGCGCACTGCATCTCGCAGTGGGGGCGCGACTTCCGCCCCGACTACCTCCGGCTGGCGGAGGTGCTGCAGCGCCTCGCGCCAGCGCACGCGCTCGCGTGCACCGCCACCGCGACCCCGCGCGTGCGCGCCGAGATCCTCGACAAGCTCGGCTGGAGCGAGGGCGAGACGAAGGTCGTCCTCAAGGGCTTCGCGCGCCCGAACCTGCACCTCGCCAGCACCGAGATCGCGGGCGCCCGCGATCGACGCACCGCCGCGCTCGCGGCGCTGCGCGAGGCGATCGGGACCCCGAAGAAGCCCAGCGGCGCCGCGATCCTCTACGCCGCGACCCGCAAGTCGGCGGAGGAGGGCGCCGAGCTCGCCAAGGCCGCGGGCTACCGCTCGGCCGCGTACCACGCAGGCCTGTCTCCGGACGAGCGCGCCGAGGTGAGCGAAGCGTTCGCCAACAAGACGCTCGACGTCGTCGCCGCGACGAACGCGTTCGGCATGGGGATCGATCGCAGCGACATCCGCCTCGTGGTGCATCTGCAGATGCCCTCGTCGATCGAGGCCTACTACCAGGAGGTGGGCCGCGCGGGGCGCGACGGAGCGCCGGCCTCGGGGCTCTTGCTGTCGAGCTCGTCGGACCTCAACACCCGGCGGCGCCTCCTCGAGCACGGGGGCCGCGATGGAGGCGCGCCCGATCCTCGGGAGGTCGAGCGCCAGTGGGCGCTCTTCTTGGAGCTGTGCCGCTACGTCGAGGCCGGCAGCTGTCGTCACGACTTCATCCTCCGCTACTTCGGCGACGAGGCGGAGCTGCTCGGCGGCTGCGGGCACTGCGACGTGTGCGAGCAGCTCGACGAGACCGACGGACCCCGCGATGCGGACGAGGGCGCCGAGCTCGCGGTGCGCAAGGCGCTCGCGGGGATCGCGCGCGCGCGCCGCGGCGCCGGCATGGCGGCGATCGCGGGATCGCTCGCGGGAGAGAGCAGCGCGCGCGGCGTCGCGCAGCGCCTCGAGCGCCTCTCCACCCACGGGATCCTCTCGGAGCTCGGCAAGGAGCGGGTGCTCGGCTTGCTCCGGCGCATGGTCACCGCGGGCCTCGTCGAGCTCACCGCCGGCGACTACCCGATGCCCTACCTCACCGAGCGCGGGGTCGCGGTGATGCAGGGCAAGGAGGCCGCGCGGGTCTTGGTCCCGCTCGCCAAGGTCGAGAAGGTCGCGCGCACCCGCGCCCGCTCCGAGCGTGAGTCCAAGCGCGATCTGCGAGCGGGCCTGTCGCCCCGCGAGACCGCGCGCTTCGAGGCGCTGCGCGGCGCGCGCATGTCGCTCGCGAAGGAGATCGCGATGCCGGCGTACGTGGTGTGCAGCGATCGCACGCTCGCGGAGATCGCCAAGGAGCGGCCTCGCAACCTCCGCGCGCTCGGGCAGGTGAAGGGGATGGGGCCTGCGCGGATCGAGGCGTACGGCGTGGCGCTCCTCGCCGCGATGGACGGCATGGACTGAGAGGGCGCTTCTTCGCTGCCCTGCTACGCTGCCGCCACTTCGGTCCGCGCTTGCCCTTCGTCAGCGGTTTTTGACGCACCACCACCCGGCCCTATAGGCTTCGATTCCCCTTGGCAGGCGTTCAAGACCAGCTCTTTCAGCGATTCGGCCGCACTTGCCAGCCCGGCGAGGTGCTGTTCCGCGAGCACGAGCAGGGCGACACGATGTTCGTCCTGCAGTCCGGAGCGGTCCGCATCACCAAGGAGACGAAAGCCGGCCACAAGACGCTCGCGGTCCTCGGGCCCGGCGAGTTCTTCGGCGAGATGGCGATCTTGAACGCCAAGCCCCGCAACGCGACCGCCGAGGTGCTCGAGCCGTCGCGGATCCTGACGATCGACGCACGCACCTTCGAGCAGATGGTGGTGGGCAACGCGGAGATCGCGGTGCGCCTCATCAAGAAGCTGGCGCGCCGGCTGGACTCGGCGAACGCGCTGATCGAGGTGCTCCTGCATCGCGACCCCCGCACCCGGGTGATCATGGGCCTCTCGCGTCGCGTCGAGCTCGACGGCCAAGCGATGGACGACGGCTCGGTCCTGGTGTCGCTGACCGCGGAGGACCTCGCCGACGACGTGGGCCTCGGTGAAGAAGACGTGCTCGAGGTCTTCACCCGCCTCAAGCGCCTCGGCATCATCCAGGACCACCTGAGCGAGCACGGGGGCGCGGGCCTCCGGATCACCAACCTCCAGCGCCTCGGGGAGTTCTTGGAGTTCCTCGAGATGCAGCAGAAGTTCGGGGACTCGTGAGCCGCGCACCCGAGCGCAACCCCCAGGAGCCCGCGTGGAGCTGAGGATCCTCGGATGTCACGGCGGCGAGACGCCCAAGCACCGCACGTCGAGCTTCTTGCTCGACGGCAAGGTGGCGATCGACGCGGGCGCGGTCACGAGCATGCTCACGCTCGAGGAGCAGCACGCGATCGAGACGGTGCTCGTGAGCCACGCCCACCTCGATCACGTGCGCGACCTCGCGACGATGGCGGACAACCGCTGCCAGCAGGGCGGTCCGCCGCTGGTGATCGCCGCGATCCCCGAGACGCTCGCGGTCCTGAGGAAGCACTTCTTCAACGACCTGCTCTGGCCCGACTTCTCGCGGATCCCTTCGGGCGAGAACCCGACGATCATCTTCTCGCCGATCAGCCCGGAGTCGCCCGTCGAGCTCTCCGGGATGCGCGTCACCCCGGTGCTCGTGAACCACACGATCGACGCCGCGGGCTTCCTCATCGAGACCGCCACGGGCGCGATCGGCTACAGCGGCGACACGGGCCCGACGGACCGGTTCTGGGAGGTGCTCGACGCGACGCCGAACATGAAGGTGCTGCTGCAGGAGATCTCGTTCCCCAACGAGCACCACCGTCTCGCGAAGGTCTCGGGGCACCACACGCCGGAGACGCTCGCGCTCGATCTCGCCAAGCGCCACGAGCATCCCCACCTGCCGACGCTGCTCTACCACATCAAGCCCGTCTTCGAGGGCGAGGTGGAGCGCCAGGTCGGTGCCGTCGCGCGCGCGACGGTGAAGGAGGCCGACCTGCAGCTCTGCCGCCTCGGCCAGCAGTTCCGCTTCTGAAGCGCGGAGCGCTCCAGAGCGGACGTCGACCTTTCGGCTATCCTCCGCCGCCATGTCGATCCGCGTCGCGCCCTTCCTCCTCTCCTCGATCCTCACGCTGCTCGCCGCGACGGCGTCCGCCCAGGGTCGGGTGTCGATCGAGGAGCTCACCGTCGATGGCGATCCTCCGCCCGACATGTACCGAGCGGTGCTGATCGAAGGGATCCGTCCCTCGGTCGAGGAGATCGGCGCGGCGTATGGCCGGCGGCTCGCAGAGCGCCCTGGCCTCGGCGGCGACTACCGCATGCGCCTCTGGGTCTCCAACCGCGAGGTGATCCGCATCACCCCGGAGACGAGCATCGGCGACGAGACGATGGAGCGCCTGACGCGTGAGGCGATCTACCGCTTCCGTCTCCCCGACGCGGCGCCCGCGGGCGGCGCGTGGGTGCGCTTCATCGTGCGCTTCACCCCGCCGACGAGCGGCGTGGGCGCCGCGGGCACCGCGCCCGTCGCGCCTCCGAGCACGGGCTCGAGCGGCGGCTCCACCACGAGCGGCTCGACGGGCTCGAGCGGCACAACGGGCTCGAGTGGCACGACGGGCTCGAGCGGCTCGACGGGCTCGAGCGGGACGATCACCACCGGCACCAGCCCGAGCTTGCCGGTGCCGAGCACCTCACGCGTGCCCACCCTCAGCTTCACGCGGTTGACCGGGGTTCTGTCGGAGGAGCAGGTCACCGCGATGTTGCCGCTGCACGCGTTCGGCGCGTGCGTGGCCAGCACCCGCGGCGGCACCGTGCGCTTCACCGTGTCGATCAACCGGCGCGGCCGGGTGAGCGCGACCCGCACCGGCGGCACGTTCAGCCACGCCCGCAGCCGCACCTGCATGGAGCGCGCGATCGAGGCGCTCACCCCCGGCGCCGAGGCCGGTCCGACGGTGGCGCGCATCGTCCTCACCGTTCCGGCGCAGTGATCTCCTGCACGGGGATCGCGCGAGCGCATTGAAAGAGAGGGCGCACGT
This sequence comes from uncultured Sandaracinaceae bacterium, assembly GCA_964480175.1. GTDB lineage: Bacteria > Myxococcota_A > Polyangia > Polyangiales > Sandaracinaceae > CAYZQM01. The sequence continues at coordinate 7,018 of CAYZQM010000186.1, forward strand.
CGGGCATGCTCGCGGGTCCCGGATGACGTCGCCTCCTCCCTGCGCCCCGCTGAACGCGATGTGTCCATGACCACCAGGGTCATCGGCATCGACCTGGGGACGACCAACTGCTGCGTGGCCACCTACGAGCGCGAAGGCGAAGGCGGGCGCGGGGTCATCCTGCGCAACAAGGCCGGCTACCACACCACGCCGTCGGTCATCGCGTTCGGCGAAGACGGAAAGCGCATGGTCGGTCAGCTCGCGGTGCGCCAGCAGGTCACCAACCCCGAGCACACCGTCTTCGCGACCAAGCGCCTGATCGGCCGCGCGTGGGAGTCGCCGCAGGTGGCGCACGCGCTCGACGTGTTCCCCTACAAGCTCGTGCCCGGACCGAACGGCGACGTGCGCGCCGAGGTGCGGGGCAAGCAGTACTCGATGTCCGAGCTCGCCGCGCTCTTGCTTCAAGAGATGCGGGTGCTCGCCGAAGAGCAGCTCGGCGAGCCGGTCGAGAAGGCCGTGGTCACGGTCCCGGCCTACTTCAACGACAACCAGCGCCAAGCGGTGCGCGACGCCGGCCGCATCGCGGGCCTCGACGTCGTGCGCATCCTGAACGAGCCCACCGCGGCCGCGCTCGCGTATGGGATCACCCAGACCAAGAAGCGCACCATCGTCGTCTACGACATGGGCGGCGGCACGTTCGACGTGTCCGTGGTCAACATCGATCCCGACGAGGGCTTCGACGTGATCGCGACGACGGGCGACTCGTACTTGGGTGGCGAGGACTTCGACAACCGCATCGTCGACTGGCTCATCGATCGGGCGCGCGAGAGCGGCGTCGACGTGAAGGGCTCCCCCTTGGCGCTCTCGCGCTTGAGGCAAGCCGCGCAGCGCGCCAAGTGCGAGCTCTCGGAGACCCAGAGCGCGGAGATCCACCTGCCGTTCCTCGCGACGGGACCGGACGGGCCCTTCCACCTCGAGACCTCGCTCAGCCGCGTCGAGCTCGAGCAGATGACGTCGGACCTCATCACCCGCTCGCTCGCGATCTGCGAGAAGGCGCTGCGCCTCGCGGCCATCGGGGTGAAGCACATCGACGAGGTGGTGCTCGTCGGCGGTCAGACCCGCATGCCCGCGATCCAGCGCGGCGTCACCGAGTTCTTCGATCGCCAGCCGAGCAAAGGCGTGCACCCGGACGAGGTCGTCGCGCTCGGCGCCGCCATCCACGGGCACGAGCTCGTGCACGGCGAGAGCCGGTCGCTGCACGACGTCACCGCGCACTCCCTCGGCATCATGACCGCGGGCGCGCGCTTCGATCCCGTCATCCCCGCGAACACCGCGGTGCCCGCTCGCATCGCGAGCGTCTTCGCCACGCGGCGCGACGATCAGGACACGGTGAAGATCGTCGTCCTGCAGGGCGAGAGCGAGGACGCGCGAGAGAACGAGTTCCTCGGGCAGTTCGCGCTCACTGGCCTGCGCAAGGCGCGCGCGGGCGAGGTCGAGATCGAGGTCGTGTTCCAGATCGATCAGGACGGGATCTTCCGGGTCGCCGCCGTCGACAAGGAGACCGGGCAGGCGCAGACGATCGAGGTGCTCGCGCACGGCGGCCTGAGGGACGACGAGATCGGCGCGATGATGAGCGACGCGAGCAAGTACCTCGCGGAGCGGCGCGCCGCGGAGAAGGCCGAGCGCGATCGGCAGGGCATCGACGTGCTGCTCGCGGACCTCGATCGGATGCTCCCCGAGGCCGAAGCCAAGGTCGCGGGCACGCCCATCGCCGCGGCCGCGATCGTCAAAGCCCGCCGCGCCGTCGATCACGTGCGGAGCAAGGTCGAGAGCGACAGCGGAGACGAACTCGGCACCGATCTGGCGACGCTCGAGCGCCTCTCGGGGATGCTCAAGCAAGTGCTGGCGCGCTGACGCGCGAGCCGCGATTGGATCAGGGCACCGCGATCGGTTCGCCGGGCAGGCTGGTGCTCGTCTCGCTTCCGTTGCCGAGGCGACCGCGATCGTTGGCGCCCCAGCAGTACACCTGCCCCGAAGCGATGGCGCACGTGTGCGCGACGCCGCCTGCCACGCGGCTCGGATCACTCGTGGCCACCAGCTCGGGCATGGCGATCGGGGTCAGCGGCGTGGTGCCGGTGCCGACCTCGCCGCTCAGACCGCGGCCCCAGCAATACAGCGCGGTGCCGACGATCGCGCAGGTGTGCGCGCCGCCGAGGATGTAGTCCGCGCCTCCGCCGCCGAAGTCCCCCACGACACCCGGCGGGATCGTGGCCTCGATGGGGGACGCCGATGTCGTCGGCATGCGTGATCCCCCGCCGAGCTCCGCGCTGTCGTTCCAACCCCAGCAGTGCAGCCTGCCCGCCGCGCGAACGCAGGTGTGCCCGGCGAACGCGTCGATCGCCTCGATGTCGGCGGGAAGGCCAGTGAGACGAAGGGGCACGCGGGACTGGCCTGCGGCGGGTGGCGCGGTCACGCCGAGCTCTGCGCGGCTGTTGTTGCCCCAGCAGTACACTTGGTCGTCGTCCGTGAGCGCGCAGGTATGAGCCATCCCTGCAGCGACCTCGACGGCCGCCGCGGGGAGCGCGATCACGACCGGGGCGCGCTGATCGGTGACGCTGTCGTTTCCGATGCGCCCCGCGCCGCCCT
>CAYZQM010000186.1:9652-13980 GCA_964480175.1 uncultured Sandaracinaceae bacterium
TCTCCCCAGCACCGAACCATCCCTCCGCTGATCGCGCACGCGTGGGCGGCGCCCACCGCGAGCGCGGTCGCACCGCTGATCGTGGGGATCGCGTGGGGCGCGGCCGTGCCGGCGGACGCTACCGTCGGATCGCCGAGCTGCCCGCGAGCGTTCGTGCCCCAGCAGTAGATGTCTCCGCCGGAACGCGCGCAGGAGAAGTCGTCGCCGAGCCCGTCCACCATCCCCAGGCCCACGACCGGGACCGGGCGCGTGATGGGGATCGTGTCCGCGACCGTGTCTTCACCCACCTGTCCCGCGCGATCGTCGCCCCAGCAGAAGAGCCGCCCTTCCGAGGTGATCGCGCAGCTGTGCGCGTTGCCACAAGCGACGTCGACGAACACCTCCTCGGGGGAGGGCGCGTCGATCGGCACGTCGTCGCTCGCAGCGTCGGTGCCTGCATCGTTCGACCCGACGTCGAGGCCGCTCGCGTCGAGGCCGCTCGCGTCGAGACCGCCGGCGTCGAGACCGTCGCCGACGTCGGTGCCGGGCGCGTAGCAGCGCGCGCTCACGCACGCGTAGCCCGGAGGACACGGCTCGCTCTCGCCACAGCGAAGCTCACCGTTGGGGATGGTGACTGAGCAGCCGAGGAGGGCGGCGCTCGAGAGCAGGATCGCTGCGCGCATCAGAACGACCCCGTGAGCGAGAGCGAGCCCGGTCCGACCCGCAGCGCGACGCTCGGCTCGTCGCTGCTCCCGCTGCTGACGATCCAGCCGATGCCGACCGCGGCGATCGCGCCGCCGAGCGAGAGCGCGATCACGCCGGCTGCGGACAGGATCGGTACCCGATCGTAGGGACCCATCAGCTCGGCCCAGGTCTCGGCGTTCGACGCCGACTCGATCTCCACGGCCGTCGCGATCAACAGCGCGCCGCCTCCGAGCGCGAGGATCCCACCAGCGATCGCCAGCACCAGGCCGCCCTCGCTCGCGTTGCGGGATTCGCCTTCGCTCGCGTCGCTCGCGTCGCGCGATTCGCCTTCGCTCGCGTCGCCTTCGCTCGAGGTTCGATCCTCGACGCTCGCCGGCATCGGCTCGGGGTCCGGACCGGACGCCACGACCGGGCTCGCCTCCACACCCGCGCGTGAGGCGCGGATGGCGCGGATCCGGCCTTCGACGTTCGCTCGATCGGGCGCGTCGGGATAGCCCGCCAGGTAGCCCTCGTACGCCTCGAGCGCGAGCTCGTCGCGCCGCAGCCGATCGGCGACCGTCGCGACGTTGAAGAGGATCTGCGCGTCGCCGGTGAGCTCGTACGCCCGCTGGAAGGCGGTGAGCGCATCCTCGAACGCGCCCGACTCGTAGGCTTCGCGGCCCCGCTCGAACGCCGCGCGCGCGAGCGCGGTGTCGTCTTGGGCCAGCGCGTGACCGGGACCGATCACGGCGATCGACGACGCGACGACGAGCCAAGAAGCGAACGACCAAGGCAAGCGCATCGCGCCCGATGGTAGCGCACGCCGCGCGCTCCCGGGCGCCACCTTTCGTCGACCATCGACCCAGGGTGAGGGCCGCGGTAACAGTCGCCGGTGAGCACCGAGCCGTTCTTCTTCACCTGGTCGGCACAGCGCGAGGCGAGCGGCGTCGAGATCGTCTCGGGGCAGGGCGCGCGCTTCACCACGCGCGACGGCGTCGAGTGGCTCGACTTCTCGGCGCTGAGCTACCAAGCGAACCTCGGGCACGGACACCGCGGCGTGATCGACGCCATCAAGGCGCAGTGCGATCGGCTGCTCCTCACCGCGCCGAGCGGTCTCTACCCCGAGAAGACGGCCCTCGCGCAGAAGCTGCTCGCGCTCGCGCCCAAGGGCTTCAGCAAGGTCTTCTTCACCCTGGGCGGGGCCGAGGCGGTGGAGAACGCGATCAAGATCGCCCGCCTCGTGACCGGTCGTCACAAGCTGATCTCCCGCTACCGCAGCTACCACGGCGCCACGCTCGGGGCGCTCACCCTCTCGGGCGATCACCGTCGTCCTCCGCTCGAGCCGGGGTTGGTCGGCGTGACGCACGTGCTCGACTGCTTCGAGTCGCGCTTGCCCGGCGGCTCGAGGGTCGTCGAGGGCGGCGGCTCGGTCGACGCGCTCGAGGCGACGCTGCGGCTCGAGGGATCACGCAGCGTGGCGGCGGTCTTCCTCGAGCCGGTGCCCGGCGCGAACGGCGTGCTCGTGCCGCCCGCGGGCTACTGGGACGGAGTGCGGGCCGCGTGCGACGCGCACGGCGCGCTGATGGTCGCGGACTGCGTGCTCACCGGGTTCGGTCGCCTGGGCACCGCGCTCGGCTTCGAGGACTTCGGCAGCGGGGTGCCCGATCTGATCACGGTCAGCAAGGGCCTCACCGGAGGCTACGCGCCGCTCGGCGCGGTGCTGGTGAGCGACGCCATCGCGCAGCACTTCGAGGACGCCGTGCTGTGGGCGGGGCTCACGTTCTATGGCCATCCGCTCGGCGTCGCCGCGGCGCTCGCGGCGATCGAGGCGTACGAGCGCGATCGGCTCTTCGCCCGCTCCAACGTGCTCGGCGCGCGCTTGGCGGATGGGCTCGCGGCGCTCCAGGACGCGCTCCCCGATCGGGTGACGCGCGTGCGGAGCAAGGGTCTGCTCGCCGCCCTCGAGCTCGGCGTGGACGCAGACGCCTACGCCGCGATCAAGCGACGCGTGGACGACGCGCACCTCTCGGTGCACCACAACGATCGCTACCGCACGCTGATCGTCTCGCCGCCGCTGGTGATCACGGACGCCGAGCTCGATGACGGCCTCGCGCGCATCGGCCGCGCGCTCGCGCCCTGACGCGAGCCGGCGGGGGACGTCGCGCGCACGTCGGCTCGCGGGTCGAGCCCACACCGATGCGGGTTGCGACCGGCACCGCCGGCCATGCGCTCGCATTTCTTCGCGTAGCGCGCGCTGGCCCGCATCGTGATGAGGGGCCGCCGCCCGAGCCCCCGGCGCGTCGCCGGGGTCGTTCGTCCGTCCGTGCGGGCCTCCGAGGACGGTCGAGGAATTCCATCCATGCGTGCATCCATCGCTCTCGTTCTCCTCGTGTTGGCCGTCGGCTGTGGCGGCGCGACCGCCCGCACCGCCACGCGCGTCTCGCAAGCGCACCTCGCCGGGGATCGCATCACCCTCGACGATCACATCAACTTCGAGCACGACAGCGCGGTGATCGTCGCGGACTCGGACGCGCTCATCCAGGACATCGCGAACGTGCTCGCGTCGCACTCGGAGATCGCGACCGTCCACGTCGTCGGCCACACCGACAGCAGCGGCGACGACGCGCACAACCTCGAGCTCAGCACCGCGCGCGCCGAGGCCGTCGCCGCCGCGCTGCGCGATCACGGCGTGACCGCGACGATCGACGCCCGCGGCGCCGGCGAGACGGAGCCGCTGTGCACCGAGGAGACCGAGGCGTGCCACGCGCAGAACCGCCGCGTGGAGCTGATGGTCGAGGCGGCGAACTGAGCTCGAGCGACGTTCCAACAGATTGGCGCGCGGCGCTCTCCGAGATCGGGGAGCGCCGCGCTGCATTTCTGGGTCTGCCCCCACGATCGTCCGATGACCGGTTGCACCTTCGGGCCGCGGCTTCGATCCTCCGAGCATGCTCCTGGCCCATCATCCCGAGCTGCTCGCGGCGATCCGGACCCCGACCGAAGACGATCCTCTGCGGATCTTGCTGAGCGGCTGCATGGCGGCCTGGCCCTGCGGCGTCGACGGAACGGACTACGGGATGGGCAAGGTGGTCGCGGATCTGATCGCGCTGCCCACCGTGCGCGCGCTGCCGTTCTGTCCCGAGCAGCACGCGCTCGGCACGCCCCGCTCGATGCCCGATCTGCACGGCGGCGACGGCGTGCTGCTGCTCGCGGGCAAGGCCCGGGTGCTCGACGAGCACGGCGTCGATCTGTCGGCGAAGATGATCGAGGGCGCGCGCGCGATGCTGGCGTTCGCCCAGCGAGAGCGCGCCGAGCTCGCGTTGCTCACCGACATGAGCGCCGCGTGCGGAAGCCAGGTGATCTCCGACGGCTGCCGCTTCGATACGCCGCGCGGCTACCAGAAGGGCGTCGGCGTCGCCACCGCGACGCTCCTCGAGGCGGGGCTACCCGTGCTGAGTCAGCGCGACTTCCGGGCGCTCGGCGCGCTCCGCGCGAAGCTCGATCCGAGCTACGTGCCGCCCGACGATCTGAAGGATCACCACGAGCATCCATGGACGATCGAGCACCTACCGGGCCCCCACCCGAGAGCGTGAGGCCTCGAGTCCCGAGAACCGCGGACTCGATCGATCCTGAGCGGGCGCGGGCTCGGGCGCGGGCGCGGGCGCGGG
>CAYZQM010000187.1:0-10327 GCA_964480175.1 uncultured Sandaracinaceae bacterium
AGGTCGCCCGCCGTGGCGATCACGCCGCCGGTCGCGACGCCGAGCTCCGCGGTCTCCGCGGTGGCGAACGTGTCGTTGCCGTCGCCGGTGGACGCGGGCGTGTCACGGGGCGCGTCCGTGCCGCCGCCGCCGGTGTCCACGGGCATGCCGCCGTCTTCGTTGCCGGTGTCGATCATGGGCTCGGGATCGCCGCAGCCGATCGCGAGCAGGACTGCCAAACCTACGCAGATTCGATTCATCACGAGCTCCATCGAAGTAGAACCAAAGGGAATCGGCGACCGTAGCAGTCGCCGATTCTCGATCAAAGGGGCCGCACGCGGCCAGGCTAGGTCACCCGCGGCGCGCCGCGAGCGGTCACTCTTCCGCGGGGGCCTCGGTGGGCTCCTCGGCGGCGGGCGCGGGCGCCTCGGCCGGCGCAGCAGCTTCCTCTTCTTCTTCCGGCGCCGGAGCCGGTGCGGGACGGCGCTCGGTGGGGAGCGAGGGAATGCTCGGCTCCACCGGATCCAAGTCGACGGCGGGGATCTCCTCGGTCGGCTCGACCTCGACGGGCTCGAGGCCCTCGGTGGGATCCACGAGCTCGCCCTCGAGCCCCTCGGCGTCCGTCCCCTCGGGCAGCGCCTCGTCCTCGACCGGCGGGACCACGACCTCGTCCTCGTCGCGATCCCCGGTCGACGACGCCTCGGCCGCCTCGATCAGCGCGCCCCGGTTGCTCTCCTCGACCTCGCGGAGCACGTCCTCGAACGCCGCGTCGCGGCTCGAGCTCATCCACGCGAGCACGGCGGAGAGGATCATGAAGAGCGCAGCGCTCGCGGTGGTCGCGCGCGTCAGCACGCTGCCCGCCCCGGCGCCGCCGAAGACCGTCTGGCTGCTGCCGCCTCCGAACGCGCCGCCCATGCCTCCTCCCTTGCCCTGCTGGAGCAGCACGACGAGGATCAGGAAGAGGCAGACGAGCACGTAGATGATCGAGAGGAAGATGTACATGGACGGTTCTCTGTCGGACGCCCGGTGGGCTCGGGCGCGAAAAGGGGCGGGACGCTAGCAGAAGGATCGGGGCCGACAACCCGGATGCACCTCGGGAAGTTCCCGGGAGGGAGATCGGCCGCCTCCGCCTCCGGGCCCCGTGATAGCCTCCTGCCCGATGCGTGAGGCGCTGCCGCCCATGGACAACCTGGCGCGCGCCCTGCTCATGCGCGGCGCGAGGGACGCCGCGGTCATGTTGCTGCGGGCGGCGTCGCGCAGGGGCGGCGAAGAGCGTGCGCGCTGCGAGGGGCTGCTCGCGGCGATCTCCGCGCGCCCCACCGACCGGGTGAGCGGCCCGCCGATCCATCTCGACGCCGAGCTCGTCGAGGCCGTCGCGGCGAGCGGCCGGCTCTACGAGGCGCACGCGATCGCGCTGGGCGCGGACATGGGCCGCAACGTCGCCGGGGTCGAGATCGCGGCCGCGCTCGAGGAGATCTTCCTGCCGTACGACGACTGGTCGAACGACTGGAAGCTGCGCTGGCAAGACGCGCTCGCGAGCGGCTCGCTCTCCTCGATGAGCCACCTCGATCGCGAGGTCTCGGTCGCCCAGGAGCCCCCGCCGCCGCTCCGCGGGCGCTGTGCCCTGGCGCTGCGCTTGCTGCGCCGCTTCTCGCTCACGAGCGCCACCCACGTGCGCGATCCGATGGGTGAGCTCGAGCTGCCCGAGCTGGGCGACGACGCGCGGCGGCGGATCCTCGACCTGATCACCAACCGGGACCTGCCTGGCGCGCTGCGGGAGGCCCACTCGATGTCGTTCGAGGGACGGCCGGGCGCGAGCGAGGTCGCGATCGTGCTGGGCCGCTTGGTCAGCGCGGCCGAGAAGGCGATGAGCGACGGCGCGGGACCGAAGCTCGCGTCCACGGTTCCTCTCGGTGGCTCGGGCATGGCGCTCTTTCAGCTCCGCATGGGCAACCTCACCGAGGCGATGCGGCTCTTTCGGTTGATGCTGGCGGACAACCCCTCCGACTACGCAGCGCGGGAGTGCCTCACCGATCTCGTGGCGCTCGAGCGCGCGCTCGGGCTCGCACAGGCGCTCTCGATCTCGGAGCCGCCCGCGCGCGCGCCGTCGACCCAGTGGCTCGACAAGAAGCAGCGCAAGGCGAGCATGGAAGGCTGGGCCTCGACCTCGAAGCCCGCCATCCCGGTGCAGTCGAGCGACTGGGACGACGACGATCCTTCGACCAGCGTGATGAACAGCGATCACGAGGCGGAGCTCGTGCTCAAGTCGGGGCACCCCGAGCGGGCGATCGCGCTCTACGACATGCTGATCAAGCGCTACCCGGACCGGCCGCGCTTCGCCCAGCGGCGCGCGGAGATCCAGGCGATGCTCTCGGAGCCATCGGGGTCGCAGGCGATGCCGCCGCCCGAGCCCGCTACGCCGAAGAAGGTCAAGCGCGAGGACGATCCGCTCGCGCAGACCGATCGCAACGACGAGGGGATGTCGGAGACCATCGATGCGCCGAAGGAGCTGCTCGCCGAGATGGCGTCGCGTCCCAAGGCCGTGCTCCCCGACGCCTTGCCCCCCGGCCAGAAGGCGCCGTCGCCGGTCGAGCGGCGCCCCGCGACGGTCCCTCCGTCGCGTCCGTCCGTGCCGCCCAGTCGCCCTGCGCTCGCGGCGGGCGCGATCCCGGCGAGCCGACCGCGCCTGCGCCCCGCCGAGCAAGGCGCGGGCGCGATGAGCGACCGCGACGTCCACGATCTCGCCGACATCGCAGCGAGCGTGGTGCAGCCACAGCCCGCGCCGCCGAGCCGCGACGGAGTCACCGTCCGGCGCATCGTCCCGGTTCGGTGATCACGGCTTGGATCCCGAGGCGCCTTTGGGTATGGCAGCGACATGACCGAGGTGATCACCGATCCGGCAGCGTTCCAAGCAGCGTGCGAGGCGGCGCGATCGCGCGGCGCGCGGGTCGGTGTCGTCCCGACGATGGGCGCGCTTCACGACGGGCACCTCGCGCTCGTCTCCGAGCTCGACCGACGCGGCGCGACCTTCAAGACCGTCACCATCTTCGTGAACCCGCTGCAGTTCGCCCCGACCGACGATCTCGCCCGCTATCCCCGCACGTTCGACGATGATCTGGCCCGCTGCCGCGAGCGCTCCGTGGACGTCGTCTTCGCGCCGAGCCCCGACGCGATGTACCCAGCAGGCTTCTCGACCAGCGTGAAGCTCACGGGGATCACGGAGCCGCTCGAGGGGACCTTTCGCCCGGGGCACTTCGATGGCGTGACCACGGTCGTCGCCAAGCTCTTTCTGCTGGTCGGTCCCTCCGTCGCCGCGTTCGGTCGCAAGGACTACCAGCAGTGGCGGGTGCTCGAGAAGATGGTCGCGGACCTGATGCTCCCGATCGAGATGCACGGGATGCCGACCGTGCGCGAGCCCGATGGCCTCGCGATGAGCTCGCGCAACCGCTACCTGAGCGCCGCAGATCGGGATCGTGCGCTGGGCATCGTGCGCGGCCTCCGCGCGGCCCACGCGGCGTTCGCAGCGGGGGAGCGCGATCCAGTCCTCCTCGAGCAGCAGGCGCGCGCGTCGATCGAGGCGAGCTTCGATCGCATCGACTACGTGAGCGTGGTGGACGCCGATGCGCTGACGCCGATCGAGCGCGTGGAGGGCCGCGCGCTGCTCGTGGTCGCCGCCCACCTGGGCGCGACGCGCCTCATCGACAACACCGTGCTCGGCGAAGAGCCGAGCCCCTGACCCGGCACACCAGGCCTGCGAACGCGAGCGACAGCGCGCCGAGCGGCATGTCCGCACGAGGCGCCGCCCGGCACCCGCAGCCTGCGCTCGCTTCGCCCGTGCCCGCGTCCGGGCCCGCATCGGGCATCGGCTCGGGCGGCGTGAGCGGCGTCGGATCGTCGCAGCGCTCGTCACCGCCTTCGTCGAGCTGGAACGCGACGGGCTCCGACCACTCGCTCCAGGCGAGCCCGCGATCCCGGTAGCGCACCCGCCAGCAGTAGTACGTGCCCGGGGCGAGCCCGGTCGCGTCCTCGTCGGTGAGGTCGTCGCCGAGCGCGAGATCCTCGCCGCCGTACTCGTTCTGGAACGCGCGCAGGACATCGAGCACGGGCGCATCGAACGCGTCGCACGACGTGCTCACCTGCCACTGCGACATGCCGTGCGAGTCGCCGTCCGGATCGGCGAAGGCGCCCGCGCGAAGCGTCGTGCAAGCGCTCGCGACGAGACCGCGCGGCGTGCTCGGCGCGGGCGCGACGGGCGGCGCGTCGTAGCGCCGCACGATCATCTCGTCCCGCAGCGCACCGTCCCGAGACACCATCTCGTTCCCGAGGCTGATGCGTCGGATGTGCAGCGCGGGGTCGTCGCCCGCGCTCACGTCGAGGACCACGAAGCCCCACTCGTCTTGGCTCACGAGCGTCTCGGGGTCGTCGTACTGATCGTCGTACTCGCCCCAGTAGTCGATGTTGCCGCCCGCGCTCGCCACGTTGATCCACACGTGCGCCGCGTCCCGCGAGGCGGAGCGCGCGTAGCCATGGGTGTGACCGTAGAAGAGGACGCCGGGACGCCCGCACTCGCGCGAGAAGGTGTCGACGCGCTCGACCACCGAGCTCGCAAACGGCGCTTCGCCTGCGGGCCAGAGCTCCGAGTGGTGGGCGTGATGGACCTGCACGAACACGAAGTCGATGTCGTCGTCGCCGCAGGCGTCGGTGAGCGCGGTCTCGAGGAACGTCTGCTGCTCGCCGAGCAGGAAGAACGCGTTCGAGTCGAGCCCGATCACCCGCACGTTGCCGTGATCCATCCGCCAGAACCGGTCGGGCTCGGCGGGCGCGCCGTTCAGCGGCAAGTGGAAGTAGTCGTAGTAGAAGTGCGCGCCGTCCTCGTGGTTCCCCAGCACCGGGTAGAAAGGCACGAACGACGCGAGGTCGGCGGCGGGCGCGAAGAACTCGTCGATCCAGCGCGCGTGGTCGTGCCCGTCGTCCACGAGATCTCCCGGCAGCAGCACGAACGCGAGCGCTTCGTCGGGCGACGACGCGTCGGGCGCCAGGAACGCGAGGATGCCGTCGCGCACCACGCGGCCCCAGACGTCCGGGTTGCCGCGGTCCTGCTGCATGTCGCTCACCGCGATCATGCGGAACGCGATCTCGCGATCCGAAGGCGGCGTCGTGAACCGAAAGGGCCCCGCACGCTCCGTCCCGGTGTGGACCTCGTAGTGGTACGCGGTCCCCGGGGTGAGCCCGGTCAGCTGCACTTCGTGCACGCGGTAGGGGCCGTCGCTCATGTGCGCCGCGCCCGTGCTCGAGGTGCCGAGCGACGGCGTCGCGCCCCACTCGACGCGGCTCTCTTCACCCGAGTCGGTCTCCCACAGGATCCACGCCGAGGTGGGCGTGACGTCCTGCAGGTAGGGCTGCACCACGATCTCCTGCGCGGCCGCCGAGACAGGCAGCACCGAGAGCGCGACGAGCACGAGTGTCCGGAGGTACATGGGCGCGATGATGCCCGAGGCCGCGCGCGCGTGGGACCGCGGTTGCGGACGCGGCGGTCGGCCACGAAGCCTCGATGTCGCGCTGGGTCCGTCGCGAGGGCGTCGATTTCGAGTCGAAACGCGAGCGCGCCCGCACCTCCGCAGTGAGGCGTACCAGAGGTACGCCGCAACGAGGAGGTGTGGACGTAAGCCGCGTTTCGGCCGAAAGCGGCGGCCGCAGCAGGACACAGCGCGAGATCGAGGCTAAGAACGGCCCGCTCATGAAATGCCCTTTCTGCGGCAGCTTCGACAACCGCGTCATCGACTCGCGCCTCTCGTCCGGCGGTGAGGTCACCCGTCGGCGGCGCGAGTGCGAGGGCTGCGAGCGCCGCTACACCACCTACGAGCGCGTCGAGCAGGTGCTGCCGCTCGTGGTCAAGCGCGACGATCGCCGCGAGGCCTTCGATCGCATGAAGGTGCTCGCGGGCCTGCGCCGCGCCTGCGAGAAGCGCCCGGTCTCCGAAGAGCAGCTCGAGCGCGTGGTCGACAGCATCGAGCGCGAGCTCGTGGACGCAGGCGACAAGGAGGTCGCGTCCACCAGCATCGGCGAGAAGGTGATGCTCCAGCTGAAGGACCTCGATCAGGTCGCGTACGTTCGCTTCGCGAGCGTCTACCGATCGTTCAAGGACATCCGCGAGTTCATGACGGAGCTCTCGGGTCTGCTCGATCGACCTCCGGGGAACAAGGAGCGCGCGTGAGCCCGGACGAGCGGCAGATGGCGCTCGCCATCGAGGCCGCCGGCCGAGGACGCACCGCGCCCAACCCCCACGTCGGCGCAGTCATCACCCAGGGCGACAAGGTGATCGCGGTCGGCCACCACGAGGGCCCCGGCCACGCGCACGCCGAGGTCGCGGCGCTCCGCATCGCGGGGGATCGAGCGCGCGGCGCGACGCTCTACTGCACGCTCGAGCCCTGCAACCACCACGGGCGCACACCGCCGTGCACCGAGGCCATCCTCGCCGCGGGCATCGCGAGGGTGGTGATCGGCGCGCGGGATCCCAAGCGCTACCCGACGGGGCCGGGCCTGGACCGCCTGCGCGCGGCGAGCCTCGAGGTCGAGGTGGGCACGCTGGGCGAGGCGTGCGCCGAGCTCATCGAGGACTTCACCTGCTTGGTCGAGCGCGCGCGCCCCTTGGTGATCGGCAAGTCGGCCGTCACCCTCGACGGACGCATCGCGACCGCGACGGGCGACTCGAAGTGGATCACGGGTGAGCTCGCACGCACCGAGGCGCATCGGATGCGCGATCGCGCGGACGCCGTGATGGTCGGCATCGAGACGGTGCTCGCCGACGATCCCGGGCTCGACGTCCGCCTCGTCTCGGGACGCGACCCGCTGCGGATCGTGCTCGACACCCACCTTCGCACCCCCACGAACGCCAAGGTCGTACAGAACCCGAGCGGCGGTGTGCTCATCGCGCATGGCCCTGAGGCGCTCGCCGAGCGCCGCGCCGCGCTCTCGGCGGCGGGCGCCGGGCTGATCGAGCTGCCCCTCGACGGAAGCGGTCGGGTCGCGCTCCCCGCCCTGTTGTCGGCGCTCGGCGCGCGCGACGTCATGCAGCTCTTGGTCGAAGGGGGAGGGCGGGTCATCGGCGCGCTGCTCGACGCCGATCTGTTGGATCGCTTGGCGACGTTCGTGGCGCCGGTGGTCCTCGGCGATCCGCTCGCCCGGCCCCTCGCGCACCGGAGCGTCGCGGTGCAGAACCTCGCGCAGGCCCACCGACTGACCCACGTCCGCACCCGCACGTTCGGCGACGACGTCCTCATCGAGGGCCGCGTGCCGCACCGAGACTAGCGCATGTTCACCGGCATCATCGACGAGCTCGGCACCCTCACGAAGCTGCACGTCGGCGCGAGCGACGCGACGCTCGAGGTGCGCTGCGGCTACCGCGACTTCGTCCTCGGCGAGTCGATCGCGGTGAATGGCTGCTGCTTGAGCGTGACCGCGAGCGGCGCCGACTGGTTCGCCGCGGACGCGTCGAAGGAGACGCTGGAGAAGACGACGCTCGGCAAGCTCACCGTGGGCGACCGGGTGCACCTCGAGCGCGCGCTGCGAGCGCACGACCGGCTCGGCGGCCACATCGTCTCGGGCCACGTCGACGGCGTCGGTGCGCTGATCGATCGCGCGCCGCTGGGACGCGCGCTGAAGATCACCGTCGAAGTGCCCGCACAGCTCGCGCCGTTCCTGGCGCCCAAGGGGTCAGTCGCCGTCGACGGAGTGAGCCTCACCGTGAACGGCGCCACGGGCCGTCGGTTCGATCTCGCGCTGGTACCCGTGAGCCAGGGCAAGACCCTGCTCGCGGAGCGCCCGATCGGCAGCGCGGTGAACCTCGAGGTCGACGTGCTGGCCAAGTACGTCGCGCGCCTGCTCGGTCGCCCTGGCGTGGATGGCGTGGCGCCCGAGAATCCCGAGGCACCCCCCGGCGCGCTCACCCTCGAGGCGCTGCGCCGCGCCGGCATGGCCTGACGTCCGACGAGCGTCCGCTCGATCCCGAAGGAAGCACGATGACCCGCACCGCTACCGAACGCGTCCACCGCGCCCTCGAAGACATCCGCGCCGGCAAGATGGTGATCCTCGTCGACGACGAGGATCGCGAGAACGAAGGCGACCTCGTGATGGCCGCCGAGCTCTGCAACGCCGAGGCGGTGAACTTCATGGTCCGCTACGCCCGCGGGCTCGTCTGCCTCACGCTGACGGAAGAGCACGTGCAGCAGCTCGATCTGCCGATGATGGTCGACGAGAACCGCAGCTCGCGCAGCACGGCGTTCACCATCTCGATCGAGGCGCGCCACGGCGTCTCGACCGGCATCAGCGCGCACGATCGCGCGCAGACCATCCTCGTCGCGAGCGCGCCCGACGCGCGCCCCGAGGACCTCGTGAGCCCCGGGCACATCTTCCCGCTCCGCGCTCGACCGGGCGGCGTCCTGCAGCGCACCGGGCACACCGAGGGCTCGGTCGATCTCGCGCGCCTCGCGGGGCTCCGCAGCGCCGGCGTGATCTGCGAGATCATGAACGACGATGGATCGATGGCGCGCATGCCCGACCTCGAGGTATTCGCCCAGACGCATGGCCTGCGGATCTTGAGCATCGCGGACTTGGTGCAGTACCGGCTCGAGCACGAGCAGCTGATCGAGAAGCGGCTCGAGGGCGATCTCGTGCTCCCGAGCGGCGCCACGTGGCGCGCGCACCTGTTCGGATCCGTTCCGTCTGGCCGCGAGTTCTTGGCGCTCACCTACGGCGCGCTCGACGAGTCGCCCACGCTCGTGCGCATGCACAGCGGCAGCGTGCTCGGGGACGTGCTGGAGCTCGGCGATGGAACGAAGCTCCCGATGCGCGCCGCGATGCGCCGCATCGAGGCCGAAGGGAAGGGCGTCGTCGTGTTCATCAGCGGGCCGCTCGATCTCCACGCGGACCTCTCGACGCGCCTCGGGATCCCGGTCAAGCGTCCCCGCCCGGAGACCGGCGACGTGCTCCGCGAGTACGGGCTCGGCGCGCAGGTGCTGCGCGCGCTCGGCCTGCGCAAGGTGCGCCTCTTGACCAACCGTCCCCGCAAGATCGCGGGCGTCGAGGGCTACGGTCTCGAGGTCGTCGATCAGCTCTCGGTCGCCGACGACGAGCAGCCGCTGCGGCATTGATTCGCTCGCACCGATCGAGTGCTTGCGGCCCGCTCGGAGGTGCGCGACACCTCCGCCCCCATGCCGATCCACACCGTCGAAGGCACGTTCGAGGTCCAGGGCAGCGCGCGCTTCGCGATCGTCGTCGCCCGGTTCAACCACTTCATCACCGATCGCCTACTCGAGGGCGCGCTCGACGGTCTGCGCCGTCACGGCGTCGCCGACGAGCAGATCACGGTGGTGCGCACGCCCGGCGCGTGGGAGCTGCCGCTCGCGGTGCGCAGCGTGGCGCACCAGGCGGGCGCAGACGCGATCGTGGCGCTCGGCGCGGTCATCCGCGGCTCGACGCCGCACTTCGACTACGTCGCCGGCGAGTGCGCCAAGGGCTGCGCCTCGGTGATGATGGACACCGGCGTGCCGGTGATCTTCGGCGTGCTGACGACCGACACGATCGAGCAGGCCGTCGAGCGCGCGGGCACCAAGGCGGGCAACAAGGGCTGGGACGCCGCGCTCGCCGCGCTCGAGATGGTGAGCCTGGGCGCAGCGCTGACGGCCAAGTCCGCGGGCGCGCCGAAAAAGAAGCGCTGATGGGCGTCCGGCGCAGAGCCCGCGAGGCCGCGGTGCAGATGCTGTATCAGATGGACGCGTCGGGCCTCGGCGCCGAGGACGTCGTGCGGCTCTTCTGGGCCAACCTCGGCGCGGACGGCGTCGAAGACAGCGCGAGCTCGGACGCCGCGCAGTTCGCCAACGAGCTGGTGCGCGGGTACTGGGCGCGCCACGAAGAAGTCGACGAGGTGATCCGCAGCAGCAGCCAGAACTGGCGGCTGGAGCGGATGAGCCGAGTCGATCGCAACGTGCTGAGGCTCGGGGTCTACGAGCTGCTCGCGCTCACCGACGTGCCGCGCAAGGTCACCCTCAACGAGGCCGTCGAGCTCGCCAAGAAGTTCGGCGCCGAGGGCAGCGCGAGCTTCGTGAACGGCGTGCTCGATCGCATCGCCACCGATCGCGGCAAGGAGTGAGGTGGAGCTCCGCTTCGTCGCGCCCGATCTGCGCGCGCTCGACGCGACGCCGGCCGAGGTGCTCGCCGTCAGCTACTTCGACGACGAGCGACCGCTCCGCGGCGTCGCTGGGCTGATCGACTTTCGGCTCGCCGGACAGCTCAGCAAGCTGCTCCTGCGCGGTCGGGTCCACGGCGCGGTGCGCGAGCAGGTGCTCTTGCC
>CAYZQM010000187.1:10337-13919 GCA_964480175.1 uncultured Sandaracinaceae bacterium
GGGGCGACCGCGCCTCTCGTGTGATCGGGTGCTCCTGGTCGGTCTCGGCCCGCGCGCCGGCTTCGACGTGGGTCGCGCGAGCACCGCGCTCACCGAGCTCTTCGCCACGCTCGACGCGCTCATGGCCCGCAGCGTGGTGCTCTCGCTCCCCGGGCGCAGCGACGGGATGCTCGACGTCGAGCCGGCGATCGAGTCGTTCTTGCCCCTGACGGATCAAGCGCACGAGCAAGACGACGTCACGCTCGTCGAGCCACCGGAGGCCGTCCGGGCGATGCGCGCGCTGATCGAGCGTCACCGCCGCCGGGTCCGCGCCTCCGAGAGCTGAGCGCTTCTTCGCTCCGCCCGCCGGGCGCGCGCGAGGCATACTCGGCGCCGTGGCGCACGAGAGCGCAGCCGAGAGCTTGGCGCGGGCCTGCGAAGAGGTCCCCGACACCGCGCTGCGCGTCGCGTTCGTTCGCCACCAGCTCGGGACGCTGCCGGACGTGGATGCGGTCGACGTGCTCGCGCTCGCGTTCCGCTCGTCGGAGCTCGGCGATCCGCGGGCCAGGCAGCTCGCATCCACCGCGGCCATGGCGCTCGCGCCGAGCAGCGCGCTCTCGCTGCGGGCCCAGCTCGCGGACGCCGCGCATCGCCGCGGTCACCGAGACCTGGCCCGCTTGCTCACCCGCGAGGAGCGAGAGGACGAGCTCGACGCGACGCGCGTCCCCGATCACGGCACGGGGCGACCGCTCACGCTCGGCGAGCGCAAGTCGCTCGCGCGCCGGCGCGATCGACACCTGCTCACCCGCGTGCTCACCGACCCGCACCCCGACGTGATCCGGCTCTTGCTCGGCAACCCGATGATCGTCGAGGCGGACGTGGTGCGTCTCGCGGCCCGCCGCCCGGCAAACGCGGAGGTGAGCCGCGAGATCGCGGGTACGCCGCGGTGGATGGTTCGCTACGCCGTGCAGCTCGCGCTCGTGAAGAACCCCGGCACGCCGCGCGACGTCTCGCTCCCGCTCGTCGCGCTCTTGCGGACGCCCGATCTGAGCGAGATAGAGCGGCTCCCAGACCTGAGCCACGCGGTGCACGACGCCGCCCACCGGGCCCTTCGGCGGCCGCTCTTCGCGTGACGCTGGGGGCGCTCGTCACGGCCCGGAAACATTGAGCCCTTGACGCATCGCGTCGGCTCTGGCACCAGAGGAACCGGAGCTTTCATGCGGACTTCGCCCAGCGAACGGAACCCGGATCCCCCGCGCCCGCGGATCATCAAGCGCTACGCGAATCGCAAGCTCTACGACACGCGCGACAGCCGCTACGTGACCCTCCAGCAGATCGCCGAGCACGTGCGCGCCGGTGAAGAGGTCACGATCATCGACAACACCACCAAGGAAGACCTGACCAACGTCACCTTGGCGCAGATCGTCTACGAGGAAGAGCGGCGCAGCGAGGGCGAGGCCCGCCGCACGTCGCCGGCGTTCGATACGCTCCGCAACCTCATCCAGAACGGCGGCAGCCTGATCCAGAACGGCGGCGAGCGCTTCATGGGCGCCCTGCGCGAAGGGCCGATGGGCAAGCTGATGCCCAAGGGTCGCGAGGGCGACGACGACGCGGTCGAGGTGCGCGAGCCCGACGTCAAGGACGCCAAGGCCGAGAGCAAAGAGCCCGAGACCAAGGAAGGCCAGGACGCGCGCGCCCGCTTGCTCGCCAGCCCGAAGGCGGCCTTCGACGAGCTGCAGCGCCTGGCAGACGATCGCCTCCGCAGTGTGATCGGCATCGCGATCGGGCACGTGCAGCAGCTGCAGGGCGAAGTGAAGCGCCTGCAGGGGCGCATCGAGGAGCTCGAGCAGAAGCTCGTCGCCGCCCAGAAGCGCGAAGGCAAGAAGCCGGAATGAGCCCGGGCGCGTGCCCCGTCGCAGCGCGCCGAGCGTGCGAGAATCGTACGTCATCCCCAGTTGAGGACGTAGGCGCCTAGGTCGCCTTGGCTACCGTCCGGCGCCTCGCGATTCCCCCGGGAATGCGCGGGGGCCGACCAGGGTTGGTCGGCACGGTCCCCGGTGGGATCCCGGCTACCAGCAGCGAGCGCGAGCGGACTGGCTGGAGGTCCCAGAAAGCGGCGATGGCCCTCGTTCCCAACACCCCCGACACCCTCAGCCCGGAAGCCAGCCTCCTCCGCGACGAGTTCGCCCAGGAGGCGCTCCAGCATCTGGACTCCATGTACGGCGCCGCGATGCGGCTGACCCGCTCCGAGGCGGACGCCGACGACCTGGTCCAGGACGCGTTCCTCAAGGCCTACCGCTTCTACGATCACTTCGAGCCGGGCACGAACCTCCGCGCCTGGCTCCTCCGCATCCTCACCAACACCTTCATCAACAAGTACCGCCGCAGCACGCGCGAGCGGAAGGTCCTCGACGGGCAAGAGGCGGAGCCCGTGGGCGACGGCGTCATGAGCCGCGCGACGATGCGTGCGCTGAACGACCCGGACGGCGACGCGATGCGCTCGCTCGTGACCGCCGAGATCCAGAAGGCCCTCGACACGCTGCCCGACGAGTACCGCCTGATGATCGTGCTGGCTGACGTGGAGGAGCTCTCGTACAAGGAGATCGCCGACATCGTGGGCTGCCCCATCGGCACCGTGATGTCGCGCCTTCATCGGGCGCGGAAGCAGATGCAGGCCAAGCTGGTGAGCACCGCGGTGGACATGGGCATCATCAACCCCGACAGCCAAGACGAGACCGGCGAGGTGCCCGTCTCCCTCTCCGAGTACCGCAAGACCCGTCAGGTGGCCGGATGAGCGCGGTCCCCTGTCGGGTGGTTCGGAGGCACGTCGACGCGCTCGTCGACGGCGAGCTCGACACGACCACGCAGGTCGAGTTCGACCAGCACCTCGGCAACTGCCCCATCTGCAGGGAGCACGTGCTCTTCGCCCGCTCGGTCAAGACCGCGACCAAGCGGGCGCTCGCACCCAAGAAGGCCTCCGAGGCGCTGCGCCTTCGGGTGCTCACCGCGCTGGACGCAGCGCCTGCTCCCGAGCCGCGGGAGCGGCGCTTGCCGTCCGGCTCCAGCGCCGAGATGACGGGGCAGCCCGCGTTCGCGGTGCCCGCGCTCGCGCCCCCGTCGTTTGCGCCGCCTGCGCCCGCGCCCGAGCGGCCTGCGCGTGGCCGGATGCTGCAGTTCGCGATGCCCGCGGCCGCCGCCGCAGCGGTGCTGGTCGTGTTCGGATCGCCGAGCGACGGAAGCACCACGAGCGATCCCTCGATCGTCCCGATCGTCGAGGACGTCGTGCGCCGCCACTCCGCCGCTCCTCCTCCCGAGGTGTCGGGGCCTGGCAACCAGATGCCTGCGTTCTTCCGCGGCATGCTCGCGTTCCCCGCACACCCCGTGGAGTTCAAGGGCAACCACGACGCGGCGCTGATCGGCGCGCGCCTCTCGAACGTGCGCGAGCGCGAGGCCGCGGCCTTCTACTACGACGTCGGCGGCAGGCGGGTGACCGTCATGGTCTTCGAGTCACCGCCCAGCGGCTTCGCGGGCGCGGAGCGGGTGCACATGGGCGGCCGCGACGTGTACTACCGGAACGTGCACGGCTACACGGTCCCGATGCTC
>CAYZQM010000188.1:0-3721 GCA_964480175.1 uncultured Sandaracinaceae bacterium
GTGCGCGGCACGATCGTCGAGAACGTGCCTGGTGACCACGTGACGATCCAGCTCGCGACGGGTGAGGTCCGCACCTTCCCCGCCGCGGAGGTCGTGCGCGTCGGCATGGGTGAGGGCGTGCCGGCCCCTGCGCCCGCGCCCGCGCCGATCATCGTGGCGCCCCCGCCGGCCGATCCGGGTGTCTCGGTGCACGTCACGGCGAGCGCGCCGGACCTGATGCTCCACCGGCTCACGGGCACCGCGAGCGTCACCGTGTGGACGAACAACGGAGTCGGCAGCGCCGCCATCGATCAGTTCGCGCCGATCTGCGCGGCGCCTTGCGACACGCACCTGCCCGCCGGCACGTACACGTTCGGCATCTCGTCCGGCGGTGGGACGCCGAGGCGCGCGGGTCATCCGCCATTCACCATCAACCGCGAGATCTCGCTCGAGATGGAGTACGAGAGCCGCGAGGGCCTCCGCATCGGAGGCTGGGTGATCTTCGGGCTGGGAAGCGCCGCCTTCTTGGGACTCACGCTCGGGCCGATCTTCGCTGACGACGTCGACTACTTGCCCTTCCTGATCGCAGGATCGGTGGTCTACGCCGTCACGCTGATCCCCTTCTTCATCATGGCGTTCATGAACGATCACGCCGACGTGAACGAGTACGCGGGCGGCATCCGCTTCTGAGCCCCGTCACGGGCTCGGGATCGTGACCGCGTCTCGATCGAGGTGGATCGACGGCGACGAGCAGCTGTCGAACACGAGGCCCGGGATGGTCTCGAGCCACACCGTCTCGATCCGGCGCACCTCCGGCGGCGCGTCGATCGGATGGCTGGTCACCGTGAAGGCGCTGATCGCGACCGTCGCGGCGGTGTCCTCGACGACGTGGCCCCAGACGCGATCGTCGCCGTCGCGGAGCTCGGCGCCGGCCGCGACGCGGGCGGCACCGCGGTACGTCTCGCCTGCGTAGCCGTGACCGCACATGGTGCCGCCGCCCATGCAGCAGCAGCTGCTGCTGGTGAAGCTGGACGGTCGCTGCACCACGGTTCGCTCGACCCAGCCATCGATCGTCACTCCGTCGGCGAGGACGGCCGTCACTCGGACGCGCGCGCCCGAGTGCCCGCGCGCCGTGAGCCAGGGCCACTCGGAGATCGGCGCGCCGTCGCGCAGCGCGAGGCGAACGCCACGGAACGTCGTCGGTCCTGCGTAGACCGAGAGCGAGCGAGCGCGCACCAAGAGCGTGGCATCGCCCTCGTCACTGGTGTCCGCGGCGGGCGGCGGCGCCTCCGGTGTGAGGCTCAGCGCGCCGCAGGGCACCGAGATCGGCAGACGCACGAGCCCCGCATCGACGAACCCCGCGGCGCGCGCGCCGTCCACCCGACGCACCCGAAGGGGCGTCCCGGCGCGCACCGAGATCACCCCCTGCACCGTGCGGTCGGCCGCGAGGAAGAGCGCGACGTCGCGGCTGGCGGCGGCACCGACGAACGCGATCGGCCTCAGCCCCTCCACGCGAGCGCGCACTCCGTCGAGGGTCACGCGCGCGTGTTCTTCGACGCCGAAGTGCAGGTCGGTCCCGCGCGGGGTCACGTCGTCGATGCGCGCGTCGCCCTCGATCGTGCACTGCGCGGCCGCGCTGGGCGCGAAGAGGAGCGATAGGAGAGCGAGGCCACACCAGCGCACCGGTGCCCAGACAACGCTCGCCGTCGCGGGTTCCGCTCAGGTCGTCGGCGGGTCGCTGGCGGATGGTTCGGCCTCGAGCTCGGAAGCGGACGCCGGCGCCGACGCGCCCTCGGATCCATCGGAGTCGGGCGCGGCAGGGGACGCGCTCTCGGTCGCGGCCGCTGTGTCGGCGAGCTCCTCGGCGGCGGGCGTTGCCTCCAGCCCACCTTCGGTCGCGGCGGCGCTCGCGGCTTCGGGCTCGGGCTTCGGCTCCTCGAGCGGGGGCGACCACGGGACGGCGCCGCGCACCAGCGACACCGCGAGCAAGCCCTGCGCGGCCCAATACGTCGCGATCACCACGAAGCGAGCGCCCGCGATCTCGGTGTGGAAGCGATCGATCGCGAGGACCGCGTCGCTGGCGGCGAACGACGCGGCGCCGAGCAGGCCCATGCGGGCCCAGAAGGGATCGACCTTCGGCGAGCCGACGCGCGCGGCCGCGCGGAAGATCACCGCGGCGAGCGCCAGCGCGTACACCGAGAGCGCGATCAAGAGGCGCGGGCCGACCTGCGGCGCGAGCAGCGCGACCACGCCGGCCGCGAGCGCGACGCCCGGCAGCGCCCGCGCCCAGTGCATCGCGATCGTCTCGCGGTGCAGCGCCTGGATGTAGAAGAGGTGCCCGACGAGGAACGCACCCGCGCCGAGGAGAAAGAGCGCCGGCCCGATCTCCAGCAAGAGATCACCGAGCGCGCCGAACATCAGCGCCCGCGCGATCACGTTCAGCTCGGGGCGCTTGCGCGCGCGCGCCTCGGAGAGGACCCAGCGCGCCATCGCGACCACCGGCCACGCCTTGCTGAGCAGGCGGAGCAGGTGCCAGTCGAACGCCAGCCCCACCAGATAGAGAAGCGCGCCGAGCCCGCCGATGTAGAGCAGCTCCGCGTCCAGCGGCAGCTCGGCCGACAGAAAGCGTGCCGAGCGGTCCAGGTCGAGGTCGTTCTCGACGCCGTCCTTCTGATCTGCCGGCCGCCGGGTCTTCACGGCCTGCAGAGTACAGGAAGCGAGCGTCCTCGACGTCCTTCAACTCGACCGGCGGCGGGTCCGGGGCTATGCCCGCCGGCCATGTCGAAAGAGAGCTTTGCCGACCTGTTCGCCAAGGGCGATGTCCCGTTCGCCCGGGCCCGCCGCGTCAACGTCGGCGACAAGATCAAAGGCGTCGTCGGTCACGTGTCCGCGGACTCCGTGCTGGTCGACCTCGACGAGAAGCAGCAGGGCTACTTCGATGTCGGCGAGCTCCTGAACCAGGAGATCAAGGTCGGCGACACGATCGAGGGCTTCGTCGTCAGCACCGACGGTGGGCAGATCAAGCTCGCCAAGAAGTTCGGCAAGGAAGCGAGCGTCGATCACCTCCGCGTGGCGATGGAGAGCGGCGTGCCGGTCGAGGGCAAGGTCACCGGCATCAACAAGGGCGGCGCCGAGGTCGATCTCGGCGGCGTGCGCGCGTTCTGCCCGGCCTCGCAGCTCGAGGATCACCGGGTCGACGACCTGACGACCTTCATCGGTCGCACGCTCTCGTTCCTGGTCACCAAGGTCGACGCGCGCGACGTGGTGCTCTCGCGCCGCACGCTCTTGCGTCGCGACGCCGACGCCGCCCGCGAGCAGACGCTCGCCGAGCTGGTGGTGGGCTCGATCCGCAAGGGTCGGGTCACCCAGATCCGCGACTTCGGTGTGTTCGTCGACCTCGGCGGCATCGAGGGCCTCATCCCGCTGCGCGAGCTCTCGCACGAGCGCGGCGTGCGCGCAGAGGACGCGGTGCAGTCGGGCGACGTCGTCGAGGTGCAGATCAAGAACCTCGAGCGCAAGGCGGTCGATCCCAAGCACCAGGGCAAGCACGGTGGACGCACCGAGAAGCTCGAGGTCACCCTCTCGCTGAAGTCGCTCGCGCCCGATCCCTGGAGCGGCATCGAGGCGATCGCGGCGCCCGGCAAGGTCGTCGCCGGCCAGGTGACCCGCATCACCGACTTCGGCGCGTTCGTGCGTCTGGCGCCGGGCGTCGAGGGCCTCTTGCACGTCTCGGAGACCGGCA
>CAYZQM010000188.1:3731-8777 GCA_964480175.1 uncultured Sandaracinaceae bacterium
GAGACCAAGACCGCCAGCGGCATCTTCCTGCCCGAGACCGGCAAGGAGAAGCCCGGCGTGGGCCAGAGCCTCGTGCTGCGGGTCACCGCGGTCGATCCGGTCGCCAAGCGCGTCGGCCTCGCGCTCGCCAGCGATGGCGCGCAGGTCGGCGGCGTCGATCAGGGCGCCGCGCGTCCCGTGCTCGGCGCGATCGTGAAGGCGACCGTCGAGAAGGTGGAGCCGTGGGGCGTCGCGGTGCAGATCGTCGGCGCCAAGGGTCGGCACGGCCGCGCGGGCATCCCCAACGCCGAGACCGGCACCCGCCAGGGCGCGGATCTCCGCAAGGAGTTCCCCGTCGGCAAGGAGGTCTCCGGCAAGGTGATCGAGTCGACCGATCGCCGGGTGCGCATCTCGATCAAGGCGGCGCTCGACGACGCCGAGCGCGCGGACTTCGACACCTACCGCGAGGCCGCGGCCGCGCGCGGCGGCATGGGCACGTTCGGCGATCTGCTCAAGGCCAAGACCAAGAAGCGCTGATGGCGCGCCCCGGCTACGACGATCAGCTCGAGATCCAGACGCTGCTGAGCGAAGCCCGGCAGGGGAAATGGAAGCCGGTGCACCTCTTGGTCGGCGCCGAGAAGTTCCTGATCGAGCGCGCGGCCCTCTTGCTCAAGAAGGCCACCGTCGGCGAGGGGCGCGGCTTCAACGACGACGTGCTGCACGGCGGCAAGGACCTGAGCGCGCAGAAGGTGATCGCGGCGGCGCGCACCCTGCCGATGATGGCCGACGTGCGCTACGTGCTGGTGCGTGACGTGGACGACATGGCGAGCGCCGAGCTCGACGGCCTGGCGGCGTACGTCGCCGCGCCCTCGCCTTCCACGTGCCTGGTGATGACCGCGGAGAAGATCGACGCGCGCACCAAGCTCGCCAAGGCCGCCAAGGACGGTGGCGGCTGGGTCGCGGTCGACGCGGTGAAGGGGCCGCTGCTCGAGCGCTTCGCCAACGCCGAGGCCAAGCGCCGCGGCAACGCGATCGATCCGCGCGCGCTCTCTGCGCTCGTCGAGGCGGTGGGCAGCGATCTCGCGACGCTCGAGGACGCGATCGAGCGCTGCTCGCTCTACGTCGGGAGCGACGGCGGCAAGGGTCGGCCGATCGATCTCGACGCGGTGGAGAACGTGGTCGAGCGGGTGCGGGTCGACACGATCTGGCAGCTCGTGGACGCGATCGCGCTGCGCCGCACCTCGCAGGCGATGGAGGCCGTCGGCTCGCTGCTCGCGGCCCGCCAGGCCGAGCTGATGATCTTGGGGAGCGTCGCGCGGCAGCTGCGCCTCGTCGCGCGCATGAAGGATGGCCTGTCGGCGGGGATGAGCCCCGACGAGGCGGTGAAGCTCGCGGGTGGACCGCCCTTCAAGGCCCGCGCGCTGGCCGATGCGGCGCGCAAGTTCAGCGTCGACGATCTGGCGCGCGCCTTCACCCTGCTCGCCGAGACCGACGTGCTGCTCAAGGGCAGCAAGCGCGACTCGGGCATCGTGCTCGAGCAGGCCGTGCTCAAGCTCTGCGTCGGCGTGTGACCCCACCACCGACCGAGCCAACCAACGCACCGTCGCGCTTCGGGCTCACCCCCGGCCTGCGCGCGATGCTGGTTTCCGCGTTCGCGTTCTCGATCATGAGCGCGATCGTGAAGCTCGTCGGCGATCGGCTGCCGTCGGTGGAGATCGCGTTCGTGCGCGCGGTGGTGACCCTGGGCATCAGCCTCTACCAGGTGCGGCGCGCGGGCCTGTCGCCGTTCGGGACCTCCGAGCGCAAGTGGCTGGTGATCCGGGGATTGCTCGGCTTCATCGGGCTGCACTGCTTCTTCTACGCAGTGACGGCGCTGCCGCTCGCCGATGCGACGGTGATCCACTTCCTCAACCCGCTCCTGGTGGCCGCGCTCGCGCCCTTGCTCTTGCAAGAGCGCGCGCGTGGGGCGGACGTGATCGGGATCGTGCTGGGCTTGTGCGGGGTGATCTTGGTGGCCAGGCCCCCGGCGCTCTTCGGGAGCGTGATGGACGCGAGCGACGCGCTGCCGACGCTCGGGGTGCTGGCTGGCCTCGGCGGCGCGCTCGCCGCAGCGGGCGCGTACCTCGTGGTGCGCAAGCTGCGGAGCGAGCACCCGCTCGTGGTGGTGCTGCAGTTCCCGATGCTCGGCGTCCCGCTGAGCCTGCCCTTGGTGATCCCGGTGTGGGTCTGGCCCACGCCGAGCGAGTGGGGCCTGTTGCTCCTGATGGGCGCCTTCACCCAGCTCGGGCAGATCAAGATGACCGAAGCGCTGCACCAGGAGTCCGCGGCGCGCGCCACCGCGCTGAGCTACGCGCAGATCCCCTTCTCGATGCTCTGGGGCTTCGTGCTCTTCGGCGACGTCCCGCCATGGCTGGCGCTGCTCGGCACGCTGCTGATCGTCCTGGGCACGCTGTTCGTCATGCGCTCCGGCCACGTGCAGCGGAGCGAGCCGGACCGCTCGGCTTGAGCGAGCACGCTCAAGAGAATCGGCTCAGGGATCGAGACGCACCACGTAGGTAGCGGGCTCCCGATCGGTGCAGAGGTCCGACCAGCTGTAGGACGGCTGCACCACGAGGAGACCCACCGCACGCGAGTAGTAGACCTGCGCGTCGAGCGCGGGCGCGTCGGGCGCGCGCATCTCGAAGCCCTCGTCGTCGCGAGCGCACCACAAGAACGCGCGCGCCGGCGGTGTGGGCTCGATCACCTGCAGCAGCGCTCCGCGCTCCTCGTCACCGTCCGGTTGGGCGTAGACCTCGAGCCTTCCTGCGCCGTCCGACTCGACGATCGCGCGCTCGAAGGTGGAGACGACGAAGCCCGCGAGCTCGCCCGCCACGACGACTTGCCGGATCGCGACCTCGCGCTCGATCTCAGGGCTCTCGCCTTCCATCTCGTCGGCGTCGCGAATCACGTGGTGGCTCACCACGCCATCTTCACCGACCGCCACCACGAAGACGTGCTCGTTGGGATTGCCGCGACCGCCGTCCTCCAAGCTGACCCGCAGCGCGACGCGACCGGTGGCGGCATCGACCAAGAAGGTGCCGTCGGGGGGCTCCGGTGCGTACAAGAACGCGAGGACCTCGAGGTCGGGCAGCGCCGCGCTCGTCTCGTCGCCAGCGGTCTCCTCTCGTGATGCACCGGGCTCCGCGGGACGCACCGGCGCGGAGGAAGCGCAGCTGCTGAGCGCGCCGAGCAGCGTGAGGAGGCGGAGGGAACGCGGGTGGACGAGGTGCACGGCGGGCGAACGTACTCCGAATCGCACCGCATTCCTGCGCGCGCGGCCCTCCTGTCGTTGACGGCGAGCCCCGCTCCGCCTGACCCTTCGGCGATGCTACGCACGCCCGGGGTCCGGTGAGCGATCGGCCGGTCAGGTCGCTTCGGCAGCGGATGCTGCTCATCGTGGTCTTCGCCACCCTCGCGCTGGTCGCGGCGATCTGCATTCCGCTGCGGGCCCACGTGCTCAGTCGCTTCGAGGCGATCGAGCACCGGCTCGCCGAGGACGACCTCGACGGCGCCCGCAACACGCTGCGCTCGGAGGCCGAGGCGCTCGGCGCGATGGCGCTCGACTACGCGGTCTGGGACGAGACGTACGCGTTCGCGGTGGGCGAGCAGGAGGGGTACGTCACCACGAACCTCGCGGACAACACGCTCACCGACAACCAGCTGAGCGTGGTGCTCATCGTGGACGAGGCGCTGCGCGCGCTCTACGGGGATCGCTTCGACCGGGTGAGCGCCGAGCACGGCGAGCCGCTCACCTCGGAGGAGGTGTTCTCGGGTCCCGATGATCCGCTGCTGGCCCGCGTCGATCCCGACGCCACCGTCTACGGTCTGCGGCGCATCCGAGGCGTGCCCTACGTCGTGGGCGCGCACGCGATCCTCACGAGCACCTCGGGCGGGCCTCCGCACGGGACGCTCTTCTTCGCGCGCGCGCTCGACGAGGCGGAGCTGACGCGCCTGCGCGAGCGGGTCCGTCTCGACATGGACATCGTCGCGCTCGACGAGATCCCCGCGGCGATCCGCGACGCCGTGCTCGCGCTCGACGACGAGGGGCGGCTCGTCGAGCCCATCGACGAGGGGAACCTCGGCGCGTACGCGCTCTTGCGCGATCTGCGAGGCGAGCCGATCGCGATGCTGGCGGTGACCATCCCCCGCACCGTCTACGCGGAAGGGCGCAGCGACGCGAACGTGATCGCCGCCTCGGTGGGCGCTGCGTGCCTGGCCTTCGGCCTCTTGGTGCTCCTGCTCCTCGAGCGGGTGATCCTCCGGCGTGTGAGTCACCTCGGGCAGCAGGTCGGCGTGGTGGGCGCGGCGGCCGATCACTCGCTGCGGGTGTCCGTGAGCGGGAGCGACGAGCTCAGCGGGCTGGCGCGCACCGTGAACGAGATGTTGGCGTCGCTCGAGCGCCTCAACGTCGAGCTCGACTCCGAGCGGGCCAAGGCCGAGCGCCTCTTGCGCAACATCCTGCCGGGACCGATCGCGGAGCGGCTCAAGGAAGGCGAGGAGACGATCGCCGATCAGTTCTCCGAGGTCAGCGTGCTCTTCGCCGATCTGGTGGGCTTCACGAACCTCTCGTCGTCGGTGAGCGCCGAGGATCTGGTCGTGATGCTCAACGACGTGTTCTCGCGCTTCGACGCCCTCGCGGACGAGCACGGCCTCGAGAAGATCAAGACGATCGGCGATGCGTACATGGTCGTCGCCGGCCTGCCGGAGCCGCGCGGCGACCACGCGCTGGCGCTCGCGAGCATGGCGCTCGACATGCTCGATGCGATCGACGACTTCAACGCGACGCACGGCACCTCGCTGGGGATTCGCATCGGGATCAACACGGGGCCGGTCGTCGCCGGGGTGATCGGCAAGCGGAAGTTCATCTACGACCTGTGGGGCGACGCGGTGAACGTGGCCTCGCGCATGGAGTCGAGCGGCCTGCCCGGGCGGGTGCAGATCTCGGACAGCACCCAGCGCTGCCTCGACGGCGCGCTGCCGCTCGAGGACCGCGGCACGATCACGGTGAAGGGCAAGGGCGAGATGCGC
>CAYZQM010000188.1:8787-13851 GCA_964480175.1 uncultured Sandaracinaceae bacterium
CCCGCCCCAACGCCGCAGAGTGACGCCGCGCGGGGCCGCACGACGTTGGCTACGGCCGATCGAACGACGCCTCAGCTCAGGTTCGATGTCGGGGCTCAGTACTCGTACGACGGGGGCGACGAGCCGCGGATCGAGTAGTGGGTGTAGTCGTGGCTCTCGGTGAACGCGATCTTGTAGCGCGCACCCACGCCGCTCGTGGAGTAGGCGCCGACGAAGACCTCGACGCGACCGGGGCTCACGCTGCCTTCCACCATGGGCTGCAGCTCGCCGCCGCCGTCGTCGTCGCACCAGATGTTGCCGCCGGGCACGCGGACGAAGAGCGTGGTGTCGTTCGAGCCGCCGGAGCCGGGAGAGAACGCGTCGACGACGATGCGGAGGTGGCTCATCGGCGCGGTGATCTCGAGGACGTGCTGGGGCGTGGTGGGGATGACGCCCACGCAGTAGCCGGACACCGCGCCGCCGCCGAGCGAAGACGCGTCGGTCGGCCCGCCCGCGTTGCCCGCCATGATGATCGGCGTCGGGACGAAGCCGGGCCCGATCACCACGGTTCCGTCCGCGCGCACCGTCGGCGTCGCGATGGCGCCGACGCTCCCGCTCGAGCCGCCGCTGCCCCCGCTGTTGACGTTGGCCGCGCTGTTGCCGCCGCTGGTGCTGCCACCCGTGGTGGTGGTGGTCGTGCTCCCGCCTCCGCCGCAGGCGCCCACCAGCGCGCAGAGCGCGGACACGCAGAGAAGGATCGTGACGTGGGTCTTCATGCTGGCCTCGGCAAGCGCCCGTGGGCGCGGCGGAACGCTGTCATCCGAGCCTCGGGGAGGCAACCTCGGTGTGCCCCGCTCGCGCGCGAGCGCGCTCGCAGCGTCTCAGTCGTCGCCGACACGGCGCGACCTCAGCCGCCCGCGTTCCAGAGCACCGTGCTGTTGTGCACCGCGCCGCGATCGACCACGAGGTGCTGGTAGCCCTCGCCCATCCGGAGATCCGCGCCGTGCTCGGCGTACTGGCGCCACACGTAGTGGGTGAGCTCGCCGACGGTGAGCGCGCGGTCGCGGGGATCGGTGTCACCCTCGCCGTTGATGCCGTTGCGCAAGAAGTGGGAGAGGTAGCCGCCCGCGCGGAACTCCATCGCGACGCCGCTGGTCACGTCTTCCTCGGACGAGAACATGCCGACCACGTCCGGGCGGTTCACGACGTCCTTCGCGAAGCCGCCCGCGAAGCAGGCGTCGAGCGCGACGAGCGTGGTGCGCGCGTGGATCGCCGAGAGCAGCGTGCCCAGCTCGTCGTCGAGGAGGTTGCCGTCGTAGAGGACGATGTACTCGTCGAGCCCGTCGAGCTCGTTGGGATCGTCCGCGCGCGCCGCGCGGGTCTGGCCGCCGTGCCCCGAGTAGAAGAACACGAACGCGTCGCCCGGCTGGATGTTGCTCGCCACCCGCGCGAGCGCGGCCCGCACCCCAGCGCGCGTCGCGTTCGAGTCGGTGAGCACGAACTCGCGATCCGATGCCGTGAGGCCCTGATTGCGGAGGGCCTCGGCGATCTTCACCGCGTCGTTCGCACACTCGGGGAGGTCGTTCGCCGAGCCCGGGTAGTCGCTGATGCCGACCGACACCGTCCACACCCGGCTGCCGCCGGTGAGCGGGGCACCGGGCGTGCTCGGCGTGCCCGGCCGACCGGGGGTGCTGGGCATCGCCACCGCGCCGGGCGCACCGGCGCTCGTGCTCAGCGTGTAGCGACCCGTCTCGCCCGGGCGGTAGCTGGTCACGGTCACCGTGTACTCGCCGGCTTCGGCCGCGGGCAGATCGATCCCCGAGTTCAGGTCGCCCGGTCGGAAGTCGTCGTTGTCGGTCTGGCGACCGCTCGGCGAGCGCACGATCAAGTACGTGTCGAACTCGGTGGAGCTCAAGCGGATCGAGACGGGCGCGCCGGGCGTGAAGGTCATCGGGTAGGAGTCCATGAACTCACCCGACGTCAGCGTGCGATCGCCCGCGGCGAGGTCCCCCGAGACGGTCCCGCCGCCCGCTGCGCTCGGGGATCCGCTGCTCGGAGGCGCAGCGCTCGGAGGCGCAGCGCTCGGAGGCGCAGCGCTCGGAGGCGCCCCCGCGCCGGCCGCGCCGCCGCCGATCGCGAGCTCGTACGCGCCGGTCATGCCGGGCGCGTAGCTCGTGACGATCACGCGGTGGGTCCCGGGCTCGGTCACCACGAAGTCGAGCGCAGCGTTCAGGTTGCCGGGCACCTGATCGTCGTTGTCCATCTGCCGACCCGAGGGCGTGCGCACGATCAGGTACGTATCGAAGGTCGTGCTCCGCGCCTCGAGGTGCACCGCCGTGCCGACGGGCCACGTGAGCTCGTAGCTGTCGGAGTACTCCCCCGACGTGAGCTGGGCGTCACCCGCGGCGAGCGTGCCCCGCTCGATGCGCTCGCCCGGCGCTCCAACGCTCGGGCTGCCGCCCGCCGCGACGATGTCGCGCGCCGAGAGCACCTTGAGCTCGTACGCGCCGGTCATCCCCGCGCGGTACGAGGTGGCGACGATGCTCCACTCACCGGGCGCGCTCGCGTCGATCTCCACACGCGAGTCCAGCGCGCCACCCGCGTCGTCGTTCTCGAAGCGCTCGCCGTTCGGTCCGGTCACCACCAGGAACGAGTCCAGCGCCCGCGACTCCATCTCGATCGCGAAGTGCCCCGCCTCGGTGACCGTGAGCGCGTAGTGATCGGCGAACTCACCGCTCGGCAGCGTCGCGTCCCCGCTTCCGAGGCTCCCCTCGACGCGATCCCCGACGCGGACGATCGCGGCGGGCGGCGGCGCGCTGGGCACCGCGGCGCCCCCTGCGATGTAGCCGCGACCCGTCCCCCACGTCGTGTGCGGAGGCGGCGCAGCGGGCGACGGCGTGGGCGCGGCGGCGATCGCGGGCACGGCGCCCGTCATGCGCTCGGCGTGCACGTGGTAGGTGCCCGGTCCGCTGGGTCCCCACGCGCCGATCTCGACCTTCATCCCGCCGCCCGCGGCGACCATGATCTCGAGCTCCGAGCGGGTGCGATCGCCGTTGAAGTCGTCGTTCGAGAGCCTGCCTGCGCCGGGGGGTTGGACCACGAGCACGGGGTCGAAGGTGGACGACGTGAGCGTCACCCGAACGCGCTCGCCCGCCGCCACGGGGACGGTCCACGACGCGCGACCGTCCGCCGCGAGCGTGCCGTCGCTGTCGAGCAGCACGTCGCCGCTCGCGCCGGGGTTGGCCGCGGGCGCGCTCGGCGCGGGCGCGGAGGACACCGCGGGCGGCGGCGTCGGGGCCTCGCTCGAGCCGCACGCGATGGACAGCGCGACCAGCGCGACGGAGGGCATGCGGCGAGCGACGGACCAGGCGGGGCGTTGCATGCGCCATCGTACGCTCGCGCGGGGGCAATTGTTCACCCCCCAAAAATGGGACGCCGATCCTCCCGCCGCCCGAGCGCGTCACGCGCTGCGGGGTGTCTACTCGGCGCGGGCCGCGCGCTCGGAGGTGCGGGCCTCGCGCTCGACCCGATCGGCGCCCTCGGCGGTCGCCGCCGCGAGGTCGGCGCCCGCCTCGTCGACGCCGCGCTCGAGATCGGCGCCCGCGTTCTCGAGGCCTTCGTCCACGTCGTCGCCGAGCGCCTCGGCCGCGCGCTCGGCGCGCTCGCCCGCGGCGTTGGCGTGATCGCGGAGATCGGTGGCGGCGTGGTCGACCGTGGTACGCGCCGACTCGAGGGTCTCCCCCGCGCTCTCCTCCGTCGCTCGGCTGCACCCGAGACCGACCAAGAGACCCGTGAGGACGACGAAAGTGAAGAGGAGAAGAATGCGTTGCATGCCTCGCACTCAGCGAGCCGCATGCCACGGCAGAAGCGGAGAAAAGGCGGGACCGCGCGCCGCGCGTGAGGCCGCACGCCTCACCCTGTGGCGTCAGCCACCCGACGCGGCGAGCACCGCGCTCGCTGCCGCGAGGCGCGCCGCCGGATCCTCGTCGCGGAGCGCGGGCGCGAGCTCGGCGGGGTGCAGGCGACCGAGCGCGTGCAGCGCGACGACTCGGAGACGGGTCTCGCTCGCCCCGCCGATCGCGACGGCGCGCAGCGTCTCGAGCCCGACGACGTCGCCCTCCTCGGCGAGCACGGCCGCGGCCTGCGTCCCGCTCATCCCCCCGAGCGGGATCAGCTCGCGCAGCGCCTGTCGCGCGAGGGCGGCGTCGGCCTCGCGGCGCAAGAGCGCGCGCGCGATCGAGAGGCGCGCAGTCGCGTCGCTCTCGGCACGCAGCGCGTCGGTGAGCGCGGCCCCGAGCGTGTCGGCCCCTGGGATGCCGACCAGCACGACGGCCGCTTGGGCCCGCAGCGCCGGCTCGCTCGACGCGAGCGCGCCCGCGAGGTGCGCGAGCGAGGCCTGGCGATCGTCGTCGCTGGGCGCCGTGTCGCTGCCGACCGCGCTGGCGAGCACCCGCGCGGCCTCGATGCTCTCGGCGCTGGGCGGCGTCGCCAACAGATCGAGCAGCGTCCCGCGCGCCTGCATCCGATTGGTGCGGACCAGCGCTTCGACCGCGGCCATGCGGACGACCCCGTCGGGATCCGAGAGGCGCTCGCGCAGCGCCTCGAACGCCCCCGCGCCATAGCTCCCCAGCGCACGGACCGCGCGGGCGCGCACCCGCGCGCTGCCGTCGCTCCGCGCGTTGGTGACGAGGATCGCGAGCGCGGCCGAATCCGCGGGGCCCATCGCGCCGAGCCGCTCGCTCGCGGCAGCGCGCACCCCCTCGTCGTCGTCGCGCGCCCAGCGCAGGAGGAGATCGCGATCGAGGTCGGGCGAGAGCGCGATCACCACCGCCGCCCGGACCGAGGGCGCGGGATCGTCCGCGCGACCCCGCAAGAGACGCACGGCATCCACGTCGCCGCGTCGCGCGCCGAGCACGGTCGCTTCGAAGGCCGCCGTGCAGTCGCGATGCACCACCTCGGCGAGCACCGGTCGACCGAGCAATCCCGTCTGCCCGAGCTCGCGCACCGCGAGCGACGCGAGCTCGGGATCGGCGCCGCACGCGGCCTCGAGCAAGATCACGCTCGCGATCCGCGCGAGCAGGTGCA
>CAYZQM010000189.1:0-2780 GCA_964480175.1 uncultured Sandaracinaceae bacterium
ATCGATGGAGCCGTCGTTTGCTCTGTCGATTTCGCGGAGCGGCGGCCGAAGGCCGGCCTTTACTGACGAGGCGCCCGCCGGCACGCTGGTGAAACCCGAGCGAGCCCTCCGAGCGCAGGTGGAGACGCACGGGCGCCAGCGCAGCGCCGAACGATCGAAGTCTTGTGCACGCTCGAGATCGACGAGCACAGCGAACAGGCGGCGATCGAACAAGAGCGCGCAGCCGTCGCCCCCACGCTCACCGTCGCCCCCACGCTCACCCTCACCCTCGCGCCCGCCCTCGCCCCCACGCTCACCCTCACGCACGCCCTCACCCTCACGCTCACGCTCACGCCCGCCCTTACCCTCACGCCCGCCCCCACCCTCACGCTCACGCACGCCCTCACCCTCACGCCCGCCCCGCTCTTGCTGCAATCCGTCGCGCGCGCTACGCGCGCTCCCCGCTCCCCGCATGATCATCCCGCGCGCACGCTCTTCTGCCATCGCATGCTCGCTGCTCGCAGCGCTGGTGTTCGCTGGCTGTGGCGCGCACCTGCGGCGCTTCCCCGCGGCGCCTCCGCTGTGGACCGACCTCGATCAGCGCGCGTTCGGCCCACCGCCTCCCTCGTGGTACTCGCCGTACTTCTGGGACGGGGTCGACAACAGCTCGTTTCGTCCGCTCTCCGAGGCGCTCACGCTCGAGCTCGACTCCGAGGCGGTCAACGTGAACGCGCTCGACGAGGTGCCGGACTCGAGCTGGTTCACCAACCGCCTGTCGCGTGATCCCCTCGATCCCGAAGAGCTCGCGCGAGGCGCGTGCAGCGACGAGTCGCCCGGCATCGCTGGCGTCGACGACGACGTGCACCCGCCCTTCGTGATCACCCGAGGCAAGCCCGACGGCTCGACGCCCGGCTTCTTCGTGCGCGACAGCCGCGGGCGCACCTACCTGATGAAGCCCGACTCCGAGGTGCAGCCCGAGCGCAGCTCGGCGGCCGACGCGATCGGCGCGGCGGTCTTTCACGCGGCGGGCTACTTCACCCCCTGCAACCGCGTGGTCTACATCGCCCGCGATGATTTGACGCTGGCGCCCGACGCGGTGCTGCGCGGCACCGATGGACGCGAGTCGCCGCTCACGGAGGAGCGGGTCGACGAGCTCTTGGCGAACGCGCTGACCGACGAGCACGGACGGGTGCGCACGGGCCTGTCGCGCTTCATCGACGGCGAGCCGATCAGCCCGTGGACCTACACCGGGATCTGGGACGACGATCCCAACGACGTCGTTCCGCACCAGCACCGGCGCGACGTGCGCGCGATGTTCGTGCTCTCGGCGTGGCTCTCGCACATCGACTCGCGCCAAGAGAACACGATGGCGGCGTTCATCGAGACGGCGCCCGGTCGCGGCTACGTGCGCCACTACATGATCGACTTCAGCGACACGCTGGGGATCAGCTACACGGACGAGCTCATGGCCCGCCGCTTCGGGCACTCGG
This sequence comes from uncultured Sandaracinaceae bacterium, assembly GCA_964480175.1. Lineage (GTDB taxonomy): Bacteria > Myxococcota_A > Polyangia > Polyangiales > Sandaracinaceae > CAYZQM01. Next base: position 1,470 of record CAYZQM010000189.1, read on the forward strand.
GCTACGTCGACTTCCAGTCGCTGTCGGAGGACTTCGTCACCTTCGGCTTCATGGACCGACCCTGGAACCACGCCACCATCGGCGCCGCGGGGACCACGCTGGGCTACTTCGCGCTCGAGCGCTTCGAGCCCGAGCACTGGCGTCCTGGCTATCCCAACCCGGCCTACGAGCGGATGACCGAGCACGACGCTGCGTGGATGGCGCGCATCGTCGCGCGCTTCGGCGACGAGCACGTGCGCGCGCTGGTGGCGCGCGGCCACTTCAGCCGCCCGATCGTGACGAGCGAGCTCACGCGCATCTTGATCGGTCGCCGCGATCGGATCCTCGAGCGCTGGCTCACGCGTCTCTCACCGCTGACCGATCCGTCGATCGAGCGCGACGGACGCACCGTGTGCCTCGAAGACCGCGCGGTGAGCAGCGGCTTCCGTCCGGCCGAAGGGCGCAGCTACACCGCGCACGCGTGGGCGATGGATCCGATGCGGGAGCGCGCCGTCGCGCTCCTCGACGAAGCGGATGGGATCTGCGTCGCCGTCACGCCCGACCCCGCTGGAGACGCGAGCTACCTCGTGCTCGACGTCGTCGCCGCGAGCCGCGACGCCGAGACCACGCTGCCGGTGCGGGTGCACCTCTACGAGCGCGAGGGCCGCCTGAGCGTCGCAGGCCTCGAGCGGCCCGAGACCGCAGCGAGGCCGAACCCATGATGCGCGCGCTGATCGTCGCGCTCGCGTGTCTCTGGTGCGCACCGCCCGTGTCCGCGCAGGCCGAGGGAAGCGGAGATGAAAGCGCGGAGGGTACTGCGGACTCGGAGTCGGGCGCGGGCGCGGGCACGGGCGCGGGCGCGGAGCCGGATTCAGAGTCGGGCTCGGGCGTGGGCGCTGGCTCGGAGTCGGACCCGGGCTCGGACTCGGAGTCGGACCCGGGCTCGGAGTCGGGCGCGGGCTCGGGCACGGGCGCGGGCGCGGGCTCGGACGCGGGCGCGGTGCCGGTGTCCGACGCCGATGCGGACGCCGGGTCGGGATCGATCCCGCGCCGCGTCCTGCCCGACTACGACGGGCGGCCCGATCCGCCGCGCTCGCCCGAGGACGTCGCGCTCGATGTGCCTCGCCTCTTGCTGGCGCCGCTCTACTTCACCGTCGAGTACCTGATCCGTCGCCCCCTCGCGCTCCTCCTCACCACGGCCGAGCGCGATCAGTGGGATCTGTTCCGCTACCTGCCGATCTCGGATGACCCGCTCCCCTGGGGCATCGTCCCCACCGCGTTCATCGACTTCGGGTTCTTGCCCAGCGTGGGCATCTACCTCTGGTTCGATCA
>CAYZQM010000189.1:2790-11161 GCA_964480175.1 uncultured Sandaracinaceae bacterium
CGCTCGCTCGCGACAACTACTTCAGCGCGCAGATCGGCTTCGGCGGACCAGACTGGCTGCGCGGGACGCTGGTCGATCGCTTCCCGATCGGTGAAGCCGCGGTGGTCCAGTTCACCATCGATGCGTGGCAGCGCCCCGACTACCTCTTCATGGGCATCGGCCCCTACGCGCAGCCCGACGAGATCGCGCGCTACGGTCGACGCTTCATCGACGGCATGGCCGAGGTGCGCATCCGGCCCTACCGCTCGAGCCAGGTTCGCGTGCTCGCAGGGGTCTCGGCCAACGAGTTCTACGACACGCTCGCGTTCGAAGACGACGAGGTGGGCTTGCGCGACGGAGTCGCGCGCGGGTTCTTCCAAGGGATCCCCCCGGGCTACGACGACGGCTACTTCGCCTACCGCCAGCGCCTCGAGCTCGCCTTCGACAGCCGGCAGCGTCCGCCCGAAGACGCGGGCGGCGTGCGCATCGCAGGCCACGCGGAGCTCGGCGTGGATCTGAACCGCCCGCTCGATCGCCGCTGGGTGCGCTGGGGCGGCGCGCTCGGCGGCTACTGGGACGTCGACCACGGTCGCACCCTCGGCGCGTGGGGGAGCATCGAGATGGCGAACACGCTCGGCACCGAGCCGGTGCCCTTCACGGAGCTGCCCGACCTCGCGGTGCTCGGGCGCATGCCCGGCTTCCGCAACGGGTGGATCCTCGGACCGAGCGCGGTCGCGTTCGGCGTCGACTACGCGTTCCCCATCGCCCCGTGGCTCGACGGCTTCGTCGCGGCGTCGACCGGCGCCGCCTACGGACCGAACTTCGAGGCGTTCGACGTCGGCCTCTTCCGCATGTCGTACGCGCTGGGCGTGCGCGCGGGCAGCCCCGATCAGCCGTTCGTGTTCCAGGTCGGCATGGGCACCGCCGCGTTCCAAGAAGGCGGCGAGCCCCAGGTCTTCCGCCTGACCTTCGGCAGCCAGCCCGGCGGCCTCTGATCGGACCGCCTTTCGATCAGCGACGGCGCCAGGGGAAGAACACGAGCGCGGCCGCGCGCGCCGCGCGGAAGTGATCGCTCTCGTCGAGCAGCACCAAGCTCATCGCCTCGCCCGCCGCAGCGCCGAGCTCGGCGGCGAGCGCATCGACGCGGGTGCGCATGCGGAGATCGACCCGCAGCCCGAGGACGTTCACGCCGTTGAACCCGCCGATGCAGCCGAACTCGACCTCGGGGTAGTTGCGCAGCACCGCGTCGAGCCGATCGAGCAGCGTGTCCGCGACGTCGCCGATCGGCGCGCTCAGGGGGCTCGAAGCCTGCACCGACATCGGCGGACCGGACGGCACCTCGGGCGCGCTCGGAGGCGGAGCGGGCGCGACGACGACACCAGGGGACGAGGGCGCCTGCCCCGGGGGCGGCGCGACGAGCGGCGCGCTCATGCGGGGCTGCCCCATGCTCGCGAGCTCGGCGGGCGTGAGCGGCGCGGGGGTGCGTCCGTCGAGGCGCGGCGGCTCGATGCCGCCCACGGCAGGCATCGGGCTCGGGGTCTTCTGCACCGCGCGCATCAACGTCGAGCTCACCCGCCCAGCGCCCGAGAACGGACCCGACGAGTCGCGGCGCGCGGCGGGCGTGAGCAGGGGCTCGATCTCCGCCGGGGTGATCTCGATGCTGTGCTCCGACGCGATGTCGACCACGACGTACGAGAGGCTGCGGTCGCGCGCGTAGCGCAGGGTCTCGCGCGAGCCGACCTCGAGCGAGGGCGCGGTCCCATCGGCGTCGAGCCAGCCGAAGCGGCTCGCCGCCGCCTGGAGCTCGTCGCGATCGGAGAAGATCGGCAGCGCGCTCTCGCCGCCGCTCGAGACCAGGGTGCGCCAGCCGTCTTCGGCGCGCGGCCACGGGACCACGAAGACCGTTCGCTGCGCGAGCGCCAAGAGCGCGTCGACCTTCGCCGGTCCGCCGCCGCGGGCGTCCAGCAAGAGGCGCTGCAGCGCCGAGGTCTGTTTGCCTTGGTCCAAGCGGAACGATCCTACCCGCGGAATGGGCTGAGAGCGCAAGTTTGCCGCGCGCCTCCTCGCTGCACTCCATGCGGCCCGCGGCCTCGACCCTGCGGACTGCGCTATCCTCTCGCCCCATGGCGGCCACCGCGTCCGGCTTCGACATCCCGCGTGCGCTGCGCGCGGCGCGCGCGCTCTCGGACGATCCCGACGACACCCGGCACGTCTTCACCCTGATCGAGTCGCTCTCGTGGAAGAGCAACGAGCGCATCCTGAAGGGCTACCAGCGCGATCCCGAAGGGCGACGACTGCTGCGCGAGCGACCCGAGCTCTTGCCGCTGCTCTGTGATCGCGCGGGCCTCGCCGCGCTCCCCGAGGGCTCGCTCGGCCGCGCATACCTCGCGTTCGTGGACGCAGAGGGCATCACGGCCGATGGCCTCGTCGCCGCGAGCCTCGAGGGACAGAGAGGCCTCCACGAGCCCGGGAGCGACGCCGCGTGGGTCGGGCAGCGCATGCGCGATACCCACGATCTCTGGCACACCGTCACGGGCTACGCCGGCGACTTGATCGGAGAGGTCGCCCTGCTCTCGTTCAGCAACGCGCAGATCTGGAACCCGGGGGTGTCCGTCGTGGTCGGGGTCGGCGTGCTCAAGATCCGCAAGCTGCGCGTCGCGCGCGCGATCGCGTCGGCGCGCCTGCGCGGCATGCGCGCGCGCTGGCTGCCCGTCGCGCCGTGGGAGAAGCTGCTGCCGCGCCCCCTCACCGAAGTGCGCGCGATGTTGCGGGTGAAGCCCGCGCGTCCCTACGAAGCGCTGCGCACCTCGACGCTCCGCGAGCGCGGGGCGCTGCGGCCGCGCGAGGCGCACGCTCAAGTGGGCGGCCCGGGCCTCACGTAGCTCCGGAGGTTGCTCGGCGCGCGCAGGCCCTCGCGGGCCACGATCGTGAGTGAAGCTTCGATGCCCTCGCCGATCGATCCGACGAACACGGAGCTGCTCAGCGAGGGAAGGATCCAGCTCAGCGCGGTGACGGCGCCGCGCACCAGCGCGCTCTCGATCACCACGACGCTGCCCACAATCGCCTTGCCGTGCACCGGGTTCTGCGCCTCGGTCTTCTCCGCCAGGCGCTTGCGGACCATGGGCGTCGGCCGCTCGATCGCGAACGTGTCGTTCATGAGGACCAGGCGCTCGCCCGTCGCGTGCGCCTGCGCGAGCCGAGGCCCGAGCCAGTCGTAGTACTCGTCGACGATTCCCACCGTGGCCTCACCGAACCACGTGGTGACGATCACCGGGTGGGACCGCTCGTCGATGATGATCGAGGTCGCACCGTCGATCATCACCAGGGACCCGTCGCTGCGCTTCACCGTCATCTCGCTCCTCGCCCGTCGAACGGGGGCGCGAGTGTAGCCCCTTCGCTGCGCTCGGCCTCTTCGCTGCGCTGGCTTTCGCTGCGCTGGGCCTTCTTGCTGCGCTCGGCTTTGTGAAAGCAGTCCGCTGCGCGGGGCGAGTGTTGGTCGCGCGGTGTTGGGAGAGGTCGCGGAGAGCGGGGCCGGGGTGGGCTTGCTCCAAGGCCGCAGGGCCTTCTTGCTGCGCTTGGCTTTGTGAAACCAGTCCGCTGCGCGGGGCGAGTAATTGTCGCGCGGTGTTGGGAGGAGGTCGCGGAGAGCGGGGCCGGGGTGGGGGTTCCTCCCTCGGTCAGCATCGGAACTCGAACACCCTTTCGCGAGCATCCCTCGGGCGTAGGTCGTTCCGACGCGTTCTACTCGGAACCCCCACCCCGGCCCCTTGCTGCACGGTCTCGACAGAGCACCGCGCTTTGGGGGAGAGAAGTGAGAGATCAGGTGGCGTCTCGTCGAGCACTGCCCGTCGAGGGGGTCGTGGCTGCGCGAGACCGTCGTGAACGTGATCGTATCGTGGTCGTGGTCGTGAACGGTCTTTCTCTTCCTCACCCGGACAGCGCTCTCATGAACGACAGCCCGGGCCCGGCGTGGAGGCCCGGCTTGCTGCGCGCGGCTCGTTCGAAGGTGAAGGTCCGGCGCAGCAGAGGGCTCGAACTGCGGAGCCCTCTGCCACGCCGGACCGTCGCGGCTCACGAGCCGTGCTCGCTGCGCCGAGCCCCCACGCCGGACCCTCCGCGTACTGTCGTCCTGCAGACCCGTGCCCGTGCCCGAGCCCGCGCCCGTGCCCGCTCTGACTCTCTCCACGGCCAGCGCGTGATCGTGATCGTCGGTCGAAGCTCGACGCACGATCGCTGCGGCACACCGCGCTCAGCAGAGAAGGGTGAGCCAGGTGGCGTCTCGTCGAGCCTCCGCTCGTCGACTGAGTCGTGCCCAGGCGCGACCGTCGTGAACGTGATCGTGATCGTTCGTGATCTTGGTCGTGGTCGTTGAACGGTCTTTCTCTTCCTCACCCGGACAGCGCTCTCATGCGCGCCTGTCGGACGCGTCCTACTCGGCCCGAGGTGATGGACGACATCCCGGCTGGACCGTCAGTCGCGGCCGCTCCGCTGCGTCGCTCGGCGGTGCAGCTCGATGCATTCGCCTTCGCGCTGATCGCGATCGGCGCGTTGATCGCGGTGGCGCTGAGGCGCTGGTGGGTGCGGCGCCGCCTTCGGCGACGGTTCGCGCGCGCGCGCCGAGGCGAAGTGCACGCCCGCTCCGTGTTGCTCGCACGGGGCTTCGTGATCGAGCGTGAGCAAGCACCGTCGGAGGTCTTGCTGCACGTCGACGGGGTGGCGCGGGCGTTCGGTGTGCGCGCGGACTTCATCGTGCGACGCCGGGGGCGGCGCTTCGTCGCGGAGGTGAAGACCGGTGAGCGCGCCCCAGCGCTGGACCACGCGCCCACCCGGAGGCAGCTCCTCGAGTACGCGCTCGCGTTCGACGTGGACGGCGTGCTCCTCGTGGACGTGGAGGGCGACGCGATCGCCGAGATCTCGTTCGGGATGCCGAGGCGTGGTCCACGCGCACTGCGGCTCACGGCGCTCTTCGCCACGGGGGCCGCGCTGGGCTGGCTCGCGGCCCGCGTGCTCTGAGCGCTTCGGACGCACCTCGGCTGCCATCGTGTGCCAGCGGCGCTGGCATGCTCGTCGCTTGGGTGGGCCGACGCGTCGCGTCCTGCGACGACGATGGAGGTCTCCATGTTGGCTCAAGCGATCACGGATCATCGACCCACCCCCGCGAGCGAGCGCCAGCGCGTCGCGGAGCACATCCGCCGCGCGGAGCGTCGGGCCGCGAGCAGCGTGGCCGCGCTCGATCCGCTCACGCGCTTGGTGCGCGGTCTCTTGCTCGGCGAGCTCGCGCGCTACCGCGAGGGCGGGACCTTCCCGCAGAACCCCGGGATCGCGCAGACCCCGATCTTCGTCGACGCCCGCGGGGTGCGCTGCGCGATGGCGCACCTGCTCGAGGTCGGCGGAGAAGGGCCGCTCGTCGCGAAGATCGCGAGCGAGCGCAACCTCGCCTACGTCCGCGAGCTCGCCGACGAGCCGCGCTTGGTGCAGTGGCTCGCGGCGGCGGGCATCACCCTGGAAGAGGCCGCGGCGATCCAGCCCTCGTACTGCGACACGAACTCGTCGTGCATCTGCGGCGGCACCTTCTCGTACGTCTCCTATCCCGTGCCCGCCGTAGGGGTGCTCGAGGGAACGACGACCACCAACGGCAGCGGCGGCGGGATGGTGACGATCACCGCCGTGCACGGCGACGTCGGCACCTACGCGGTCGGTGACGTCGTCTCCGCGACCCTGCGTGGATCGGCCACCGAAGGCGCACGCGCGCTCATCCCCGTAGGCGCGCCGAGCGCGGATGGTGGGTTCGGCCTGTCGGGCGTCGTGATCGAAGGCGACGGGACCTACGCGTGCAATTCGCAGGCGGTCTCGCTGGCGCGGGTGGACGCGCAGCTCTTCATCGACGCGGTCACCTCGAGCGACTGCGCGGCGACGCTGGCCGCGGCCGAGGCGACGTGGGCCGCGAACAGCTGCGATGGCCCCGGCCCGGGCGGCGGCGGTGGTGGTGGTGGCGGATGCTCGGTGGGTGGCGATGCGCCGAGCACGCTGGGCATCTTGCTCGCGGTGGTCTCGGTGCTCGCCGCGCGCCGCCTGGGCAAGGCGAGCGAGTAGTCGTTCACGCGCGCAGCTTCTCCAGCGCCGCGAGGTCACCCTCGGCGGTCCCCGGGATCGCGCCGGGCCGCGGCAGGCGCAGCACCGCGTGGGCCGGGCCCAGCGCGATCGCGCTCGGCTCGATCGCGCCGTGGGTGAGCCCCTTGGTGTGCAGCGCGAGCACCGCGGCGCAGATCTGCGCGTGCGCCTCGCGCGGCAGCGGCGGCGACCACGCCACGGAGGTGGGCGCCTCGAGCACGAGCAACCCCTCTTCTTCGGCGAAGATCCCTTGCAGGTAGGGCGAGCTCACAGCGCCGAAGCGCGCGAGCGACGCGTGCTCCGCCGGCGCGAGGCGCAGGAGCTCGACCTCGCGCTGCAAGAGCTCGTCGCGCGCGCGGCGGGGCGCGCTCGGATCGTCGTGCGGCACCTCGAACTCTTGGTAGCGACCATGCAGCGGCGCGCCCTGCAGCGGCGCGCCATGCGGCGGGGCGCTGGGCGGCGGCACGCTCGCGCGCGGCGCGACCGGTGCGACGGGAGCGCGCTCGGCGGTCGCCTCGTAGCTGCGCTGCCACGCGTCCCACGGCAGCGCGTTCACCGCGTGCTCGACGGCGAGCGCCGACTCGGGACGATCCTCGCGGTCCTTGGCGAGCAGCTGGGATGTGAGCCGATCGAGGGGCGCGAGCGATCCCTCGACGACGGTGATCCAGCTCGGCGCGAGCGTGCTCGGCGCGCGGGGCGCGGCGCTGAGGTGCTGCTCGATGAAGTCGGGCCCGGGGAACGGGAGGTGCCCGAGGAGCACCGCGTAGATGAGCACCCCCATCGCGTAGAGGTCGGTCGCGGGATGCACGGTCGAGCTCGACGCGATCTGCTCGGGCGCCATGTACGCGAGCGTGCCGATGAGCGCGCCGGTGCGCGTCGCGCCCGCGTCGAGCAAGTGCGCCGCGCCGAAGTCACCGAGCTTCACCTCGCCCGCCGCGCCGAAGAAGACGTTGCCCGGCTTGATGTCGCGGTGGACGACGCCGCGGCGGTGGGCCGCATCCAGCGCGCGCAGCACCGAGGTGATCACGTGCCGCGCGACCGCCGGCGGCAAGGGCGTGAGCGGTCCGTCCTTGGGCGCCGCGCGAGGAAAGAGCCGATCGTCGAGCGTGCCTCCCGCCATCAGCTCCATGACGAGGTACGGGCCCTGCCCGTAGTAGTCGAGCACCTTCACGACGTTCGGGTGCTCGAGGCTCGCGGACAGACGCGCCTCGCGCGCGAAGCGCACCAGCGCATCGCGGCCCCGCGCGCCCTCGACCGCCGAGAGCACCTTGATCGCCACGTCCCGCCCGAAGAACGTGTCCTCCGCGAGGAGCACGCGACCCGCGCCGCCCGCGCCGAGGGTGCGCTTGACCTGGTAGCGACCGAGCAGCAGCTGGCCCTCGGGCCCCGAGGTCTCGGCGCGCTGCGCGGCGAGGTACGCGGCGACGGTGGGCGGCAGGGACGCATCACCCTCGCGCAGCCGATCGAGCACGCTCGCTGCGGCATCGCTCAGCCCGAGTCGATCGAAGGCCACCACCAAGAGCCGCCGCGCGCTCGGGCCGAGCGCTGGGTCACCCTCGATGCGCTGCAGCGCGGAGACCGCGGGCTCGGCGCGACCGAAGCGCAACAGGATGCGCCCGAGCGCGAGGGCCGCGCGCGCGTCGTCGTCGTGATCCAACAGGTGCCGCTCGTAGAGCCGGCCCGCCGCCTTCTGATCGCCCGCGCGCTCGTGCAGCTCGGCCGCGATGAAGAGCTCGCCCGCCTCTTCGAACGCCTGCGCCGCGTTCGTCAGCTCGCCCGCCGCCGCCGCCAGGTGCGCCGCATCGGAGAGGCGCCGCTTGCTCTGCGCCAAGCGCGCGGCGCGGCTCGCCTGCTCCGGATCGAGCAAGAGATCGGCGAGCGTCTTCTGCTCGAGCGCCCGATCTTTGGAGGTCAGCGCGTGCCGGTACGCGTCGACCAGCAGCCCCGCGTCGCTCGCGACCTCGACGGCCTCCTCGTACTTCCACACGGTCGCGTAGAGCTCGGCCGCCTGCGCCGCCTCCCCGCGCGCAGCGAGCCGCTCGGCGGCGTCTGCGTGCCGGCCCTCACGGATCATCGCCTCGATCTCTGGGTCGAACGCCATCGCCGCGAGCATAGCGGAACGAGGGAGACGCAATGGCGTGGTCGCAGGTTCGATAGCGCGCGCCATGCGTAGACGGGTGGGGTTCTTCGGGGGCGTGGTGGGGATGATCGCGATCGGGCTGCCTTCGATGGCGTGCCTCGATCCTCCGCAGCTGGTGGCGCGCGACACGGCGATGCCCGC
>CAYZQM010000189.1:11171-13848 GCA_964480175.1 uncultured Sandaracinaceae bacterium
CGGAGCGATGGCGCCGTTGGCCGTGACCTCGGTGCGGGCCCACGCGCTCGATGGCCGCCCTTGGCCAGATGACGCGATCCCGAGGCGACCGCGGATCGAGATCGAGATCTCGCGCGAGCTCGACGCGGATCCTCCGATCTACCTGCTCGCGATGGCGCCGAGCGACGCGCTGCTCGACGATCTGCGATCGAGCCCGCTGCGCGCCGAGCACCTCGCGCGCGCGATCGCGTGCGACGTGCACCGCGAGCTCGGGCGGATCGAGCTGACGCCTACGCTTCCGCTCGCCCCAGGCAGCGCGCTCACCGTGGCGATCGGCGGCTGGGCGCGCAGCGGCCGCGAGACCTTGTCCGCACCGATCGTGCGCGCCCTTCGGGTGAGCGACGCGTTCGACGCCGGGGCCGCCGCGACCGCGAGCTGGCCGCCCGATGGCTCGAGCGACGTCGGCACCGATCTCCGCACCTTCGTGGTCCGCTTCGACGGACCGCTGCGGAGCACCGAGGGCGCGGTCGCGCTCGAGAGCCCCGCCGGCCCGATCGTCGCGCGCGCCGAGCCGACCGACTGCGAGGCCATCGGTCTCACGGGCTTCTGCGTCGGGCTGCTGGACCTACCGCCGCTCAGCCCGCTGACCCGCTACGTGGCGCGCGTCGATCGCGCGATCGACGCCACCGGCGCGCCGCTCGCCGCGTGGAGCAGCAGCTTCCGCACGGGCGAGGGCCCCGACACCAGCCCCCCGAGCCTCGCCGAGCTTTCGTGCGCCCTCGACGAGGAGGCGATCTCGCTGGGCTGCATGCTCACGACCGACGAGCGCATCGAGCTGCGCATCCAGGCGGGCGAGCCGGTGATCGCGATCCTGCGCACGGCGAGCGTGAGCGTCGCGGTCGCCGCGCCCCGAGGGAGCGCTCGCTTGCGCCTCGCGTCGCTCGTGGCGGACGAGGAAGTCCCCCTGCGCTTGTCGCTGCGCGACGTCACCGGGCGATCGATCGAGCACCGCTTCGACGCGCACACGCGGGAGCGTCTACCGCGCATCAGCATCCGCGAGGCGCGCATCGATCCGCTCGGGCGCGAGCCCACGCAAGAGTACGTCGAGCTGTCGAACGACGACGATCACGCGATCGATCTCGCGGGCTTCCGCCTCGCCGACGGCTTGGACCGCGAAGGCGACGAGCTCCCCTCGTTCGTGCTCTCGCCGGGCGCGCGCGTCCTGGTCGTCGCGAGCGCGTTCGACGCGGACGATCCCAGCGGCGATGCGCCGATCCCGCCCGGAGCCGCGCTCTTGCGCATCGGGACCTCGCTGGGCGAGAGCGGGCTCACCAACGCGGGCGAGCCGCTGGTGCTGCGCGATCCCGGCGGCGCGCGGCTCTCGTTCGTGCCCGCGATGCCGTCTCCGGGCGGCGGCGCGTGCCTCGCTAGGATCGGCGACGACCCGCGCAGCGACGAGCCCGCCGACTACCTCTACACGGTCGAGGCATGTTCGCCCGGGCGATGACGTCAGGACGTCGGCGCGCCGACGAGATAGAGCGCCGAGCCGCGGACGCCAGCGTCCCAGGTGTACGTGTCACCCCCCGGCACCGAGCGCGCATACGAGAGCACCTCGTCGGGGGTGTAGGCCCGCAGCGCCGAGACGGTTCCGTCCCACGCGACCAAGAGCGGGATCGCGGGCACGAGGTAGGTGAGAAGAAAGCGCGAGAGCCGGAAGGGTCGCACCAGGGGCACCAAGAGGAGCGAGCCGAGGCTCAGCGCGATCATGTTGATGAGCATCGCGATCGGCGCCAGCACCATCGGGAGCTTGCGGATCGCGGGCGAGGCCGCGACGTCGAAGAAGGCCAACGGCGCGCGGCGCGCGACGACGCCAGCGATCAGCGCGCGCACGTCCTCGGGACGAAAGTGATGCAGCGCGCCGGACATCGTTCGCACGCCGGGCAGCTCCCCGCCCCCTCGCATCGCGTCGACCGGCTCGGGGCGATACGTCACCGCGGGATCGGCGAGCGCCGCCACCCGAGCCTGCCCTGCCTCGCTGGGATGGCGGTCGGAGAGCGAGAGCGTCACGTCCTTGCGCTCGAGCTTCTGCAGGAGGTGCAGCGTCCCGCCGCCGCCACCCGAGCAGAGATCGAGCAGCGCGCGCTCGTTCGTCCGCTCGATCAGCGCGGCGAGCTCGGGGACCACTCCGTCGTAGAAGCCGATGCGGGCAAAGCCCGCGTCCAAGAGATCGGTGCCGCCGTCGCGGATCGGTCGCGGGACCCAGTCGAAGTCTTCGAGCTCGAAGAGGTGAACGCGTCGCATGGAGCTCCTCGGTGAGACCGCGGAAGGCTAGCGCGACATCCCGTCGGCGCGGCGTTCGTCCTTCGACTAGATTCGGCCTGCCGTGTTCGAGGTGAGCCGCAAGCCCAAGACCCCCGACGCACCCGACGCTGCGGTGATGGGCTCGGTGCTCGAGGTGCGCTACGCCAGCCAGACGGGCTTTGCGGTGCTGCGCCTCGAGACCCGCAAGCGGGACGAGCCCGTCACGGTGATCGGCGAGCTCGCCGGCTTCACCGCCGGTGAGGTGGTGCGCTTTCAGGGGCGCTGGGAAGAGCACTCGACCTACGGCAAGCGCTTCCGCGCGCTGAGCTGGGTGCCGGTGATGCCCACCACCGAGGGCGGCTTGGTGAAGTACCTGGGCTCGGGCCTGGTGAAGGGC
>CAYZQM010000190.1:0-13707 GCA_964480175.1 uncultured Sandaracinaceae bacterium
ACCCTCACCCGCACGCTCGCCCTCGCCCTCACCCTCACCCGCACGCTCGCCCTCACCCTCACCCTCACCCGCACGCTCGCCCTCACCCGCACGCTCACCCTCGCCCGCGCCCACGACCCCGAATCGCGCCACCCGCTGGTAGAGCATCGTGTCCAGGATGACCGTCTCCTGAAACGACCAGCGCGAGTCGGTCGACAGCGCGCGGTCTTCGGAGTGACCGCGCTGCACCATCACCCAGTCGACATCGAGCTCGTCGAGGGCCTCGAGGTAACGGTCCCGCCCCTCGAACGGCACGTAGACGAGGCGGTTGTGAAACCCCTCGTCCCAGCCGTTGCCGATGAACGCGGTGATCCCGTCGAACGCCGCGACGTCGCCCTCACCGATGTGCGCGTCCCGCCAGCGCCGCGCGTTGGGCGAGAACAAGAGCGGGCTGGTCTCTGCGTAGCGTCGCTCCGCGTGCGGCGCCTCGAGGAGATCGACCGCCGTGAGAAACGGGACGTCCCAGCGCGGCTCGGCCCAGGCGAGCGTGAGACCGTTGATGAGGAACATCGCGAAGATCACCCCCTCGCTGCTCACGCCGCGGGGACGACCGCCGAGGTACGCGGCGATCACCACCAGCGCCATCGCGGGAAACGGCAGCGAGTAGCGGGCCCAGTAGAACGCAGGCGAGGTCACGAACGTGAAGAGCGCGATCCCGAACAACACGAGCAGCACGCCGGGGGACCCGCCGTTCGCGGTGCGTCGCCGCTCGACGAACGCGCGGAACGTACTGCCCAGCGCGAGGAGCAGGAGCGGAATGCCCAGGTAGGTGATCCCGAATCCGAAGGCGTGCCGGCGGGTGTCGGCGAAGTCCGCGCCCGGATCGGGAGCGCCGAAGAGCTCGTGCATCACGCCGCCGAAGCCGATCTGCATGTTCTGTAGATCGTGGGGTCCGGGCAGATCGATCCCGAGGCGCTCCGAGTGGTAGCGCAGCGGCCAGATCGGGTTGTCGTGCAGCGCGTGGTTCCGCACGAACGTCGGGAGAAAGAGCGCGAGGCACAGCGTGAACGCGAAGACGGCGTGACCGAGGAGACCGCGGCCCTGCGAGCGCACCGAGCGGCCCACGGACACCAACCCGTAGAGACCGATCATCGCCACGTACGCGATGCCCGTGGACTTGGTGCTGCCGAGCAGACCGATCGCGACCGCCGCGAGCCACACGTCGCGCCGGGCCATCGTGGGCTTCGACGCGAAGTGCAGCGCGGCGAGGAACGTCGCGAGCACGGAGAGATCGACGTACGTCGAGCGGAGCTGCAGCACGACGGCGGGCACCGTGAAGAGCACGCACGCGAGCCCGATCGCGTCGGTGCGCACCCGGCTGAAGCGGCGCGCGAGCACGAAGAACGCGAGCAGGATGGTCGGCGCCATCGCGTGGGGAACGGCGTCGATCAGCGTCCGATCCCCGAACGCCGAGCAGAACAACATCAGGTTCTCCGAGAGCCGGGGATACCCGTTCACCCAGAGCAGGTGGGTGGGTACGTCGACTTCGGCAAACCCATGGTTCTGCAGCGCAAAACCCACCATCGGCTCGTGGTACCAGAGTCCGTCCCACGATCCGCTCGGCGCCAGGTAGGCCAAGAGGAGCGACCACAGCAAGATGCCGTACGTCCAGAGCAGCGCGAGGAACGCGGTGCTCCGGGCCCGAAAGGCCTCGAGCAGCGCGTCGTACGGAAGGCGCAGCACCTCGCGCGCGCGGGCGCCGAGCAGAGTGCGCCCGTCGGGGATCAGCGCGAGCGCGAGCATCGCGGCGGACAGCGCGACGAGCGTCGCGGCGAGCGCGCTGGGCGTCAGCAGGTCCAGCCAGCCGAGCGCGTGCACGCCCCCGTGCACGGTCCCGATCGAGAGCACCAGCGCGCTCAGCGCGCGCTCGGCGCGGCTCTCGTGGAAGAGCCGGCTCGCGAGCGCGAGCGACGCGCCGAACACCACTGCGGCGAGGAGGCAGGTGATCAGCACGGACCCGACACCTCCGAACGAATCAGCGCCGCGCGGCCGCGAGCTTGGTCGCGACGTAGAGCACGTGCGGGTAAGGCAAGTAGTCGATGAGCACGTGTCGCTTCACGCTGAAGCCCGCGGCCTCGATGGTGCTCGCCAGCTTCTCTTGCGGCCAGTAGTGCGGCGGCGAGTCCGGGGACATCGCGAGATCGAGCGCGTGCGCGAAGAGGCGCTGCCAGGTGGGCGAGGTGTCGAGCTCTTTGACGACGAGGATGCCGCCGGCCGGCAAGGCGTCGTGGATGCTCGACAGCAGGTTGGGCACCACCTCGGGCGGGATGTGGTGCAGCACGTCGAGCAGGTAGATCGCGTCGAACGGATCGAGCGAGGCGATCCCGCGCGCGTCCCCGATGTGGAACTCCGCGTTGGTCAGGCCCAGGTCCGCTGCGGCCCGCCGCGCCGTCTCGATCCGACGCTCGGAGAGATCGAAGCCGACGACCTGCCGCTCTGGACTGCGCTGCGCGTAGTAGAGGGCGAAGAGCCCGAAGCCGCATCCGATGTCGAGCACGCGGCCGCGCTCCGGGAGGTACTGGCCGATCTCCTCGAGGAAGCGCTGGCGGAAGATCTTGAAGCGTCCCCACGAGTAGGAGCGCACGATCGGATCGCGGTACGCGCCGACCACCCGGCCGATCGCCTCGCGGTGCGACATCCGCGCGGGCGCGGGCTTGCCGTTCACGGCGCCATGGGTGCTTCGTTCCACGGGCGCGACCCTATCTGAAAATAGGCGCGCGGCACCCCGACTCGGCGCGCTCAATCGCAGCCGACCCGCGTGGTGTCGAGCACGAGATCGTCGATCCACAGATCGAAGCCCGCGGGCGTGGTGCCGCTCTGGTAGAGCTGCCAGCCCACGCGCAGCGTCTCGAAGCTGGGGAAGACGAAGTCGACCGGGTTTCCGCCGTGCATCGTCGTGTTCACGGTGAGGTCCTCGTTGACGGCGCCGTCGATGGTGAGGCGGATGAAGTTGTCGCTCGCGTCCAGCTCCCACTCGACGCAGGTCCAGCGGCCGCCCTCGGACGGCGCGCTGGTGCGCCAGTTGGTCCAGTCGCCGGTGGGGCCTCCGTCGCTGCCGATGCCCCAGTACGCGCCCGCCGCGCGGCCACCACCCGCGGGCGCGAACTGCCCGCCGACCGGGCGGATGACCCCCGCCCCGGTGCCGCGACCTTCGACGAGCGTGTAGTGGGCCCAGTCGGGCGCCGACGGGAACGCGTTCACGTAGAGCCACATCCGCCCGAAGTGGCTGTTGTCCGGCGGCGCGAACGGGATGCGGAGGAACGCCGTGCCGTTGTCGTCCGTGTGCACGTGCAGCGCGCGTTCGCCGCGCGCGCGCTCGCCGTCGATCGTGAGCGTGCCGTTGCGCGTCTCGTTGCCCCAGCGCGCGCTGGTGGCCTCGCCCTCGGGCAGCGACTCGAAGTCCTCGCAGAAGAGCGCGGTGCTGCCGGCGCAGCCCGCGGGCCGTCCGGCGTCCGTCGCTGCGGGGGCGTCGGTGCCTTCCCGCGCGTCGATCGTCATCGCGCCATCGACGCTCGGGGCGTCGCTGCGCGGCGCGTCGCGCACCCCGGTGTCCTCCCCGTCACCCTCCGTGTCGCACGAGGCGATCATGCTCGAGAGAGCGAGAGCGAGGAGGACGACGAGGGCGCGCTTCATCGCGCGACGATGCACCCCCCGCGACGCCCCGGTCAATCGCCCCTCTTCTCGGCGCGCAGGATCTCGTTCCTGAATTCCTGCATTCCTAGGCGGAATTTCTCGCTCTCGAATCTGCTCCCACTCCCGGGTTCCGCACCGGGCTTCGCGCGCGACGCGCGCGCTCAGACCACGAGCGCGTAGACCCGGGCCACGGCGTCGCCCAGCTTGCTCGCATCGTTGCCGCCGGCCTGCGCGAAGTCGGGTCGACCGCCGCCGTTGCCGCCGACGACGCCCGCCGCGTCCTTCACGATGTCGCCGGCCTTGAAGCGGTCGGTGGCTTCCTTGCTCACGCTGCACGCGAGCAGCGCGCGGCCGTCCTTGGTCGCGGTGCCCAGCAAGATCACCGAGGGCGCGAGCTTGTCGCGGAGCTGGTCGGCCATCTCGCGCAGCGCCTTGCCGTCGCCCAGCTCGACCACCGCACCGAGCACCTTGACGCCCGCCTGCTCCTTGGCGCCGACGGATACGTCGGAGCTCGAGCCGCTCATCATCTTTTTCTTGAGCGCCTCGATCTCGCGATCCTTCTCCTTGAGCGAGAGCAACAGCTTCTCGACGCGCTGCTTGGTCTCGGCCGGCGCCGCGCGCAGCAGCGCCGCGGTCTCGCCGAGGCTGCGCTCGGTGCTCTGTGCCCAGTGGAGCGCTCCGAGACCGGTGACCGCCTCGATGCGCCGCACGCCCGCGGCGACGCCCGACTCGCTCAGCACCTTGAAGAGGCCGATGTCGCCAGTCCGCTGCGCATGGGTGCCGCCGCAGAGCTCGATCGAGTCCTCGGTCATGCGGAGCATGCGCACCACCTCGCCGTACTTCTCCTCGAAGATGCCGATCGCGCCCTTCTTCTTGGCCTCGTCCATCGGCAAGACCTCGGTCTCGATCGGCGCGTTGAGCAAGACCTTGTCGTTCACCAGGTCTTCGATCTTCGTGAGCTCTTCGGCGGTGAGCGGGCGGCTGCCCGCGTAGTCGAAGCGCAGCCCCTCGGGCCCGACGCGCGAGCCCTTCTGCAGCGCGGTCGGTCCCACGACGGTGCGCAGCGCCCAGTGGAGCAGATGCGTCGCGCTGTGGTTCTTGCGGATGGCGCTGCGCCGATCGTGATCGACGACGAGCTCGACCTCGCTGCCGGCCTCGAGCGTTCCTTGGCGCAGCGTGCCGTGGTGCACGAAGAGCCCCTCGACGGGCTTCTGGGTGTCGGTCACGTCGAAGATCGCGTCGCCCGCGGTGATGACGCCGTGATCTCCGACCTGGCCGCCGCCCTCGCCGTAGAACGGCGTGGCCTCGGTGATCAGCGCCGCCTCTTGGCCTTCGTGCAGCGCGGTGATCGACGCGCCCTCGCGCACCATCGCGACCAGGCGCGAGCGCCCTTGCTCGTCCTCGTAGCCCGAAAAACGCGTCGCGCCGCGCTGCTGCGCGATGGTGTGGAAGACCGCGGCGACCGACTTGTCGTCGTGCAGCTTGCTGCCCTGGCTCTTCTCCTTGGCCTGCGCGAGCTCGTGATCGAAGCCCGCGTGATCGATGGCGAAGCCCTGCTCTTCACCGATCACCTCGGTGAGATCGAGGGGGAAGCCGAAGGTGTCATAGAGCCGGAAGGCGACCGCGCCGGGCAAGGTCTTCTTCCCGTCCGTCTCGATCCAGGTCTCGTTGCTCTCGAGCAGATCGAGGCCGCGCTTGAGCGTCGCGCGGAAGCGCTCCTCTTCCTTGAGGGTCACCTCGGCGATCAGATCCTTGCGCTCGAGCAGCTGGGGATAGGCCTCGCCCATCACCTCGACGACCTTCAGCGCGACCTGATGAAGGAAGGGCTGCTCGATGCCCAGGCGGTGCCCGTGGCGGATGCCGCGGCGCATGACCCGGCGCAGCACGTACGCCCGTCCGTCCTTGTCGGGGAACACGCCCTCGCTGATCAGGAACGCGGCGGTGCGCGCGTGATCCGCGATGACGCGCATCGAGACATCGTCCTTGCCGAGCGTGCCGCCGTAGCGCTTGCCGCTGATGCGCGCGGCCTCCTCGACCAGCGGGCGCAACAGATCGGTGTCGTAGTTGGAGACCACGCCCTGCACCGCGGCGCAGATGCGCTCGAGACCCATGCCGGTGTCGACCGACTGCGCAGGAAGCGGGACCAGCGAGCCGTCCGCCTGTCGATCGAACTGCATGAAGACGTTGTTCCAGATCTCCACCCAGCCCGCGCCGTCCGCGCCGGGCTCCTGATCGAACTTGGAGAGATCCGGCTCGCCCGATCCCATCCAGTAGTGGATCTCGGTGCAGGGACCGCAGGGGCCGGTGTCGCCCATCGACCAGAAGTTGTCCTTGGCGCCCATGCGGATGATGCGCTCGGGCCCAAAGCCGGTGACCTCGGCCCAGATGCGCCCCGCCTCGTCGTCAGCGGGCGTGCTCGCGTCGCCCTCGAAGATGGTGACGACGAGCTTGTCCTTGCTGAGGCCGTACGTGTCGACGATCAGCTCCCAGGCCCACCGGATGGCGTCCGCCTTGAAGTAGTCACCGAACGAGAAGTTCCCCAGCATCTCGAAGAAGGTGTGGTGACGCGCGGTGACGCCGACGTTCTCCAGATCGTTGTGCTTGCCGCTGATCCGGATGCACTTCTGCGAGGTGGTCGCGCGCTTGTAAGGACGAACGTCCTTGCCGGTGAAGACGTCCTTGAACTGCACCATACCCGCGTTGGCGAACATGAGCGTCGGATCGTTGTTCGGGACCAGCGGGCCCGACGCCAAGCGCTCGTGGGCCTTGCTCACGAAGTGCTGAAGGAAAGCCTCGCGGATCTCGTGCGACGTCTTCATAGGGGGCGAGGTTGTGAAGCCAGACCGCCCCCGCGGCAAAGCCCTTCAGCGGAGGCGTCGCACCCTGCCCTCGACCACCGCTCGCACCCGGTCGTCGAGGGACATCGCCTCCAGGCGCTCGAGCTCGCCGCGCCTCATGCTGAGAAGTCTGCGCGTACGGCGCGCCAGAGCGCATGACGCTCCGCGGGGCTGAGCACCCCTGCGAACGGCGTGGTCTGTCGGAGGGCACGGGCCGACTCGTCGTCCGCGAGCAACCGCTCTACGAGCGCATCGCGGGGCCCGGCCAGCAGCGCCTCCCACTCCGATACGTAGCGTTCTCCCACGAGCCGCTGCGCACGGAACCTGGCGAGCTGGGTGCGCGCACGATCGAGCACCGCTTCGTCGAGCCGCTCCGCGACGATCGCGTGATACGCGAGCGAGCGAGCCTCGGCGAGTCGGTGCAGGTTCATCGAACGGGAGGGTAGCGCAGCTCCGCCTCGCTGGTCCGTGAACCCCTTCAGCGCGGGTCGGTGACGTGGCCCACGAAGAGGACCAGGCCGGTCTCGACGTCGCGGAGGAAGAAGAAGAACGGGTGATCGGCGATCAGCTCGTCGCGCTCGACGGGGCGGACGGCGGCGGAGCGGGTGGCGACGACCACCGCGGTGGCGGCGGCGGCCTCGGTGCCCTCCTCGTTCACCTCGACGAAGGCGCGGTGGTAGCCCTCCTCGATGAAGAGCGGGGGGCTCACGTCGGCGATCCCGGTCAGATCGGCGCGTCCGTCTTCGAACGCGAGGTGCACCCCGAGCGCCTCCATCGGCTCGCGCAGCCGCACGCTCTCGGCGGGCTCGATGCGGAAGCGAGGCAACCTCACCGTCACCTGAGGACGCGGCGCCAGCGCTTCGGTGAAGCGCGCGAGCGACGCCTCGCTCAGATCGCCGAGCAGCGCGCTCAGGCCATCGCGCGCCTCGGGCACGACCACCACCATCGAGACCCGCTCACCGGTGTACATCAGCTCACCCACCACCGCGCCCTCGGTGCGGCCGAAGCGCATCGCGCGCTGCGCCTGCATCGTGGGCACGGAGACCTCCTCGCTGCCCCGCGCCCAGAACGGCATCGGCTGGGTCCGCGCGGCGTCGAACGCCTCGTGCCACGTGCCCAAGAAGTAGACCGCGTTGGTGAGGACGAGGCGGGTGTTCTCGTCGATCGCGTCCTCGGGCAGCAGATCGCGGATGCGATCGTTGGTCTGCGAGAGCACCCACCCGTTGATGTGCACGCGCGCGCCGCTCGGATCGCCGAGGAACGACACCGGCTCGAAGGGCGCGCGGAAGTCGCGCTCGAGCGCGGTGCGGAACGCGGGCTCGACGGTCAGCGTCTGCTCGAGGAACACCCGGTTCGCGGTCCGCAGGGTGATCCCGCTCGCGTTCAGCTCGCCCATCCGATCGGCGATCGCGCCGATGCCGGCGCCCGCGTCGCCGTCGAGGTGCAGCGCGCGATCGAGCTCGCTGCGGGTCTCGCCGCGCGCGCCCTGCCGGGCCATCGCGAACGCGGTGAGGATCGAGAGCGGTGAGGCCGCGCCGTTCTGCGCGGGGTTCGCCATCCGCGCGTAGAGCTCGGCGGTCAGGCGGTTCGATGCGGCGGTCACGGCGCTGCGGTCCATGGAGGGCGTGGCTCCTGTGGAGCTCGATGCGGCCCCCGATGCGGTGGGCTCGTGCGAGGAGGCGCCCGCGCAGCCGACGGCGCCGAGCATCATCAGGACGAAGGACGAGATGCGTTTCATGGTGGGGTGGCTCCGACGTTTCGGCTTCTTGGCGCTCGGCTACGAGCGCGAGATGCGAGGCGAGCTTGGGGGATCAGCCGACCCACGGCAGCGCCGCGATCAGGGACGCCTTCTGATCGTCGTCGAGCATCGCGATCCGCTTGGTGGTCCCGAGCTCGAGGCGGAGCGCGTGCTTGGGGCCCATCTGGCTCCACGAGGTCACGGCGCCCAGATCGATGGTGCGCGCCAGATCATTGAGCGGCGAAGGGAGCGAGCTGAGCTTGGGGATCGCGCGACCGAAGCCCATCCTCGCCGCGCGCGCGACGAGCGCGTCCCAGGGCTGATCGCTCGCCTCGAGCAGGCCCGAGAAGCGTCCCTTCCAGAGCTCGAGATCCGTGTGGTTGGCCTTGGCCAGGCGCCGCACCAGCGCGACGAAGTCGTCCTCGCGCAGGTTGTACGGCCCGTCGGCTGGCAGGCTGCGGGGATCGAGCTTCAGGAGCGCCGCCATCTGCAGGTACGCCGCGTCCATCGCGAGCCGCGCCCGATCGCCGGCGGCTTCACGCACCGCTTGGCACGCAGGGAAGTGCGCTTCGTAGAGCTCCGTCGGCGAGGCCTTCTGCTTGGGCCACCAAGACAGCAGCGCGTTCGTCAGCGCCTCGAAAGGCGCGCGCTCCGCGTCGTCGAGCGCCATGCATGCGGCGCGCTGCGCGCCCGCCGTCGCCAGCAGCCCGAGCGCGGGCTTCTTGGTGTTCCAGATGGTGCGGGAGACGTCGTCGAGGTTCGCCATGGCCCGCGCGTTCTACACGAGGGCCCAAGCCGTGTCGCGGCGAGCTTCACTTCGTCTTCTTGATCGACTCCCCGTCCCAGCCCTCGGGCGGCGGGCTCTCGGCGTAGCTGCGGCAGCGGGCGATCATCAGGGTGCACGCGCCGTCCTCGCCGAACATCGAGAGGGCGCGCGTGAAGTCCGCGCTCGCCTCGGTCCAGCGTCGCGCCCGGTAGTGCTGCAGCGCCGCGGTGTAGGTCTCGATCGCCTCGAGCACGCTCTCGGCGGCGCCCTCGCGCTCGCCGATCAGCTCGTGCACCAACACCGCGCGGCTCTTGCCCTTCACCGCGACCCAGTCGAGCGGCCGCACCAAGAGCTGGTCCTTCACCAGCGCCGCGGTGCTCTCGCCGATGAGGAGCCACTTGCCGTACTCGCTGCCGAGGCCTTCGATGCGCGAGGCGAGGTTCACGGCGTCGCCCATCACCGTGTAGTTCATGCGGCTCGGCGAGCCGATGTTGCCCACGACGCAGTCGCCGGTGTTCACCCCGATGCGGGTCAAAAAGACGGGCTTGCCCTCGGCTTCCCACTTCGCCTGGAGGCGCTGGGTCGCCGCCTGCATCGCGAGCGCCGCGCGGCACGCGTGCAGCGCGTGGTCGGGCAGCTCCCGCGGCGCACCCCAGAAGGCCATGATCGCGTCGCCGATGTACTTGTCGACCGTGCCCTGCTCCTCCTGGATGCAGCTCGAGAGCTGATCGAGGTAGGCGCCCAAGGCCTCGACCAGCTCGGCGGGCGTGAGCTTCTCCGAGACGCTGGTGAAGCCCGCGATGTCGCTGAACAGGATGGTGAGCTCGCGGCTCTTGCCGCCGAGCACGGCTTCTTCGCCGCTGCCGATCAGCTCCTGCACCAGCGTGCGCGGCACGTACTTGCCGAACGAGCGCAGGCCGTTCTTCATGCGGTCGGTCACCGCGGCCATCTCGTTGACCTCGCGCACGATCGAGACCTCGTCCGAGACCTTGCGCTCGCTCAGCTCGAAGCGGCCGATGCGCTCCATCTCCTCGGCGATCAGGCGAAGGGCCGAGCTGATGCGGGTGGAGAAGACCGCGCCCGCCAAGATCGCGAGAAGCGCGGCCAGGAGCGCGATCGCGATCGCGAGCACCAGCTGCCGCTGCACCTCGCCGAAGAAGTCGTCGACGGGCGCGACCACCAACACCGAGAGATCCATCCCGTGCTCGGCAGGGAACGGATGCACCATCGCGAGCGACTCGCCGAAGCGGAAGTCGCCGCCTTCGTGGAGCCAGCGCGACGCGCCGCCGTTCGCCTCCATCGCGGCGTACGCGCCCGAGAGCATCGGATCACCGTGGCGCTCGGCGCTGGCGATCGCGAGCGCGACGCCCGCGCCCTCGGTCACGTCACCGTCGGGGTGACCCACCACCAAGCCGTCGCTCGTGAGCAGGTAGACCCGCCCGTGCTCGCCGACCCGCAACGTCGACAGAAAGCTCGAGAGCGCGGAGATCTCGTACTCGACCGCGAGCACGCCGTCGTCGTCTTCCGTCGCGGTGCTCCCGCCGACGGGCAGCACGTACATGAAGCCGGGCTGACGGCGGGTGAAGAAGAGGAACGGCCGCACCCAGCGACCTTCGCTGCCCGTGCGCGCCTCGGTGTACCAGCCACGGGTGCGCGGATCGTACGTGTCGCGGCGCTCGCTCCGCACGCTCCAGCCGCTCGGCCCCGGCGCGAGCTCGCGCCAGCGCGTCGGCCCTTCGCCCTCGAGGACCGCGCCGCCAGCGACCGTCGCTTCGGCGTCCTGACTGCGCACCGTTCCGAGCAGCGCGCCGCGCTCGGTGCGCTGCACGGCGACGTAGGTCCCGTCGATGCGCGCGAACGACGCCCAGGTGAACGACGGATTCGCGTCGACCGCGGCGCCGAAGTGATCGAGCAGCGCGTCCTCGTCGGTGGCGCTGAGACGGCCCGCCGCCATCAGGCGATCGGTCATGCGCGCGTAGGGCTCGGCGGGCTCGAGGTAGCGCAGGGTGCGCTGGGTGGTGGCGCTCCCGATCTGCTGGGCGAGATCGCGGAACAGGCCATCGACCACGCGCCGCGAGCTGAAGTACGCCGAGAGCCCGACGCCGCCCGCGCCCAGCACGATGAGCAAGCCCACCACCGTGACCAACGTCGGCCTGAGCGGCAGCCCTCGATCGCCCCGGGTGCGCAGTGACGAGCTCATCGCGAGTGAGCGATGGGTACACGAGGCCGGGGTCGCGCGTCGAGCCCCTCCGTCGCCGCGACCCGACCTGCGTCAGGGCGCGGGGGCGACGCCCGCGTCCGGCGTGCCCGCGTCGTCGCTGGTGCCCGCGTCGGCGGCGGCGTCCGCGGCCATCTGCGCGCGCGCCTCATCGAACGTGCTCAGCACCCGAGGCGAGGTGCGGTGGGTGTCGAGCTCCAGATCGGGCTGACGCCGCAGGGCCTCGACGAACGCGAGCACCGCGAGATCGCTCCGACCGAGCGCGACGTACGCCACCGCGAGCGAGCGCTGGATGGTGACGATCTGGTTGCCGGTGAGCTCACCCGCGCCGAGCAGGCGGTTGCCGATCGCGACGGCCTCCGTGTAGTGCCCGACAGTGATCGCGTCCGCGAGGGTCGGGAGCTCGAGCGCGATGCGCTCTTGCAGCGCGCGCACCTCGCCGCCGTTGGGCTCGACGCCGGTGCCGATCCCGACGATGCGCCGTCCCTCCTCCGAGAGCGTGAGATCGGCGAGCGGCACCAAGATCACCTGACCACGCGACAGGCGCGTGCTTCGCAGGTTGTTGAAGCGGCGCAGCGTGCGGGCCGCGGCGATGTCCCCGAAGTAGAGCTGCGCGACGTGGTTGAGGGTGTCGCGCTGCCCAGCGACGTGGCGCAGCGGGTACGGGATCAACAGCTCCGCGCCCTCGGTCGGCTGCGCGCCCTCGATCGCGGGGTTGGCCTCTTGGATGATGAAGGCCCGGGTCGTCGTGCCGAAGTAGCGATCGGAGATCGCGGCCCAGGTCTCGCCGGTCACCACCCGGTGGTAGGCGACCTGGGGGATCGTGAGGCGCATGCCCACGACGATCGCGGCGCCGCCCTCGGCCTCGAGGCCGTTCTCCGCGACCAGCACGCTCTCGCGTCGGGGATCGCCGTAGTAGCGCTGCGCGATCGAGGCGAGGGTCTCGCCGTCGCGCACCACGTGGACGAAGCCCGGGAAATCGGCGCGCGCGGGCTCGACGCTCACGAGCGACACCAGCGCGAACACGGCACAGACGAGGAGCGAGCGGAGCATCATGGCGTGCTCGGCTCCGGCGCAGCGTCCTCGAGCACCTCGATGCTCGGTCCCTCTTCGAGCGCAGGCTCGCTGCCCGGCAGCGGGGTCGGCGGCGGGCTCGGCGCCTCGCCCGGCTCGAGCTCGGCGAGCTCGACGCGCAGGATCTCGGTCTCGCCGCTGTGCACCCGCACCTCGCGCTCGTCGCTGCGGAAGTACGGGTTGTAGAAGCGCACGTAGTAACGACCGGGCGGCAGCGCGATCGACTGCGCGGTCGGGGTGATCGCGACGCGCTGCGAGCCGATCCAGACCTCGGCCCAGGGATCGACCACGAAGCCCAAGTACCCCGCGTTCTCGGGCACGACGGGCGCGCCCGACTCGGCGACCAGCTCCTCGGGATCGCCGCCGATCCGGCCCGCCATCGTCTGGATGGCGCCGCCGCCACCCACGATGGCGAGCGCGAGCGCGCCCTGTGCCATCCAGCTGTGGGGGATGAGGGTCCGGTCGCCTTTGTCGCGCCGCACCCGGTTCGGGGCGCTGGCCGAGAGGATCTCGTCGGCCTGGGCGTCGGTGATGACCCCGACCTCGCGCAGGTACATGACCAGGCGCGCGTTGTGGTTGATCGGCACCCGCGCCGAGAGGAAGTCCTGCAGGTCGTCGATCAGCGCCTGGGTGGTCGGATACCGGTTCGCCGGCATCTTCTCCATGCACCGCGCCATGATCCGCTCGAGCGTGCGGGGGACGTGGGTGTTGATCTTGCGGGGGCTGGTGTAGCGATCCAGCCGGATCTTCTGCATGACCGTGCGCGCGTCGTCCTCGATGAAGGGCTTGCGGCCGGTCAGCATCTGGTAGAGGACGATGCCGACGGAGAAGACGTCGGAGCGGAAGTCGAGCTTGTCGCCCAGGATCTGCTCCGGGCTCATGTAGCTCGGGGTCCCCAGACCCGTCCCCGTCTCGGTCAGATCGCTCAGCTTGTCGTCGCGGGCGATGCCGAAGTCCATCAGCTTCACCTCGCCCTGGTGGCTGATCATCACGTTGGCCGGCTTGATGTCCCGGTGGATGATCCCCCGGAAGTGGGCGTAATCGAGCGCCCGGGCGACCTGCAGGGTCAGGATGGCGGCGACGTCGACCGGCAGGCGCGGGGTGATCTCGAGCAGGTCGTAGAGATCGATCCCCTGCACGTACTCCATGACGATGTACATCGTCCCGCGCTCTTTGATGAAGTCGTAGACGTGGAGGATGTTCTCGTGCTGCAGCGAGGCCATGAAGTGGGCCTCGCGCTCGAAGCGCTTCGCGAACCCGGAGTCGACGGCGATGGAGGGCTTGAGGGCCTTGATCGCAACCGTACGCCCAAGGGGTTCTTGGACGGCGCGGTAGACGACGGCCATGCCGCCGCTGCCGATCTCGCCGAGGACGCGGCAGTTGCCGATGCGCTCGACCATCG
>CAYZQM010000191.1:0-4018 GCA_964480175.1 uncultured Sandaracinaceae bacterium
TCATCGCCACGCTGATCGTCGTAGTCATCGGCGGCATGGGAAGCCTCAAGGGCGCGTTGCTCGCGAGCGTCCTCATTGGCGAGGCGGACACCTTCGGTAAGGCGTATCTGCCGGAGTTGACCATGTTCCTCATATACGTGGTCATGCTCGCGGTGCTGCTCTTGATCTTGATGTCGACCCTCACTGGCATGGTCGCGATCCACAGCTCGACCTTCGAGCTGCGCACCGTCGGCACCGAGCGGCGCATGATGCAGACCCACTACATCGCGGAGGGCGCGCTGGGCGCGACGCTCGCGATGGTCGACACCATGGGACCGGTCGCGCTGCGGATCGGCCTGTCGCGCAACACCTTGGCTCCGACCGCGCGGCTCGCGCCCGAGGAGCCGGTGGTGGGCCGCGCGATGACGAACTACCGGATCACCCTCAACGAGTTCCCGGCGCTCGCGGGCGTCAGCGCCAACACCCTCGAGACCGACCCGCTCGCGGGCCCCTCGCTCGGGCCGATGCTCGGTGTCGCACCGGACTTCGCGGTCGACATCAACGACGACTACGTCGTCGCGAGCCCGA
Organism: uncultured Sandaracinaceae bacterium; assembly: GCA_964480175.1. Classification (GTDB taxonomy): domain Bacteria; phylum Myxococcota_A; class Polyangia; order Polyangiales; family Sandaracinaceae; genus CAYZQM01. The sequence goes on from CAYZQM010000191.1 coordinate 568, forward strand.
TCGCCGGCCACCGCTCCGATGGCTACGGCGTCCTTCGCTTCATGATGGCGACCTACACCGCGCGCGGACGGACCGCGCCGATCGGCGCCGCGACCGAGGTCGACGGCGGCGGCAACGCCGTGTGGCGCCGCGGTATCCACGAGACGGCGGCGAACAGCCGCGCGTACGCACTCTCCGGCCCCTTCCCGTGGGAGGACTGACCATGCATTCGATCGAGCAGCCGACCGACACCCGTGCTTCGTCGCTCGTCGCGATCGCGCTCGCCGCGCTCTCGCTGGGCGTGCTCTCCGTCGGCGCACCGCAGCGCGCCGCGGCCCAGGGCGAGCCCGACATCCGCAGCATCCGCCCGGCGGTCATGCTGCTCGTCGACAGCTCGGGATCGATGGACTACGAGCTCGGCTCCGCCTCGGGCCCCGCGGGTCGATTCCCCACCTGCACCGGCGGCCCCAGCCCGAGCAACGAGCGCAACCGCTGGATCACGCTGCTGGAGGCGCTGACCGGCGAGTACACCGGGTATTACTGCAATGCCGTGGATCGCCGGAGCTACACGGGCGCGGCCGACCAGTACTACGCCCACTCGAGCTTCGAGCCGCGCGGTACCCAGCTCGACAACGGCATCCTCGACGTCTACCTCGATCGGGTGAAGTTCGGCCTGATGACCCTGGACTCGGTCTACGGCTTCACCTCTCCGCCTTTCGCGGCGAGCTGGACGTACCTGCCGCCGCCCTCGGACTTCGCGTCTCGGGTGGGCGACGTGATCGGCGCGTTCGGCGGCTACTCCTATGGTCCCACCCGCACCGTGAGCTTCCCCGGGTGTCCTTCGCCGTACAGCGTGAACGCGGGCGCGCGCCGCGCCTTCCAGTCGGGCGACACCTGGGATGGATACCTGGTCTCCGTCGGCAGCGACGCGGTCGTCGACAGCCACCGCCTGGCCAACCAGCGAATCCAGGAGACGCTGCTCCGCACCCGGCCCTTCGGCGGCTCTGCCATGGACGCACTGCTCGACGACTTCCGCGAGTACCTCGAGAACGACCCCGACGTCGCCCCCTTCGTCGGCGGCACCGGCGATCCGCTGCAGGCCTGCCGCGAGCGCTACGGCATCCTGATCTCCGAGGGTGAGATCGACACGCTCTACCGCTCGATGGGCTGCAACACGCCGGGCTACAGCTGCCCCTATCCGCTGCCGAACCAGACCGCCGCGGCGCTCTGCCAGTGGGACGGCACGTCGTGCACCGGCGTCCTCGATGGCCTCTTCGTGGTCGGCTACGACGTCGCGAACCCGGCGGCGGCCTCGCTCTTGAACGACATCGCTTCGGAGGGCGGCACCGGCAGCGCGTACTCCGCGGAGAACCAGGCGTCGCTGCTCGCGAGCCTCGCGGCGGCGCTCGATCGCGCGGCGATCGGCACCACCACCCGGACGACGCCGGCGTACGCCGCGTCCTCGGCGCTCTTCACCGGGGGCGCGACGGCGCTGCAGCAGCAGTACCAGGTGACCTCGGGCTTCAACGTCGGCGAGGACGGAGCGCCGTGGTCGGGCGTGCTCGAGCGCACCCGCTACACCTGCGCGGGCGCCTCGCTGCCGCCCGATCGGCAGGACATCGATCCGCTGCGCGACAGCTTCCACGCGATCCTCAACGCGCGCGACGTGAGCACGTCACCCCGCACGCTGTACACCGTCGCGCCGACCAACCCCGCGGCGGCGACCGGCATGCTGATCCGCTCGGTGCCGGCGACGGAGTCCTCGTCCGAGCTCGACGACGACACCGGCACGGTCCCGCTCGAGGAGGGGCTCGCGCTCTCCGCGTTCTCGTCCGCGAACACGGCGCTGACCCCGGCCGCCTTCGGCATCAGCACCGGCAGCCTCCCCGGCGACGAGGCGCGTCGCAATGCGATCGTCAACTGGGTTCACGGCGTGGCCGGTACCCCGCGCAACGGCAACCGCTTCGGCGACATCTACCACTCGAGCCCGGTCATCGTGACGCCGCCGCGCGCCGATCTCGCCGACGAGTCGTTCAACGCGTTCCGCCTTCGCCCCGAGGTCGCGCAGCGGCCCAGCGTGCTCTACGTGGGCACCAACGACGGCGTGATGCACGCGTTCGCGATCGAGGATCACTCGATCCCCAGCGTGCGGAACCTGACCGCGGGCGAAGAGATCTGGGGCTTCGTGCCGCCGGTGCTCTTGCCGAAGCTCGAGAGCGCGACGTCCGCCCACCAGTTCATGGTCGACGCCACACCGGTGGTCCACGACGTGTTCTTCCTTCGCCGCCCCGGCGACTCGGTGACGCCGAACGCGTACCACACCGTGTTGCTCTTCGGCCTGCGCGACGGCGGCAACGCGTACACCGCGCTCGACGTCACCGACCCGCTGAATCCGTCGTTCCTCTGGCAGTTCCGCCGGCCCGATCTCGGGGACACCTTCGGGCGTCCCGCGATCGGCCAGGCGTACGTCGACTTCGGCGGGGATCCGATGCAGCGCGCCATCGCGATCCTCCCGGGTGGCATGGGCATGATCAACACCGCAGCCGCGGCCGCCGCGGGCGCCGCGGGCTGCACCCCCGCGGTCGCAGCGTCGCCCGACAGCCCGCCTCCGGGGACCGGCGCGCGCGCGAACCGTCGCTGCTGGTCGGGCACGCTCGGGCGCTCGCTCTACGTCGTCGACGTGGCGACCGGTGAAGTGATCCGCGAGTTCGACTCGACGACGATCCCCTCGCCGATGACCGGCGGCGTCTCGCTCTTCACCGGCGACGTCGGCACGATCGCCACGCGCGCGTACACGGTGGACGCGGATGGCGTGCTCTGGCGCCTCGACTTCAGCCGGCGCGATCCCGACGAGTGGACGCTCGAGCCGATGCACGATCTCTACTGGAACGACGGCGCCATCGAGGGCGCGACCTCCACCGAGCCGCCGATCGTCTCGAGCGACGAGGTCGGCAACGTGGTGGTCATCGTGGGCACGGGCGACCTCGACGACCTCGAGACCGCGCGGCCCTATCGCATCGCGTCCCTCACCGACGTCGCGACGTTCGCGACCACCGCGACCACGTTCGCCACCTCGCTGAACTGGGACATCCACCTCCGCGACGGCGAACAGGTGACCGGCCCGCTCGAGCTCTTCGACTCGCGCGTCTACTTCGGCACCTTCGCCGCGAACGTCTCGGGCGCCGACGCCTGTGAGTTCGGCAGCAGCCGCATCTGGGGCGTCGAGTACGTCCGCTCGACCACGACACCCGCGATCGGGTACACGTCGCCCAGCAGCACGTTCCCCGTCGCCGGTCTCGAGGGCACCGCGGGCACCAACGTGTTCGACGCGCACTACATCGACGTCGGGAGCAACTCGATCGCGCTCGGCGTGGCGATCACCCGCTCGCCCACGTGCATCACGACCGACGTGATCCCCGACCCCTACCTCGGCCTCAGCCGTGAAGTGATCGAGTCCTCGGGCGGCGGCACC
>CAYZQM010000191.1:4028-13652 GCA_964480175.1 uncultured Sandaracinaceae bacterium
CCTTCAGCCTGACCGCGCAGATCTCGGACCCCGACGGCAGCACCGTCGCGGGCGGGACGAGCATCGGGACCTTCAGCCGCGCGCTGCCCACGCCTCCGCCCGTCACCTACGTGACCGGCTGGGCCGGCACCACGGACTACTGACTCACGACGAACACACTCGGCTAGGCTGCGGGCGCGTGACGATCCGCTTTCCGCCGCCGCTCGGGCCGGGCGCCCGTGTGGTGATCACCGCGCCCAGCTCGCCGGTCTCGCCCGCGCTCGAGCCTCGCTTGGATCTGGTGATCGAGCGGCTCATCGCGCGCGGCTTTCGGGTGACGGAGTCGAGCGTGCGCGCCGGCGCGACCTTGCCGCGACAGGTGCGTCTGCGGGCGTGGATGGACGCGCTGCTCGACGACGAGATCGACGCGGTCCTTCCGCCTTGGGGCGGCGACGAGGCGATCGAGCTGCTGGAGGGGATGGACTGGTCCCGTCTCGCCCAGGTGCGGCCCAAGTGGATCCTGGGCTACTCCGACATCAGCACGCTGCTCGTGCCGCTCTTGCTCGAGGCGGGCTGGGCCTCGGCGCACGGACCGAACCTCATGGACCTGGTGCCTGCGCAGCGCGATCCGCTGAGCGCGCGCACCCTCGACTGGCTGAGCGGCGAGACGCCGCTGGTGCAGCGCAGTTCGAGCCACTACCAGACCGCGTTCGTCGACTGGCGGCGGCACCCCGGCGCGCCGTTCGTGCTCGATCAGCCGACGCTCGTGGCCACGCTCGACGGACGCCCGCTGAAGGCGCGCGGGCGATTGATCGGCGGCTGCATCGATACGCTGATGAGCTTGATCGGCACGCGCTTTCTCGACGTGCCGCGCTTTCTTCGCGAGCACGCGGACGACGGAGTGATCGTGTTCCTCGAGAACTGCGATCTGAGCCCGCCGAGCCTGCTCCGCGCGCTGACCCACATGCGCATGGCGGGCTTCTTCGCTGGCGTGAGCGCGGTGCTGGTGGGGCGCACCCAGGCGAAGGAGACGAGCGCGGCCGATCAGGAGGCCGTGCTGCGTCGGGTGTTCGAGGGCCTGCCCGCGCCCGTGGTGCATGGCGCCGACGTCGGGCACCAGCCTCCCCAATGGACCCTGATCGAGGGCGCGCTCGCTACGCTCGAGGTGGAAGGCGGCGCCGCGGTGATCGAGCAGTCGCTGCGCTGATCAGCGCGCGCGGTGGGGGCCGAAGACGGTCACGTCCACGCCCTCGGCGTAGTGCGCCAAGGGCTCGCCTTCCGGGCTGGGCAGGCCTGCGGCCTCGAGCAAGGTGCAGCGCACCTCGTGCACGATCGCGCGCTGGGCGGGGTAGGGCACGTGGTGCACCTGACCTCGATGCAGCGCGCCGCCCCAGTCGTTGAAGAGCAGGTAGCGCTCGAGGAGGAAGTGCTCGAGCGTCCCCGGCGCCGAGGGACCGAGGTGCTCACCGATGCTCGCGTCGAGCACGAGGTGCGCGCCCGTGCCGCGGCGCTCGGTCGAGAAGCGAATGCGCTCTCCGTCGCGCGCGCTCGACATGCGCGCCCAGTGGCAAGGGTCTGCGTAAGAACAACTGCGTCAGCACCGAGGGCGCGCCGGAGCCCCGCAGTCTAGGCGCGAGGAGGAGTTTGCCGGGCGCAAGCGACCGACGAGCAACGACGAATGCGGGGCTCCCGCGCGGCCGAATGCAGCAGTTGTTCTTACGCAGGCCCTAAGGCAGGCCCCAGCCGGTGCGCGCTGCGCGGACCGCGAGCCAGGCGCTCGCCTCGAGCGAGAAGAAGAAGACGCCGGGCTCGTCGTTCACGATCACGTAGGTGCGGAGGTTCGTCTCGAGGAAGTCCATCGCGAGCGCGCGCGGCAGCCAGCTCGGCCGCACGTCGCGCATCAGGAAGGGCACGACACCCACCAGCGCGCGGCCCTCCCAGAGATCGAGCGTCATCCCGCTCGGTAGGTGCGGCGCGATGGCCTCGGGGGCGTACGACCAGTGGAGAAAGAAGAGCTCGCGCCAGTTCTGCTCGCCGCTCGGGGTCTCGTTCGGGGCGCGCGTGGGGCGGATGCGATCGATCGTCACGAGGTCCTTGTACGCGATCGCTCAGCGCGGTGCGCCTTGCGCGACCCAGCTCTCGACGAGCTGCAGATCGCGGAGCGAGATCGGGGGGAGCGCGAGCGGCATCCCTCGCCCCTCGTCGAGCACGCCGCGCACCTCGTCGTGCCGGCGCACGAGCGCGGCGATCAAGAGCGGCACACCGTCGTCGTCCGGCGCGAGCAGCGCCTCGCGCGAGGCGTCGAAGCCCTCGTAGGTGCTGAGGTCGAAGCCTCGTCCCGCGAAGCCGAAGCCGCCCGTGTTGCCGGGGCCTCCGTCGCCACCGACCGGGACGGGATCGGCGTGGCAGTGCCGGCAGGTGCGATGAAAGACGGCCTCGTCCACCTCGGCGTGGCCCACCGGGCGGGCGAGCAAGGGCAGGCGTGCGATCGGCGCTGACGGCGCGGGCGCGGTCAGGGGCTCGTCGAAGAGGAACGCGACGAGATCCGCGCGGTCCTCGTCGCTCGCATCCACCGTCGGCATGCGGGTCTCGCGCTGGATCGAGCCGGGTGAGGTGATCCATCGCAGCGCCATCGCGCGGGTCATGCGCGCGCGAGCGTTGCGCAGATCGGGGGCGAGGCGCGCAGCGTCACTCAGCGCGGCGTTGCTCAGTGCGGCGATACTCCGTGCGGCGTCGCTCACGGTGGGGTCGAGCGCGGTGGGACCGAGATCGGTCGCGCCCGAGTAGAGGTGGCACGCGCTGCACCCGAGCGCCTCGTAGCGCGCCCGGCCTCGCGCGGGGTCGCCCTCGGGCGCGCGCTCGTCGTCACTGGCTTCGCGCACGCCGAAGTGCCGCACGATCGCCTCGCGCTCATCGGCCGTCGTGCGCAAGCGCGGCATCGACGCGGGCAGGTTCGGACGCAGGTCGTGCGGCGCCTCGAGGAACGCGCGAAGCCACTCGGCCGTCACCCGCTCGGACAAGCCATCGAGGCTCGGCACCAAGAGCAGGTTCTCGATGTGCGACTGCCAGCGCGCGACGTCGGCGGGCGCGACCGTGTCGTCGAAGCCGCCCGCCAGGATCGACTGGTGGCAGGTGACGCAGCTCTGCTCGCGCGTCGCGGGCACGAGGTGATCGGGTGCGCTGTGGCAGCGGTAGCACTGGAAGTGCTCGACCACGGCCGCGTCGCCGGTGAAGGTCGGTCGCGCGACCGGCGCGTCGCTGGGAGCGAGGAACACGTAGCCGAGGATCGCGGCACCGAGCACCACCGCGAGCGCGAGCAGGCCCTGCTCGTTGCGGGTCAACCGACTACGCCGCGCGGTCTCCGTCGGAGCGCTCGCTCTTCGAGACGCTCGCCTCGGTGCTCGCGGGCGGCGCCTCGTTGGCCGCTTCAGCGTCGAAGTGCGCGGCTGCCCTGCGCCGCCGCTGCTGGATGAAGAGGTAGGTCGGGGCGATCAGGAGCGACACGGCGAACGCCGCCGCGCTACCGCTGTCGTTGAGGCGAGGCCACCCGATCGACCGGAGCAAGCCATTCAGCGCGAACAGGATCACGGCGTTGGTCAGCCACGCCGCGAGCACCCCCTTGAACGCTCCCGCTCCGTCGATGACGGGGCGGAGGATCATCGACACCGCGACGATGGCCGTCATCGCGACCATGAAGCTGAACCAGCCGTCGCGGGTCTCGATGTCCAACATCACGTTCCTGCATGCGAGCGCAGGGCTCGGCAGCACGAACAGGGTGGTGAGGATCGCGGGCACCCAGCGGCGGCTCGTCATGGGCGCATCATACGCGGCTCGGGCACCGATGTGTTCCCCGTGCTCGCCCGTCGGGCCCGGCGGCGAGCGGCCCAGGCGATGAGCGGGACGATCACGGCAAACCCGCGTCCATCGGTCGCGTGCGGCCCCGCGGTGCAGCGGCCGCCCGCGCTCGGCGGTGGGGTCACCGGGCAATCGGCGGCGCACGACTCGTGGGTGCCGCACACGCCATCGCCGCAGATCGGACAGTCGTCGAAGCACGAGGTCTCGTCCTCGCCGTGGGAGCAGAAGCCATCGCCGCACTGCGGCGTGCGCCCGCACGCGACCGCGGGATAGCGGCTCCGACACAGCAGGCTGAGCACCATCGGAACGGTCGTCGCGAGGCCGCTCCGAATGGAGAGGTCGGAGGCCACGGTGAATCGGGAGCATCCTCGCTCGGCGTCCAGCGTCGTGGGGCGAGCGCCCGCCGCGTAGTGGACACCTACGAAGCGGCCCTCGAGATCGTACACGCCACCGCCCGAGCTCCCGGGCAGCGAGTCGAGGCTGTGAAAGAACAGCGTCGGCTCCGCATACACGGTCGCGCGTCCCACCAGCGAGATCATCAGGGGCAGTCCGCTGGGATAGCCGACGAGGTAGAGCGACTCGTCGAGCGCCGGTGGCGCTTCCCGCACCGTCACCGGCGTCCTGCCGGTGGGGCGGTCGAGCTGAATGAGGGCCACGTCGCGATCGGGCGCGACGCCTCCTGCGATGACGGTGCGGCAACGAAACACGTCGCCCGCAGTGAGGTGCGGTGTCTCGCCGGGCACTTCGCGCTCCCAACCGAAGACGAAGCGCAGCTCCTCACACGGCGTCTCTTCGATGCAGTGCCCCGCGGTCGCGATCAGGTCGTCGTCGATGAGGGTGGCCGAGCAGAAGCTCGCGGAGAGCTCGTCGGCGAACCGCTCGTCGTCGCACAGCCCGTAGGCGTCGCCCAAGCGGAAAGCCAGCGGCAGGACGCGCTCGGGATCGGACTCGTCGAGATCGTCTGCGTGAAAGATCGCCGGAGACGCGTCCAGCGCGACGGCCAGCGCCGGGACGGACGCCTCGAAGGGCTCGACCCGATCGTCCTCGCCGTAGAGGATCGGCGCCTCGACCGCAGCAGGCGCACCGTCGCAGGCCGTGAGCAGGAGCACGATCGAGATACCCAGCCGCATGCGCCCGAATCTACCTCGACCGTCGCGTGGCGATCGAGTCGCACTCGATGGGCCCAGCAGGGGTCGAACCTGCACACGCCCCGTTATGAGCGGGGAGCTCTAACCATTGAGCTATGGGCCCGAGGGGCTGCGTTGTAGCGCGGGATCCGCCGCGAGGGCGAGCGCGTCAGCCGCCTGTCGTGCGGGGTAGCCAGATGGTGAACACCGTGCCGCCGCCCTCGCGGGCCTCGCAGCGCACGTCGCCGCCGTGGGCGAGCACGATCTCTTTGGTCAGCGCGAGGCCGAGGCCGGTGCCCCGCTCCTTCGTCGAGTAGAAGAGATCGAAGATCCGCTCGCGCTTCTCGGGGTCGATCCCTTCGCCGCGATCGGCGACGCGCACCGCGATCCCTTGGCCTTCGCGCTTGGCGGTCAGATCGATCTGGCCGCCGCTGGGCATCGCCTCGCGCGCGTTGCGCAGCAGGTTCAAGAGCGCCTGGCGGATCTGCCCTTCGTCGAAGCTCACCACGCCGAGGTCGGGCTCGATGTCCACGGCGATGCGCACGTTCGCCGCCTCCATCTCGCGCTGGACGAAGCGCGCGGTGCCTCGCACCTCCGCCTCGATCGGCTCGGCGGCGAGCATCGGCGAGGGCACCCGCGCGAGGCGGAGGTACTCCTCGGTGAACGCGGTGAGGCGATCGACCTCGCGCTGGATGCTGGTGAGCAGCGCGACCGCCTCGTCGCCGCTCACCTCTTCGCGGAGGAGATCCGCGTTCAACCCGATGCTCGACAGCGGGTTGCGCACCTCGTGGGTCACGTGCGCGGCCATCCGCCCCATCGCGGCCAGCCGCTCGCTCTGCAACAGACGCGCTTTGGTCGCGAGCGCCTCGCTCACGTCGTCGATCACGAGGAGCACGGGGAGCTGTCCGTCCTGACCCTTGCTGCTCGACGTCGCGCTCGTCGGGCTGCCGCTGCCGAAGGGGCTCACCAAGAGATCGACCGACACGCCGTCGGCGCCTCGGAGCGCGACGGCCTCGCGGGCCTGCGGCTCGCCGGTCTTGGCGACCTCGCCCACGGCCTCTCGCAGGCCGGGGACGCGATCGCACGCGCCGTGCGCGTCGAGCGGGCGACCGAGCTCGAGCATGCCCTCGCCCACGATCCGCTCGGCGGCGCGGTTGATCGCGCGCACGTCTCCGTCGGCGCCGACCACGACGATCCCCGAGCGCAGGCTGGCGACGATCTCGTCTTGGGTGCGCTGCAGCTCGCGCAGCCGCTGATCGCGCGCCGAGAGCGCCGCGACCATGCGCTCGAACTCGCTGGTGAGGCGCCCGATCTCGTCGTCGCGCACGCCCTCGATGCGCTGGCTGAGATCGCCCCGCGCGACCGCGAGGACCCGCGCCTCGAGCGCGGGGAGCGGCGAGAGCAGGCGCTGGGTCCACCAGGTGACGAGGAGGCCCGCGATGAGCGCGATGAGCCCCAGCACGCCGAAGTTGATCACCGACTGCGCCTGCGCGTCGGCGGCGGCGCGGCTGGTGTCGGCGATGCGCTGCTGGTGATCTTCGAAGGCCCGCCTCAGATCGCGCGCGATGCGGTTCTGGCGCTCCCGCAGCGAGCGCAGCAGGTGCGCGGCCTCCTCGTCGTCGCCCGACGAGAGCGCGGTCCACAGCGAGGCGAACTCCGGCTCGGCGGCGGCGTACTCGCCGTCGACGCCGTCGAGCAACACCCGCATCGAGTCGAGGGTGGCGCGGTCTTCGGGCGGCGGGCTCAGGCGTTCCACCCGGTCGATCGCCAAGATCACGTCGTGCACGTTGTCGGGGCGCACCCGGCGCACGGCCGACAAGTACGGCACCGACGACTCGGGATCGGCGTCCACCCGCCGCAGCACCGTGTCGAAGTTCTCCTCCGTCGCGCGCACCCGGCTCAGCGCGAGCGCCAGCGGCAGGTGACCTTCGTGCAAGAGGCGCAGCGTCGCGGCGGCCTGTCGGTGCGAGAGCAAGCTCAGGACGGCGAAGACGCCGAAGCCGACGAGCACCAGCGCGAAGCCCGAGAAGATCCGGGTGGGGATGCCGACGCGGGGGCGCCGCTCGCTGCGCTGGGGCTCGGTCAAGACGGGGCAGGGTAGAACGCACCCGCCGCGCGGCCAAAGTCCTCGCGTGCTGGCTCGCCGGCTACTCGAGCTCGTCGACGGGGAAGATGTGCTCCCACTCGAAGCCGCGGCCGGGGGTGTAGTGACCGACGCACGAGATGTAGCTTCGGACCCCGTTGCCGTTGAGGTCGCCGTACGCTTCGACGGTCACGGTCGACGCGACTGGATCGCTCGTCACCGCGTACGAGTAGCGAACGGGCTCGGTCGGCGCGAAGCCCAGCGCGGTCCAGCCTGGCGCGGCGTCGGCGGGCCACGGCCTAGGAGAGGGCCCGAGGCTCGCGAAGTCGGGCGTCGCGGGCAGCGACGCGGGCGGCGCCCCCAGGGCATCGACACCACGCATGAGCGCTTGAAGGTTGCGGGTCGCTTCGATCGCGCGGGTCCGCTGCATGTAGTTGCTGAACGCGGGCGCCGCGATGCCGGCGAGCACCCCGGTGCAAGGCACGCACGTGGCCCCCAACGCCAGCAAACCGAGAGCGATCTTTGCGGTCCGCGACAGTCCCTTGGTCGTCATGCGCGGTGATACCACGCGCGTGAAGCGTCCCTTCCTCGATCACTCGGTGGAGAGCTGATCGATGCGATTCGCCTCGATCGCCCTCAACGCGGCGCGGGTCAGGCCGCGTACGCCCTCGATCATCATCGCGTAGCGCGGCTCGGTGGTCAGGCCCTTCACGTAGCGGGCGTAGAGCTGCTGCGCGACGACGGAGAGCTTGAAGAGCGAGAACGCGAAGTAGAAGACGAGGTGCTCGACCTGCCGGCCCGTGCGGTCCTCGTAGCGGCGCACCAGGTCCATGCGGGTGAGGCTGCCGGGCAAGTACGTGGGCCCGAAGCGCATCGCCTGCATGAGCGGCGGATCGTCTTCTTGCACCCAGTAGCCGAGCGTGCAGCCCAGATCCATGAGCGGGTCGCCCACGGTCGCCATCTCCCAGTCGAGCACCGCGACCGCGCGCGAGAGATCCTCGGACAAGACGACGTTGTCGTACTTCAGGTCGTTGTGGATCAGCGCCGCGCCCGACTCCTTCGGGGTGTGCTCGGCGAGCCAGCGCGCCAGCGGCTCGACGGACGGGATCTCGTCGGTCTTCGCCTTCTCGTAGCGCTCGGTCCACCCCTTCACTTGGCGGGTGTTGTAGCCCTCGGGCTTGCCGAGCGATGCGAGCTCACCGCTGGTCACGTCGATCGCGTGGATCTCGGCGAGCGTGTCGAGCAGCACCTCCGAGAGGTGCTTCATCCGCGGGGGATCGAGCGGGAGCGACGCGGGCCACTTCGCGCGGAGGATCACCCCCTGCGCGCGCTCCATCACGTAGAAGGGCGCGCCCAAGATCGCGGGATCCTCGGCGAGCGCTATCGGCTTGGGCGCCTTGTCCCAGATCGGAGAGAGCGCGCTCAAGATCCGGTGCTCGCGCTTCATGTCGTGCGCGCTCGCGATGGCCACGCCGGGCGGAGGTCGCCGCAGCACGATCTCGCGCTCGCCCACGCGCAAGAGATACGTGAGGTTCGACCAGCCCTTGGGGAACTGCAGGACCTCGACCTCGCCGTCGAGGCCCACGCTCTTCAGCCACGGCGCGAGCCGATCGAGCGGCAGCTCCGCGCCCTTGCGTACCGTCTGCGCACCATCGAGGACCGTCTCGCTCATGGGCCCGAGGGTAGCGAAGCGCGGCGCCCGCGTCTGCCGCGGTGCGCTGCCTTCGTGATGCTCAGGCGCGGCCGAGGACGGCGTCGGCGCAGAGGAGCGCGAGGCCGTAGCCGATCATCATGATCGCGATCGGCGCGTGGATGGTCAGCGCCAGCGTGCCGCTCGTCAGCAGCGTGCCGATCGTCGCGATGGGCAGCCGCTGCTCGAGCGTGCCGTGCCACGCGGGCGCCGGCCCCTGCGCTTCGAGCGCGCCCATGTACGCGTCGACCTCGGCGTCGATCGACGCGCTCCCGGGCGGGCCATCGGTGAGCGGCACCTCGCAGCGCGGGCACTCGCCCGGGATCGCGAACGTGTCGTGGCAGCGCGCGCAGTTGAAGCGGTCGCGCGGCGCTGGTGGGCTCTCTCGGTAGGGACGCCCCGCAAAGCCTCGGGTGCGCCGCGGTGCGTTCGGGGTCGGGCTCGCGGGTCGCGCGCGCCGAGGCTTCCGCTTGCCGGTCAGCGCCTCGTACGCGTCGAGCACCTCGAGCATGCGACCCTCGCTCGCCGCGCCCGCCCGATCGGGATGCACCTCGAGGACCTTGCGCCGGAAGGCCCGTCGGATCTCGTGGGGGCTGGCCGAAGACGAGACACCGAGGACGCGGCGGGGGTCATGCATGGCGGTGGGGAGCAGACACGCGCCGAAGGAGAAAGTTCCCAGACGGGCGGCCCCCCCAAGTACGTGCGAAGGCCGGCTCATCTTCCCAGCGCGGCGACCTGGCTCTCGTCGGCCGACCCGTCGACGTCGCGCGCTCGAGGCCCCAAGCTCGCGTGTCCCATGCCCCTGCACCACGAGAGCGCAGCCCGAGCGCGCGAAGGACCCGACGTCATCGAGATCGCCAAGCTGCGCGTCGACTGCATCGTCGGCGTCT
>CAYZQM010000192.1:0-13632 GCA_964480175.1 uncultured Sandaracinaceae bacterium
TTCGAACCCGCAACCGCCTGTTTACAAAACAGGTGCTCTACCGTTGAGCTACGCCAGCATGTGCGGTGGGCGACCAGTGGCTAGCATCGGCTCGAGCGCGCCGCGGCTCGCTCGAACTCCCCACACGCGGCCTGGTGCGCGAGCGCCGTGCCGGCTTGGAGACAAAGAAACACCCTCGCCAACCTGGCGAAGGGGGCGCGTTATGTACGCGGGGTCCCTGAAGCTGTCAAGGCGGATCCTGGGTGCGGCTTCACGCGGCCCCGACGGTGGGGAGGCGCCGCTTCACTCCGCGGCCGCAGGGACGTGTCCTCGAGGATCGGCGAGGTCGCGGCCGACCCCCTCCCGGCCGATCGCGTCGGGCAAGAGCGTCCCGAGCAAGAGCGTCCGCGCGTGCTCGAGGTCCGCGCGCGCCCGGTCGGCCCACGCGGTCCGCACCCCGGTGCGCTCGACCATCATCAGGGTCAGCTCCCAGTAGTGGATCGCGTGGCGCACCAAGGGACGCACCCGCTCCGCCAGCGCCTGGCGGAACTCGTCCTCGTAGATGCGCATCCCCTCCTCCGAGAGCGTGTGCGCGGGAGGCGGGGTCGGTGCGGTCATGATCAGATGAAAGAGGCTCTCGTACATCGAGCCGATGCGGTAGCCCGACGCAGCGGCCCAGTGCGCGTCGGTCATCCGGATCGTGTCGTAGTACGTGCGCTGCGCGTCCAGCATGAGCTGGGCTCGGTGCTCGAGATACTCGTGCTGCACGAGCGCGTCGGCCTCCGGCAGCGTGATCGCCTCGGCTCGCGCTCGGATGGTCTCTGCGAGCACGAAGCTCGACGCCGCAGCGAAGAACTCGTCGGGCAGCTGCTCCCGGTGTACCCGGTAGTAGGCGATGCCCGAGCGGGCGGCGGCCTCCGCGTCCTCGATGCGCCGCAGGCCGAAGAGGGCCTGCGCCCGGCGGGCCAGCGACTCGAGGCGCTCGGGCTCGCTCAGATCGTCGCGGGCCAAGAGCTCGTCCGCGCGCACCAGCGCGGCGTCGTAGCGTTCGGTCTCGACCAGCAACCCCGCGAGCTCGAGCGTCGCGTGCTTGGCATCGCCACCATCCGGGACCTCGCGCAGGAGTCGCTCGAAGCGGCTCGCCGCTTCGGTGAACGCGTGGTCGCGCATGAGGCAGAGCCCGGCGTTGTACAGCGCCGGCGAGACGAAGCGCGAGCTGGGGAACTCGTCGGCGAGCCGGTCGTAGCGAGCGACCGCGTCGGCGCAGCGTCCGTCCCGCACCAGGCCGTTCGCATCGCGGAAGAGCTCCTCGGCCGTGTACGCCTCGAAGCTGAGCTCGCCGCCTTCGGTGCGCGACGCGACGATGCGGGTCTCTTCGATGGCGACCTCGGGCGGCGCGAGGCGGGCGGTGCCGACGCAGCCGGCGAGGAGCGCTGCGAAGACCAGATGCGGTGCTCGGTGCATGGCCCAGTGACAGCCCGCGAAGCGAAAAGGTTCCGTCGGGAACATCGCTGATCGCGCGCTCGTAAGCTGGCTCGCTCGTAACACCTCGAGGGGTGTAACACCGTAACCGAGGGTTGCGCTCGGAGGTGTAACAGCGGGGTCATGTTACGGTGCTCGAGGGCGTCACGACGGGGACGATCGCCGTCATTCTCCAGCAATTTCGAAGCTCACAGCCGTTGTCGCGGTCTGGCATGGTCGGTGCTCAAGGGCCGGCCACCCGAAATGGAGAACGTCATGTCGAGCCCCGCCCTGCCTGTTGCTTCTTCCACCGCCAGCCTCTGGAGCGATGACGAGCTGCTGTCGCGCATGCTCGACCGCCACGAGGTCGCTTGGAAGGAGTTCCACAGGCGCTTCGATCGGCTGGTCTACCGCTGCATCCACAAGGTCACCTGCCGCTTCCCGGGCTCCATCGGCAGCGACGACGTGCGCGAGATCTACGCGCAGTTCCTGTTCGGCCTCTCCGCCCGCGACATGCACAAGCTCCGCAGCTTCGATGCGACGCGCGGCAACAAGCTGAGCTCCTGGATCGGCCTGCTGGCGACCAACACGGCGTGGGATTTCTTGCGGGCCGTCGCGCGCCAGCCGCAGCAGACCGAGCTCACCGACGCCGAGGATCTCGGGCTCGCCGACCGCGACCCCTTCGATCACCTCCTCGAGAAGGAGCGTTGGTCGCGCGTGAACGACACGCTGCGCGAGTTCTCGGACAAGGACCGCGACTTCGTTCGCCTCTACTACATGGACGGCCTGAGCCCCGAGGAAGTGGCCGAGGAGATGCAGATCTCCGTGAAGACGGTCTACAGCAAGAAGCACAAGATTCGCTGCCGCCTCCAGCGCGCGCTGTCGCCGATCATGCGGGAGGCGCTCTTTCAGGCCGCGTGATGCAGGCGGCGTGCGGCGGCGACGGCGACCCGGGGGTCACGCCGAGCATCCGCTGTCGCTGGAGTCTCGCGATTTCGGCGCGCGGTCTTTGACCTGACGATCCGCCGCCCTGTACGATCCGGCCCGACCCGAGAGGTCGGTTCGGAGCAAGCACACGGATGCAAGAGTGGGTCTGGGAAGCGCGCGCCCGAGGAGGCGAGACCAAGAAGGGCGTCATGGAGGCCGAGAACGAGGCCGCCGTGCAGCGCCGTCTCGCGGCCCAGAACCTCACGCCCGTCAAGGTCAAGAAGAAGCCGCGCGAGATCGAGATCCACATCGGCGCGCCGGTGTCGCAGCAAGAGCTGGTCGTGTTCACGCGCCAGTTCGCGACCATGATCGACGCGGGCCTTCCCCTCGTGCAGTGTCTCGACATCCTCGCGAACACGGGCGAGAACAAGTTCTTTCAGCGCTGCCTGCGGGACGTGAAGGGCAACGTCGAACAAGGCGCGACGTTCTCGGAGTCGCTGCGCAAGCACCCGAAGGTCTTCGACGCGCTCTACGTGAACCTCGTCGCCGCCGGCGAGGCGGGCGGCATCCTCGACACGATCCTGAACCGGCTCGCGGTGTACATCGAGAAGCGCGTCAAGCTCGTCGCGCAGGTGCGCAAGGCGCTCGTCTACCCGACGGCGGTCATCATCATCGCGATCGGCGTACTGTGCGTGCTGCTCGGATTCGTCATCCCGAGCTTCCAGTCGATGTTCGCGGACTTCGGCTCGGAGGACGACCTGCCCGCGCTCACGCAGTGGGTGATCGATCTGTCCGACGGCTTCCTGAACTACTGGTACATCTTCGCGGCCCTCCTCATCGGCACCGTCAGCGGGGTCTCGTACAGCTACCGCACCAAGGGCGGCAGGCGATTCTGGGACCAGTTCCTCCTGTCGATGCCGGTGATCGGCCCCGTGCTCCGCAAGATCGCGGTGGCGCGCTTCACCCGCACCCTCGGCACCCTGCTCTCCTCGGGCGTGCCGATCCTCGACGCGCTCGACATCGTCGGCAAGGCGTCGGGCAACGTGATCCTCGAGGCGGCCATCCAGAAGACCGGCGATCGGATCCGCGAAGGCAGCACGATGGCGGAGCCGCTCGCTGCGACGAACGTGTTCCCCGCCATGGTCGTGCAGATGATCGGCGTGGGCGAGCAGACCGGCGCGCTCGATCAGATGCTGAACAAGATCGCCGATTTCTACGACGAAGAGGTCGACCAAGCGGTCGCAGCGATGACCTCGCTCATCGAGCCCGTGATGATGGTCGTGGTCGGCGGGATGGTGGGCACGATGCTCATCGCGATGTACCTGCCCATCTTCGACATCGCCGGGAAGATCCAAGCGGAGTAGCGCTCGTGGCGAGCGCTGAACCCGCTGAGCGCCCGCACGACGGTCTGAGGCGGCGTGCCCTCAGCGTGTTGGGCGCGCGCCTCGTCGCGACGGTGCTGCTCCTCGGCGGCACGCTGGCGTTTCTCCCCGACGACTCGTTCGCGGGACGGGCGCTCCTCTCGCTGATCGCGACCGCGTTCGGCACCACCGTCGCGTTCGCGATCGCGCTGCAGCGGGGCGCCGCGACGGGGCTCGTCGCGGGCGCGCAGGTCGCCGTCGATCTCGCGCTCGTGACGGGCCTGGTGTACCTCACCGGGGGCGCACACTCGGGGTTCGGATCGCTCTACGCGGCGGTGTTGTTGGTGTCGGCGCTCCTTCTCGGTCCGCGGCCGACGCTCGCGGTGAGCGCCATGGCGCTGCTCCTCTACCTCGGCGTCGGCGCGGCGCTGAGCGGTCCGTGGGCCGGCGGCGTGCCGATCCACGACGCGGCACTGCCGGTCGCGCTGATCCGGATGGCGGTCGGGCTCGTGGTGGTCGGCGCGCTCGCGGCGGTACTGGCCGACCGACTCTCGCGAGCCCAAGGCGAGGCCGCGAGGGCGACGCAGTTCTCCGACGACGTCGTTCGCTCCATCGCCGCTGGCCTGGTGACCGTCGACACCGAGGGGAAGATCGTGTCGGCGAACGCCCAAGCCCACGAGGTCCTCGGGGCTGGCGACCGCACGCTCGAGGGCCGCGCGATCTCGACGGTCTTGCCCGTCGACCACCTGACGGCGCGCGCGCGCATCGACGGGAGCGCGACGCGCCTCGACGGGACCACCTTCCCCGTCGGCCTCACGCGGACGCCGCTGCTCGACGCGAAGGACCGCGTGCGGGGCTCGCTGATCCTCTTTCAGGACGTGAGCGAGCTCGTGATGCTGCGCGAGAAAGCGGAGCACGCGGAGCGGCTCGCGGCGCTCGGACGACTCGCGGCGGGGCTGGCGCACGAGATCCGCAACCCGCTGGGATCCATCTCGGGATCGGTCGAGCTGGTGCGCGACTCGGGATCGCTCGACGGCGAGGATCGGCGCCTGCTCGACCTGGTGCTCGAGGAGGCCGCGCGGCTGGATGATCTCGTCGGGACGATGCTCTCGCTCGGTCGGCCGTCGGCGCCCGAGCGCGCCGAGCTCGACGTGGCGGGCCTGGCGCAGCAGGTCGTCGAGGTCGCGCGCAGCAAGGCCCACGTCGGCATCGAGCTGACCGCGGATCCGGAGGCGCGCGCCTATGCCGATGGTTCGCAGCTGCGGCAGGTGCTCTGGAACCTCATCAAGAACGCGGCGCAGTTCTCGCCGCGCGGATCGACGGTGGAAGTGAGGGTGCAGCGGCGAGACGGGGGCGTGCGGATCGAAGTCGAGGACCACGGCGAGGGGATCGCGCCCGACGATCGCGCCCAGATCTTCGACATGTTCTTCAGCAAGCGGACCAACGGGGTCGGGGTGGGGCTCGCGCTGGTGAAGCAGATCCTCGACGCACACGGAGCGCGCATCGACGTGCAGTCCGAAGTCGGCGCGGGAACGACGTTCCGGATCGATCTGGACGCCCGCCCCACCCCGCTGCCGGCGGCGCCGTCGCCCTAGCGCACCGGAGCAACGATTCGAATGAATCGGTGCTCCAGCGACGATCAGGGCTTGCTGCGGCGCTCGTCCTTGGCGGGCTCGTCCACCAACTTCGAGGGCTTGCCCCGCGCGCGACGTGAGAGATCCATGACGGACTCGACCACAGCACGTAGCCCACGAGGAGCCACACGAGCGCGAAGCTCGGGTGATAGACGACGGCCACGACGATCGCGGAGGCGACGGTGAGCAGCACCATCACCACGCTGCGGACCGAGAGCTTCACGTCCTTGAAGGAGCGGAAGCGGACGGTCGAGACCATGAAGAACGCGAGCGCGAGGACCACCGCGACGACGATCGTCGGCTCCGCCTCGAGCGAGCCGGTCACCGCGTAGTTCGCCACGATGAGCGAGACCAAGATGCCTGCGGCCCCGGGGATTGGCAGGCCCATGATGAAGCGGCTCGGCTTCTTGGGCGCGCCCTCCGCGCCCATCGCGAGCACGTTGAAGCGGGCGAGGCGGATGGCGCCACAAGCGAGGAAGACGAAGCTCGCGAGGGCTCCCCACACGCCGAGCGCCGCGAGCGACCAGCGGTAGACGAGCACCGCGGGCGCCACGCCGAAGGACACCACGTCGGCGAGCGAGTCGATCTGCACGCCGAAGGCGCTCTGCGTCTTCGTGAGCCGCGCGACCCTGCCGTCGATGATGTCGAAGAACATCGCGAACACGATGAGCAAGGACGAGCGGAAGAACGCCTCCGGGCCGCCCACCGCGCCGGGCGCGTCCTCCGAGGTGCACACGACGATCGCGTAGAAGCCGCAGAAGATGCTCGAGAGCGTGAACAGGTTCGGCAGGATGAACAGGGCTCTCTTGAGGTTGAAGCGCACTGAGGATCCTTTCGCGCCGCCGCTCCGCCACCGATGACGCGACCCGACGAAGCGCCGATGGTGGGCCGGAAGGGCCCTCGGGTGCAACCCGAGGGATCGCCTGCCGCGCGTCTCACAGGAGCGGGGACATCAAGCGCGCCGCAGACTCGCCGAGCCGCTGGAGCAGCGGCTCCCGCTGGAGCTTGCTGGGCTGCACTTCGCGGGTGCACGAGAGATCGTCTTCGAACGCCGCCGCGAGGCGCGCCGCGAGATCCGCGCCGTACACGGCTGCGACGACCTCGAAGTTCAGCCGGAAGCTCCGGTTGTCGAGGTTCGCCGTACCCACGATGGCGAGGTCGTCGTCGACGACCATCGTCTTGGCGTGGATGAAGCGCCCCTCGTACTCGAAGATGCGCGCGCCCGCTTGCAGCAGCTCGGGGAAGTACGAGCGCGCCGCGAGGTTGACGAGGCGGCTGTCGCCGTCGCGCGGGACGATGATGCGCACGTCCACCTTGCGCATGGCCGCGGTGGTGATCGCCTCGAGGATGGGCTCGTCGGGGACGAAGTACGGGGTGGTGATCCACACGCGCTGCTTGGCGCTGGTGATCGCCGAGAAGAACAGCTTGTGGATCGCGAAGACGTCGGTGTCGGGGCCCGAGCCCACGACCTGCACGAGGTGATCGCCGTCCGTGACGGGCCGCGGCAGGTACGGCAGACCGACGGGCGCGTCGCGCTCGGTGGCAAACGCCCAGTCCTCGAGGAAGAGCCGCTGCAGCGCCAACACCGCGGTGCCCTCGAAGCGCAGGTGGGTGTCGCGCCACGCATGGCCTTCGCGAAACTCGGCCCCGTGGCACTCGTCGACGTTGATCACGCCCGTGAAGCCGATGCGCCCGTCGACGACGAGGATCTTTCGATGGGTCCGGAAGTCGGCGCGGCGGAAGCGGCCGCGCAGCGGGTTGACCGGGTTGAACCACTCGATCGTCGCGCCCGCCGCGCGCAGCGGGGCGACGAATCGCTCGTTGATCGCGAAGGCGCCGATCCCGTCGAGCAGGAGGCGCACTTCGACCCCGGCCGCGGCGCGCTCGATGAGCGCGTCGCGCAGGCGCGAGCCGATGCGATCGGGCTGCCAGATGTAGTACTCGAGGTGGACGTGGTGCTGCGCCCCCGCGATGGCGCGGAGCATCGCTGCGTAGCAGAGGTCACCTTCGGTGAAGAGCTCGACCCCGTGGGCGGGCAGCGGCGGCGCCTCACCGGCCGAGACACCGAGCTGCGCCAGCTGGGTACGCGAGACGTCGTCGGTCTCCTCGATCACGGAGTCGATCGCCGCCCGCAGCTGCGCCTTCGTCGCGACGCGCTTGCGCTTCTTGCGCGCCAGCCGACGCGGGCCGAGGAAGAGGTAGACGAGGATGCCCACCGCAGGCAGCCAGATCAGCGCCAGGATCCAGGCGAGCGTAGCGACGGGCGAGCGGCGCTCGAGCACGAGCCCGAGCGCGAGCGCGACGACCCACACGAGCTCGAGCGCGCCCAGAACGGTCCACGTCGTGTCATCCACGTCGGCCTCGTCGCGCTCGATCGAGCCTGCGCACCCGCTAGCCGACGCCGAGGAGCTCGACCTCGAAGACGAGGGTCGAGTTCGGGGGGATGACGGGCGGCATGCCCCGCGCGCCGTACGCCAGGTCCGGCGGGATCACGAGCTTGCGCTTGCCGCCGACCTTCATGCCGGCGACACCCTGATCCCAGCCCCGGATCACCCGGCCTGCGCCGAGCACGAAAGCGAAGGGCTCGCCGCGATCGACCGAGCTATCGAACTTCTTCCCGTCGGTGAAGGTGCCCGTGTAGTGCACCTTCACCTGCTTGCCCGCGACCGCCTCGGCGCCGTTGCCGACCGTGATGTCCGTCTGTTCCATGCGCGCTTCCTACCACAGGAGCGCGCCGTCGGGTTCAAGCGCGGGTGCGGCGGTAGCTTCCTCCCACGGGCTCGATCTCACCGGACAAGACGAGCTCGAAGAGCGCGGTCTGCAGCGCGGCGATGGGCACCCCGACGGCGTCCGCGATCGCGGCCGTCGGGACCAGTTCCCGACCGAGGAGCGACAGGATCGCGCCCGGGACGCCGGTGTGCTCGACGACGGGCGCCGGACCGCGAACGACGAGCTACACGCCGAGCGACGGCGCGAGATCGAACGCGTCGCGGATTGCGGTCGCGCGCCCCTCCACCAAGAGCCGGACGGTGCCAGCGCCGCGCTCCTCGAGTGGGGACCACGGGCACGCGTACACCGGGCGCTTCATCGCGCGCGCGCTGGCGGCCGTGGACAGCGCGCCGGAGCGAACGGGCGCCTGAACGACCAAGCACGCATCGGCGCACGCGGCGATCAAGCGATTGCGCGAGATGAAGCTCCCCTTGCGAACCGGGGCGCCGGGGCGCGCCTCGCTCACGACGGCCCCGCGCAGGGCGATGCGCGCGAAGAGCCCCGCGTGATCCCTCGGATAGGGCGGGTCGAGCGGCGTGCCGAGGATCGCGACGGTCACGCCGCCGCCGTCGAGCGCACCCTCGTGGGCGGCCGCGTCGATCCCGTACGCCCCGCCCGAGACGATCAGCACGCCTGCGTGCGCGAGGTCGCGCGCGATGCGGTACGCGATGTCGACCGCGTCCGCCGTGGGCTTTCGGGTGCCCACGATCGCCAGGGTGGGCAGCTCGCGCGGCCACTGGCCTCGGAGCTCCAGCTCGGCGGGGGGCTTGGAGAGGTCGGCGAAGCCGAGCGGCCAGCAGGGGTGAGAAGGATCGATTCGATGGGTCTGCACGGGCGCGCGCTATCGCCCGCACCTCGGCGGCGTTTCGCGACCGGCCCCACCGACGTGATTGGAGTAAGGAGGCGCCCATGACGAAGTCGGTCACCATCGTCGGTGCGGGCCTCGCGGGCTGCGAGGTCGCCTGGCAGCTCGCCGAGCGCGGGATCGACGTGACGATCCTCGAGCAGAAGCCGCTCGCGCGCACCCCGGCGCAGACGAGCGACGAGCTCGCCGAGCTGGTCTGCTCCAACTCGTTCCGGGGCGCTGCGCTCACGAACGCGGTGGGCCTGATCAAAGAAGAGATGCGGCAGGCGGGCTCGCTGGTGATGGCCGTCGGGGCGATCGCGCGGGTGCCTGCGGGCGGCGCGTTCGCCGTCGATCGCGAGCACTTCGCTCGCGAGATGACGCGCATCGTGCGCTCGCACCCGAAGATCCGCGTCGAGGCGCGCGTGGTCGATCGGATCGGCGACGAGCGCCCGCTGGTGATCGCGACGGGGCCGCTCACGGGCGAGGCGCTCGCCGCCGACATCGCGCGCGTCGTCGGCAGCGATCACCTCGCGTACTACGACGCGATCGCGCCGATCATCGAGGCGGCGTCGATCGACGAGAGCAAGACGTTCCGACAGAGCCGCTACGACAAGGGCGAGGATGACGCGTACCTCAACTGCCCTTTCGATCGCGAAGGCTACGAGGCGTTCGTCGCCGCGATCGTCGGCGCCGAGAAGGTCGCGCCGAAGGAGTTCGAGAAGGTGAAGTA
This sequence comes from uncultured Sandaracinaceae bacterium, assembly GCA_964480175.1. Lineage (GTDB taxonomy): Bacteria > Myxococcota_A > Polyangia > Polyangiales > Sandaracinaceae > CAYZQM01. The sequence continues at coordinate 9,709 of CAYZQM010000192.1, forward strand.
CTTCGAGGGCTGCTTGCCCGTCGAGGTGATGGCCGAGCGGGGCCCCAAGACCCTCTCCTTCGGTCCCATGAAGCCGGTCGGGCTGACCGATCCGCGGACCGGCAAGCGACCGTGGGCGGTGGTGCAGCTCCGCCCCGAGGACGTCGATCACAGCGCGTACAACCTCGTGGGCTTCCAGACCCGGATGAAGTGGCCCGAGCAGAAGCGGGTGTTCGGGATGATCCCCGGGCTCGAGAACGCGGAGTTCCTCCGCTATGGCTCGGTGCACCGGAACACGTTCGTGAACGCGCCCGCGGTGCTCGACGACGACTTCTCGCTGCGCGCGCTGCCCGGTGTGCACCTCGCGGGACAGATCACAGGCGTCGAGGGCTACGTCGAGAGCGCCGCGTGCGGGCTGCTCTTGGGCCTCGGGCTCGCGGCCCGGCTGCTCGACGGAGCCTCGTTTGCCGACGTGATGCCCCCGCCCACCTCGGCGCTCGCGTCGATGCTGCGCCACCTGCGCACGCCATCCGATCGCTTCCAGCCCTCCAACATCGTGTTCTCGATGTTCCCGCCGATCGACGCTCGGCTGAAGAAGCGCGAGCGCTACCAGAAGATCGCGGACCGCGCGCTCGCGGATCTCCCCCCGTGGATCGGGCGCATCGGCGCGGCCGCGCTGCACCCGCGGCTGCCGATCGCGAGCGCGCCGAGCGCGCCTTTCGCCGCCAGTGGTGAGCCATGACCGACGCCGAAGCCTCGAACGCTCCCGTGCCTGCCTCGAAGCGCAAGACGCCGTGGTGGCTCCCGATCATCGTCGTGCTGGGCGCGCTGCCTGCCGTGCTCGCGCTGATCATCTTCGGCGTCATCGTTCGCTACTCGGTCGCGCACGACGAGGCGCGCTGCCCGTACGAGCCGGGCGAGACGCGCACGCTCCGCGACGGGGTGTCGGTGCGCGAAGACGCCCGGAGCTGCCTCGACGAGGTCGACGATCATCGCTGGGTCGTGCTGCGCGACGGCTACGACGAGCTGCCGCTCGGCAACCTGCCGCTGATGGGGGAGGCCGACGGCTTCACTTGGGAGGCCCGGCTCGACGAGGATCGTGTCGTGGTCGACGTGACCATCCGCGATCGGGGCGAGCTCACGTTCCGCGAGCCCGAGCGCGACGACGAGTAGTCCTCTGTCCCGGGGCGGGGCGGGCGACTCGACCCCAGAGCTCAGCTCGGTCGATCCGACCGAGCGAGCGGCGGGGTTACCGTGTGGGGGAGGCTCAGTCCGAATTCACTTCGCCCTTCTGGGGTTCGGCAAGACGAACCCCGGAGAAGAGGAACACCGACGGCTCAACACAGTTGAGCCGTGGGGTTAGCATCGCGGGATGCAAGCACGCCTCCTCGCGCTCTCCGCGCTCGCCGCATCGCTCCTCTCGCCGCTGGATGCGCGCGCCGAGACCTACCGGGTCGGCACGAGCGCCTCGGCGGATCATCGCCAGCTGAGCGAGCTGCCGACGCTGGCGCCGGGCGACGTCGTGGAGATCGAGGGCGGCATCGACTACGCGGGCGGGCATCGCTTCGACGACGCGGGGAGCGCGGCCGCGCCGATCGTCGTCCGCGGCGTCGGTGGTCGACCGCGCATCGCGGGCGGCACCAACACGATCGAAGCCGCGGGCAACCACTACGTCTTCGAGAACCTCGATCTCAGCGGCGGGACGTCCCGCTGTTTCTTCCACCACGCCGACGACATCACGATCCGCGACAGCGTCGTGCACGACTGTCCGCGCCAGGGAATCCTCGGCGCGGACGACGACTCGGGGTCGATCCTCCTCGAGCGCGTCGAGGTCCATCACTGCGGCGGTGGCACCCAGGACCACCAGATCTACATGGCGACCGACGAGGACACGTACCCCGGCTCGACGTTCCGCATGCAGTTCTGTTGGATCCACGACGCCAACGGCGGCAACAACGTGAAATCGCGCGCCGAGCGCAACGAGATCTACTTCAATTGGATCGAGGGCGCCTACTACCACGAGCTCGAGCTCATCGGACCGGACCCGGCCGGCGGCACCGAGGAGGACACCGCGCGCGAAGACTCCGATGTCGTGGGCAACGTGCTCGTCAAGCGCGGTAGTAACGAGACGTTCGCGGTCGTGCGCTTCGGCGGCGACGGCACCGGACAGAGCCTCGGTCGCTACCGCTTCGCGTTCAACACCGTGGTGGTCGCGCCGTCGGCGTCCGCGGTGTTCCGGCTCTTCGATGGGCTCGAGAGCGTCGAGATGCACGGCAACGTCTTCGTGGCGCGCGGCGGTGGGGCGGTGAACCTGCTGCGCGAGGTCGAGGCCGACTGGACCTCGGGGCGCGCGATCGCAGGTGGGCACAACTGGGTTCCGAACGGATCGACCAACGTGCCGAGCGAGTGGACCGACACGGTGATGGGCACGGACCCAGGCCTGACCGATCTGACGCTGGCGTCGCTCGACGTTCGTCCTCTCGAGGGCAGCCCGCTCATCGACAGCGCGCTCGCGCCACCGCTGCCGTTCGGAGCACACCTCTTCCCTCGCCCGCTCGATCGCCCAGCGAGCTCGCCGGCCCACGGTGTCGGCGGTGTCGATCGCCCGGTCGTCGGCGCGATCGATCGAGGCGCGTACGAGTTCGGCAGCGGCCCGCCGCCGACCGACGCGGGCACGAGCGACGCGGGCGGCGCAGACGGAGGCGGAGTCGACGCGAGCGTGGTCGGAGACGTCGGGGTCGGCCTCGATGCGGGCGGCGCGATCGACGCTGGGCGGGACGGCGGCACCGAGCCCACGCCGAGCAGCGGGTGCGGCTGTAGGGCGCACCGCGGCGGTGCCGGCTGGTGGGTGTTGGCCGGGGTGGTCGCGTGCTGGGGACGCCTCCGTCGTCGGCGCGGATGAATCTCACAAACTACTGAGAACACTCAGCTACTCAGCTATTCGTTTATTGCCCTCGTGCGATCGCTCCTAGGTGGGCGAAGCCCGCCGGGCTACCCACGCCCATGACCAAGCGTGCGGTTGCTTTCGCGCTCTCGCTCTCGCTGTCGGTGACGTCGGGCTGTGAGGAGGGTCCCCTGGAGCCCGATGCAGCGGGTCCGATCGACGTGGGTGCCGCCACGACTGACGCGGCCGCGGTGCGGGATGCGGATGACCGCGACACCCCCGAGGACGCCGGCGTCGACGCTGGAGCGGACACCGGTGCGTGTGGCTCGTCCCCCGCGGACTACAGCTGCACGGGACCAGGCGACTGCATCGGCGGGACGTGCATCGCGGGTCTCTGCCTGGGCCCCGATCGAGATCCCGGACGCTGGGCGGCGTGCGGCGACGGTACGTGCGGCGCGTGCGAAGACCTCGAGCGATGCCCGGTCGACTGCGGGGGCGTGCTCGAGCGGGACGCGCTCCCTGCGTTCGATCCCAGCACGACGTTCACGCTCGCGTTGCATGGGCTCTCGGTGAGCAGCGGCGGCGCGATCGAAGACCGAACGTACGGAGAGGCGATCGAGGAGCGGGAGCTCGAGACCACGCTGCGGCGGTTCGCGCCCGGTCTCCCCGACGGTCGCGTGACCCCGGACGCGATCGATCAGCTCGTGTCGGTCGATTACTACGGCGGGCATCCCGCGGACTGGCTCACGCCCGCGCAGATCGCACAGATCGAGGCGCTGGCCGCGGACACCGAAGAGGCCTTGCACCGCTATGCGCTCATCGTCGCGATGTTCGTGCGGCACCGGCTCGAGCGCTCGGGCGCGAGCCACGTCGCCATCGTCTGCCACTCGATGGGTTGTCACGTCACCCACTTTCTCGTGGAGCACGACCTCCTCGGGCTCGCGAGCGAAGGGCGCATCGCGCGGGTGGTCACGCTCGGCGGCCTGGTCGGCGGCGCCGCGCTCGCCGAGCTCGTCGACCAGCCGACCTTGCGTGACTACGCGAGCGCCCAGCCCTTCTTC
>CAYZQM010000193.1:0-653 GCA_964480175.1 uncultured Sandaracinaceae bacterium
GATGCGCACCTCACCGAGAGCGCCACGGACGCGATCGATCAGGGGGTCTCGATCCCCGAGTGCCCCACCGACGCGGATGGCGCGCCGCGCAGCGGGGCCCCCGATCTGGGCGCGTACGAGCGGCCCTGACGCGCTCGTACGCGTCGACCTCAACGTCGCGCGCGCCGCGCCGCGTACGCGCTCGCGACGAACGAGCCGAGCGCGACCACGAACGTCGCCTGCTGTAGCGCCGTCGCGTGCGACGGTGCGGCGGCCATCGACGCGGTGCCCGTCAAGATCACGATGGCCGCGATGAGGGTCGGAGCGCCGACCGAGAGCGACGCGCCGGCGAGGACCGCTGCGAGGGTGAGGTTCGCGCCGATCGCCGCGTCCAGCTCGGGCGTCCCCAGCAGCACGGCCGCGGCCTCGGCGACCACCAAGAAGAGGGCCCCCAGAAAGACCGCCAGCATGGTGTGGCGGGTCGCGCGGTTGGCCAGCAGCTGCCCGCGCGCGACGTACACGACGAGACCGATCACGGCGACGAAGCCGGCGTTCACCGCGAGCGACACGAGCGCGAGCGCCCGCTCGCCGGGCGCCTCGAAGTACGGCGTGGCCAGCCCGATGGCGAGGCCGGTGGCCATCAGGACGCCGCCCAAGATCAGCCGCGCTCCGGC
>CAYZQM010000193.1:663-13619 GCA_964480175.1 uncultured Sandaracinaceae bacterium
TCGAGGGCTGCCGCCTCCAATCGCGCAGCGTCACGCAGCCGCGCGCGGAGCGCATCGATCTTCGACTCGAGCTCCGGGTCCGGGACCGAGAGCTCGCTCGCAAAAGCCTGCGCGGCGTCGGGGCTGTTGCGATCGATCTCCGCGAGCGCGAGGGCGCGCGAGGTGCGGGCGAGGCCGCTCGCGGCGACGTCGTTCCCGGGCCACTCCTCGAGCGCGCGCCGAAACGCGAACCGCCCCTCGAGCAGGCGCATGAATCGATCGGGGGTATCCACCGCGAGCGCGTCGAGCTCGGCGGTCGCGCGCTCGGCGAGGTCCAAGGAGTTCCTGTGCCGGGCGAACTCCGCGAGCGCTTCGCGAAAGGCCGCCGCGCTGCTCGGTCGCGCGCTCGGATCAGGCGACGTCGCATGCAGAACGAGCGTCGCGAGCTCCGCCGGTATCGCGTCGTCGAACGTAGGCGGGGCGGACTCGAGCGCGGCCACGAGGACCGCGTAGAGCGTCGAGCCGTCGTGGCGAGGACGCCCAGTCAAGAGCGTGTACAGCGTCGAGCCGAGCAGGTAGACGTCGGTGTGGGGACCCACCCGATCGAGCGCGCCGACCGCGAGCTCGGGGGCCATGAACGTGGGGGTGCCCACGATGCTCGTCGCGCGCCGGTCGGCATCGGTCAGCGCGCGGACATCCAGGGCCACGCCCCAGTCGAGCAAGTAGACCTCGCCGAAGGGGCCCACCATCACGTTCTCCGGCTTGACGTCGCGGTGAACGAACCCCTTCGCATGCGCGAACTCCAACGCATCCGCGACGCGCGAGAGGATCGCCACGAACGAGCCGATTCGGTCCCCGTGGCGCCGGCAGAGCGCGGGCCACGCGGGGTGGTCGGGCTCTGCGCGGAGGGCCTCGAGCGTCGCACCTTCGACGCGCTTCATCACGAGGAGCGGAGCCCCGCCGCTCGCGAGTCCGAGCGCGTGAACCGGAACGACGCTCGGATGTTCGAGCGCACCGGTCGTGCGCGCCTCGTCCACCAACGCACGCGCACTCTCGGTGCTCGGCGTGCCCTTGAGCCCCTTCACCGCCACCTCGCGGGAAAGCGAGCGCTGCTTGCCCAACCACACGACGCCCATCCCGCCTTCACCGAGGACCCGGTGGAGCTCCAGTTCGTTGTCCCCCTTCACCTCGCCCACCGACGCCACGTCCATGCGCGGCAAGCTCGGCGTGCGTCCCGTCGCCGCGGGGCTGCTCGCCGAGAGCGTCTCTGGCCGCAGCGTCGCGGACACCGCGAGCTCGGCGTCCCTCGGTGCGAGGGTACGGGCGAACGCCTCGAGGCGATCTCGATCGCACAGCGTGTCGGCCGCAGGATCCACGCGCGCCAGGATACGCTCCATGGGCCCGCGCCGTCTTCGCGGCGTGCCCCGATGGACCGCCACGGTCCATGCTCTCGGGTGCCTGGAGAAACCCGCGCGCCGCGCGAACTTCGATCGCTCACTGCACTGACACGGATGCTGTCGCCGCTGCCGCTCCTGGTCGCTGGGCTCGTGATGATCGTCGTGCCCGACGTGCTGTCGTGGAGCGGCTGGGGCTACGCGCTCTGCGTGGCGGCGATCGGCTGGGGCATGTGGCTGGGCCCGCCGCAGCGCTGGCCGACGACCGCGAGCGAGGCGCGACGCTTCGTCGGGCCCGGCACGCTCGGCCTCGTGCTGTTCATCACGATCGCGAGCCATCGGGTGGGTCAGCACGGCGAGGGCGCGGCCCCGACGCTCGGTCCCTCGGGCGAGCGCGGTCGGGTGCTCACGCGGATGTTCGAGGAGGGCGACGCAGCGGTGCTCGGCGCGCGCCTGCTGAGCATCCCGCTCGCAGGCCACGAGCTCGGCGGTCTCAGCGCGGTGCTGACCGAGCACTACCCCCGCATGCGCACGGACGGCGTCGTCATGGGCACGGCCATCCTGCCGACGTTTCTCGGGATGCAGCGCCCGGACGCGTTCGACGACCACGTGATCGACGGCCGAGGCAGCGCGCGCGACACGACGTTGGTCTTTCTGCACGGCTCGGGCGGATCCTTCTCGCTCCTGTGCTGGCAGGTCGCGATCGCGGTGCGCGATCAGGGCATCACCACCCACTGCCCAGCGATGGGCTCGAGCGGCCTGTGGGCCAGCCGCCGGGGGCGCGCGATCTTGGACGCGCTGCTCTCGGAGCTCGACGAGCGCCCGCTCATCATCGCTGGGCTCTCGGCCGGCTCGCTCGCCCTCAGCCGCATCGCGCCCGAGCTGGCGGAGGCCCACCCCAACGTCGTCGCCTTCGCGCTCATCTCGGGCGTCGAGTACGACGCCGTGCCTGCGTCGCTACCGACGCTCGTCTTCCACGGAGAGCGCGACCGCATGACGCCGATCGCGCCTGCGCGAAGCTACGCGGAAGGCGCCGCGAACGTCTCGATGGTGACCGTGCCCAGCGGACACTTCGCGATCTTGGAGGATCACGAAGCGCTGGAGCGAGCGCTCGCCGAGCTCGTGGGAGCGCTCGACCTTCGCTGATCGTCGCGCCTCAGAACGGGACGTCGATCGCCTCGAGATCGAGGCCGCCCGGGTACATGTAGCTGGTGTACTCGCCGAAGCCGTAGACCACGATTCCGAACTCGGCGCTGCCGGTGATGTTGTGCGAGCCGCCCGGGATCATCACCCGCGCCACGCCGAAGCCGGTGCCGCCCACGGGGGTGAAGCCGGTGACGGGCGAGCCGTCGAGGGTGACGGTCGCGCCCGTCGGCGCGGTCACGTTCACGTAGCTGCGGGTGTACGTGCTCGGAGCGAGGAACGCGTAGCTCGTGCGGAACTGCTCGGTGGGGATCGCGAGCGAGAGCGACGGGTCGCCCACCTCGGTGCCCGTCGAGGTGATGCCCGCATAGTTCTGGCCGACGAGGTACTGCGCCACCGAGAACGCGTCGGTGCCCGCGACGCGGAAGCTGGTCGTCGACTCGAACTCGATGAAGTCACCGCGATCGAGGGTGACCGGCGCGTGCGCCGAGGGCGGGTCGAAGGTGATCGCGTTGGCGTCGTGGCTCGACAGGATGCGGACCACGTTCGGCTCGCTCGCGATGGGCTGGGTCACCGACAAGATCGCCTCGCTGCCCCACGACTCCAGCGGGAACATCGCCTCCTCGAGGTGATCGCACGCCCAGCGGTTCGTGGGCACGAACGTGCAGTTGTGACCGCTGAGGACCGCGAGACGTCCCTCCGAGCGAATCTCGGTGCCCGTGAGATCGAAGCCGGTCGCGTCGCAGTAGTCGTACGTGGTTTCGCCGAACACGTCCGGGACGACGTCGGTGTTGCGCGGGGTACAGCTCGCGGGGAAGGCCGAGAGCAGCTGCAGCACGTCACCCTCACCGAGCGTGAAGTTGCCGGTCTCGCCCGCGCCGAACGCGCGGATGCCGCCGTCGGTCGACGCGAGGACGGGCGCGGAGAAGGTGATCGCGACCGAGCTCCCCGCGGGGTCGGCGCCGACGATGCTCACGTAGCCCGGCGAGCGGATGAAGTTCGTCGTCGTCCCGAAGAAGTCCTCGGTCGTGATGCGAATGAACGAGCTCGGGTACGCGGTGACCAGGTAGTTGCCCGTCAGCACGTGGGTCGGCAGGAGCAGCGACGCGTCGTTGGTGAACGAGAAGCACTGCCCGTCGATCGTCGTCTCGTCCGCGCAGTCGCGCGCGATGCGGAACTCCAGCGGGTTGAACTGGTAGACGGTGACCGGCAGCGTCGAGCGCAGGCGGTAGGCGCCGCCGCGGACCAGCGAGGAGCCCTCCATGCCCGCGGTCGGCTGAAGGCCCGGCACCCACGGGAGGCTGATCGCCTCGGTCGTCCCCGGCGCGACGATGCGGCTCGTCACGTCCGCGCCTCCGCGGGTGATCGTGACCGTCGCGGGCGCGCTCTGCGGGTTCGAGACGACGACCGCGAACACGAAGTCGTCGCGCGAGAGCGCCATGTTGATCGTGGGCGTGGGCCAGTACTCGCAGCCGATGTACGAGTTGCTGGCCGCGGCCTCTTCACAGGGCGACGCGCAGAAGCCGGAGAGGGGATTGCAGGTCTCGCCGAGGGTGGGATCGCAGGTGTCGACCACCGTCGAGCCGGTGCCGTCGTCGCTGCACAGCACCGCGTCGTTCCCCGAGCAGGTGCGGCGACCGGGCACGCACGCGCGGCAGCCGAGGCCGGGCGCGCAGACGCCGCCTCCCGTCGCGCAGTCGCGGCGCGCCCCTTCCGTCCCGTCGGGGTTGCACAGCACCTCGGTGTTGCCGGTGCAGTACGCGGCCGCGCCCGGCGTGCACGCGCTCGGGGTGCCGGTGTCACCGCCGGGGACGCCGCCGTCGATGCGCGATCGGCGCTCCTCGCAGGCGGGCATGGAAAAGATCAAGAAGGCACAGGCCAAGAGGGTGAATCGCATGGTTCCTCACGAAGAGCCGGACGGCAGACGCCTGTCCCCGGACGAAGCCGTGAGGATGCCACCGAGCGGGCGGCGATGCACCTGTCGAGCGCAGGGGCCTCGATCGGCCCGAGCGGTCCGGCGAGGTGGTACACTCGGCGCCGATGCTCACCGAAGAAGTCCACGCGGATGGCATCGCCTCGAGCAAGGGCGAGTCGAGCGACAAGATCGGCGAGCACGAAGAGGCGGCCCACGAGAAGCGGAACTGGGTCCGCCTCACGTACGAGTGCAACAACCGCTGCATCTTCTGCCTCGACTCGCAGACCCACGACGGCGAGATGCGCGACGCCGAGGACGTGAAGAGGCAGATCCTCGATGGCCGCCGCAAGGGCGCCTCGCGGCTCATCCTCTCGGGCGGCGAGCCCACCATCCATCCGCGCTACGTCGACTTCATCAAGCTCGGTCGGCTCGCGGGCTACCGCCGGATCCAGACGGTCACCAACGGGCGCCTCTTTCGCTACCCCGAGTTCCTCGACAAGTGCCTGAGCGCGGGCCTGCAGGAGATCACGTTCTCCATCCACGGACCCAACGCGCGCATCCACGACGCGCTCGTCGGCGTGAAGGGCGCGTACGAAGAAGAGATGGAGGGCCTGCGCGCCGCGCTCGCGGATGGCCGCCCGATCATCAACGTCGACATCGTGATCATGCGGGGGAACATCAAGACGCTCCCCGACATGCTCGAGGGCCTCTACGCGGAGGGCGTGCGCGAGTTCGACGTCCTGCAGGTCGTGCCCTTCGGGCGCGCGTTCACCGAGGGCCGCGACACGCTCTTCTACGATCTCGACGCGCACGCGTCGTACGTCCGCGCCGCGCTCGAGTTCAGCAAGCGCCCCGACGTGCACATGTGGATGAACCGCTTTCCGCCCGCGCACCTCGAGGGCTTCGAGCACCTCATCCAGGATCCCTACAAGCTCAACGACGAGGTGCGGGGCAGGAAAGAAGAGTTCACCAAGCAGCTCGAGCGCGGCACGCCGCTCGAGTGCCGCGAGCCCGGCCGCTGCAAGTACTGCTACCTCCAGCGCCTCTGCGACACGCTCGAGGGCGTGCAGACCTCGCACACGGCGCGCTCGTTCTCGCGCGTCACCTTGGACGCCGACTGGGAGGTCGCGCTGCCCGCCGTGTTCGGAGGCGATCCGGCCTCGGCGCGGCGCGCGCGTCAGGAAGCGGCGGAGGCCAACGTCGCGGTGAACGGACCGGGCGCGCTCGAGCCCGAGGGCGTACCGGCGAAGCGCTCACTGCCGGTGATCGGCGGCGCGGCGGGCTTGCCCAAGCGCACCTTCGAGCAGCTGGTCGCGGGCATCGAGCGGGTGCAGATCCGCGCGCAGGATCTCGAGGCCGCCGCCCGCGAGCTCGACAAGGTGCCCGACGCGCGGGAGCTCGAGCTCGACCTGCCGTCGTGGTCGCTCACCTCGAGCGACGTGCAGGACGGCGCCGTGCACATCGAGCACGCGAAGCTGGTTCGCGCGACGGCGCACCGCCCGATCGACGCGGACGCGCTGCTCGCGCTCGATGCGGACTTCGCCGTCGAGGTGGTGCTGACGCAGGCGATGGCGCCGTGGATCGCCGCGCTCGAGCAGGTGAGCCCGCGCCTGCGCTTGGTGCAGCCGACGTACGAGCGGCTCACCGAGGCCGGCGATCACGACGTCGACGTCCCCGCGTTCATCGCCGCGTTCCGCAGCAAGCCCGGCGGCGAGCACACCGCGATCGCGGGCTTGCCGACGTGCGTGACGCAAGCCCCGCCGGTGCGCGCGCCGGAGACGTTCGACACCACGATGGCCAAGCCCACCGGCGAGCTGGAGATCTTCCGCTACGCGCGCCGCTACATCCTCGATCACTACCGGGTGAAGTCGCTGCGCTGCGGCGAGTGCACGAAGCGTGAGGGCTGCGACGGCTTGCACATCAACACGGTGCGGGCCCACGGCTTCGGCTGGATGCAGCCGATCCGCTGAGCGAGGCCGCGCGCCTCGCTCACGACTCGGCGATGCGGCGCTCGGCTTCCGCGCGGGTAGCGAACATCTCCAGGCGAAGCCCAGCCGCGAACGAGATGGCCATCGCCATCATCCGCACAGGCGAGAGGGTGACGACGGCGACCGCTCGCGCTCGGCAGCCGACGATGTGCCGCAGCGCCTCGACACCGGGGCCGCGCACGTCGGGCGAGAAGCCCGTGATCCGACTGGCATCGAAGAGGACGAACGCAGGGGCGCGCCGCGCGATGTGTTGGCGCAGCTCGTCGCGCATGTGCGTGATCGTCCGCTCGCCTTGGTGGCCCACCAGCGTCACCTCGAGGATCTGGTCGCCCCGCCAGGCGACCTCGACCCGATCACGCTCCTGCACCGCAACGCTCACCAATGAGACAGTCGCCGAGTCTGCTGACGTTCGGCAAGAGCAATCTCACAGGTCTGTAGCAAAAAGTCCCGACCACACTCAGGGCGTGAGACCGCGAAAGCGCTGCTCGGGTCCGGACGGGGCATAGAGCTGCAGAGCCCGCAGCGGCTCGGTCCCCGCCGGCTCGAAGCTGTGGGGCACCCCGCGGGGCACGTACACCACCGCGCCCGCGCGCACGGCGACGCGCTCGCTGCCCACGATCATCGTGCCTTCGCCGGACTCGACGTAGAGCACCTCGTCCGCGTCGTCGTGGGTGTGGCGCTCGACGCCGACGGTGCGCTCGCCGCTCAGCACCGTCAGGCCCGCGTGCGCCGACGCGGTGCTCTCCAGATCCAAGAGGATGCGGACCTCGAGCCCAGCGAACGTGATCGGCGTGGTCGTCGCCGTCGACGCGAGCCGGAGCGGACGCACCACCGGATCGCTCGCGAGCGCGAGCTCGCAGAGACCTGCATCGACCGGCGCGGTGTAGAGCGGCGCGCCAGCGTCGGCGGCGCGCGCGATGACCACCAGCGCCGTCGCCGGGCCGCCACTGCGGTTGGTGAGTCGCCCATCGCCCTCGGGCCCGAAGCGGGCGGCGTCGCCGGGATAGAGGGTCGCCGGCGCGTCGGTCGTGCCGACCCCGGTGCCGACCGCCTCGAGCGCGCCTTCCTGCACGTAGACCAGCACGTCCTGACAGGCCGACACCGGCGGGAACACCGTGCGCCCCGGCGGCAGCTCCATCGTCGCGAGCAGCATGCGGCGCGCGCGCGCAGGGACGGGCGCAGGATCGAGCGGCACCCAGGGCAAGGGCTCGACTGGCACCGACCAGCCGAGGTTCGGCGGCGGAACGTACCCCCCGCCGCTGCCGCCTCCCCCGCCGCTGGACGCGGTGCCCGTGCTCTCGACCGCGACCCGCATCGAGTCCGCCGACGGCGCGCGCTCTTCTACCTCGGAGCGCGTCGGCGCAGCGGCGGCGCCCGCCGCGAAGTCCGCCTCCTCCTCGTCGTAGCTCTCCTCGTACGCCTCCTCGACGACGGTGGGCGCTTCGGGTGGTGGCTCGGCCTCTCGCGCGCCTTCGTCGAGGTAGAGCGGGCGAGGCGCGGACGCGACCGAAGAGCGCGTCATCGCGGTCGGCGCGCCACACGCCGTGAGCGCGAGCGACGCGAGCAGGACGGTGAGCGAGCTTGGACGGAGCCACATGAGCCCGGGCCCCTGACGCGCCGATCGCCCGTTCGATCTACTCACGAGGCAGACGCTACCACCCGCGGCCCCGGTCGCGCACCGATGCGACTCAGCTCAGAAGAGCGAGCCCTGCGAGCTCTTGCGGACCATCCCGAGGTGGGTGAACGCGCGCTCGGTCACCACCCGACCGCGCGCGGTGCGGGCGACGAAGCCGTGCTGCAGGAGATAGGGCTCGACGACGTCCTCGAGGGTGTCGCGCGGCTCGCTCAAGGTCGCTGCCAGCGCCTCGATGCCGACGGGCCCGCCGTTGTAGAGCTCGATGATCGCGCGAAGGAAGCGCCGGCTCATCACGTCGAGCCCCGCCTCGTCGATCTCGAGCCGCTCGAGCGCTTGCTTGGTGGTGCTCGCGTCGAGCTTGCCGTCGCCGAGCACCTGCGCGAAGTCGCGTGCGCGGCTGAGCAAGCGGTTGGCGATGCGCGGGGTGCCGCGCGCGCGACGCGCCAGCTCGGCCGCCGCGGGATCGTCGACCGCGATCCCCAGGATGCCCGCGCTGCGATGCACGATCTGCGACAGCTCGCTGGGATCGTAGTAGTCGAGGCGCGCCTCGATGCCGAAGCGCGAGAGCAATGGGCCGGTGAGCAAGCCCGTGCGCGTGGTCGCGCCGACGAGCGTGAACGGATGGATGGGGATCGAGAGCGTGCTCGCCATCGGCCCATCGCCGTGCACCACGTCGATCCGAAAGTCCTCCATCGCGGTGTAGAGGTTCTCTTCGACGACCGCGGAGAGGCGGTGGATCTCGTCGATGAAGAGCACGTCGCGCTCGCCGAGCTTCGTGAGCAGCGCGGCGAGCTGGCCCTTGTGCTCGATCGCCGGTCCGTGCGCGATGTGCAGGTGCACCCCGAGCTCGGCGGCGAGGATGTGCGCGAGCGTGGTCTTGCCCAAGCCAGGCGGCCCGAAGAAGAGGACGTGATCCAGCGCGCCGCGCTCACCGGCCTCGGTGCGCGCCTTGGCCGCCTCGACGTAGACCTTGAGGTTCTCCTTGAGCCGCGACTGCCCGACGAAGTCGTCGAAGCGACTGGGACGCAGCGAGCGCTCGAGCTTGCTCTCGGCGCTCTCCTCGCGATGGAGCTCGGTCGAGGGCGCATCGAGGACGGGATCGAGCAGGTTCTCGAGCCCCTGCTCGGAGCGCGCCGCTTTCTTGCGGGCCGCCATCAGCGCACCGCCGCCAGCGCGTCACGGAGGATCTGCTCCACCGACTTGCCCTCGGCGTCCTTCGCCACCGCGGCCACGGCACGATCGGCCTCGGCGGGACGAAAGCCCATCGACACCAGCGCGGACACGGCGGACGCGAGCGGACCGGTCGGCAGCGCGGAGGGCACGGGCCCGCCCGCGGTCATGCTCGTCGGCGCGCCCGCGCTCACGAAGCCGAGCTTGTCCTTCAGCTCGAGCAGGAGGCGCTCGACGAGCTTCTTGCCCACGCCCGAGATGCCACCGAGCGCGTGCTTGTCTTGGCGCGCGATCGCTTGCGCGAGCTGGCTCGCGTCGAGCTGCGAGAGCACCGCGAGCGCGACCTTGGGGCCGATCGACGACACCCCGAGCAGCGCGCGAAACGCCGCGCGGTCCTCCAACGTCGCGAAGCCGAACAGGGTGATGGCGTCCTCGCGCACGTGGGTGTGCACGAAGAGCGTGACCGGCGCGGGCGCCGCGGGGAGCTTGCCCAAGCTACCGAGCGGTACGAAGAGCTCGTAGCCGACGCCCGAGACGTCGAGCACCGCCGAGCCATCGAGCCCTCGCTCCACGATCACGCCGTGCAGGCGACCAATCACGCGGCGGACGCTAGCACGGAATGCATGTTCAGTAGCAAGCTGGTTGAGTAGCGAGGTGCGTCGCGAGAAAGACCGAGCGCTTGCTCGGGCTACTCGTCGTCTTCCGAGTCACCCGCTGCGGGCTCGGCGTCGTCCTCTTCCGAATCGTCCGGCTGCTCGATCTCGTCCGTCGCGGGCCCCTCGGCCGCAGCGACCGCTGCGCTCTCCGGCTCGTCGTCGTCGCCCTCGTCGTCCTCGCCCTCGGCGGCCTCGGCCGGCTCGGCGCCCTCGGCGGCGGCCGCCCCTGCGGGCAGCTCCATCGAGTCCCGGCCTCCGCGTCGACGCCGACGACGACGGCGGCGCTTGCCACCTTCGCCCTCGCTCGCCTCGCCGCCCTCGCCGGGCTCCGCGCCCTCGGCGCCCGCCTCGGCCTCGACGCCCTCGGCGGCTTCGCCGTCCTTGGGTGCGTCCGCGCCGGCCTCGGCGCGCGGCTTGGGATCGGGGCGCTGCTCGCGCTCGCGATCGCGCGCGGGCGGCTCGACCGTGCCGCGCAGGGCATCGAAGAGATCGAGATCGAGCGACGGCACCATGACCGCGACCGGCGTCATGCCGATGCGCGCCTGCTCCATGCTCTGCGCGAGCGAGAGCCCGTCGAAGAGCGCGACCGGGACGCTGGCCTGCACCGACGACTCTTCTCGCGCACCGGACTGCACGGAGCCCGTGGTGACGATCCACAGCTCGGTCGCGTTGCCGTAGTGGTGCGCCGAACCGCGCATCTCGATCACGCGCTCACGACCCACCGGCGCGCCGCCGTCGTCGCGGTTGCCGCGCAGGACGACGATGCCGATGCGCACTTCCTCCGGGCCGCGGCGACGCACGCCCGCGAAGTGCATCTCGGTGCCCGAGCTGCCGGGACGCCGCACGCCGCGCAGCGCGCCGACGCCCTCGTGGTTCAGCCAGGTCGCGATCAGCTCCGCGAAGCCGCCCGCAGGCAGGTCCCCGAGCTTGCGGAGGAAGCTGCGGCGCACGCCCTCGACGTAGCGCTCGAGCGCGCGCATCGCGTCGCGCTCCCGGTGCACGACGTCGCGCGAGTAGTACCAGCCCGTGAGGCCGACGCCGGGCGCGCCGTTCGGGGTGGGGACGTGACGGAAGCGGGGGCGCGCCATGCGGCCCGTCTCGCCGCGCGCGACGTCGGCGCGCACCGCGGCCGCGACCGTGGGCGCGAGCGCGGCGGGATCACCGCTCAGGCGACCGCGCTGCACCAAGAGGCGCGCGAGGTCCGCGTACGTGACCGCGGCGGCGTCGGCCGACTGCGAGAGCACGTGGTAGCAAGCGTCCGCGAGATCCTTGCCGAGCAGGTCACCGTCACCCGGCTCGCGGGTCAGATCGACCTCGGGCATGCGCTGCCCATCGCGGCCGAAGCGTCGTCCACCATCCCGATCACGGTCGCGATCCCGGTCCCGATCGCGATCCCGGTCACGATCCCGATCGCGATCCCGACCGCGGTCTCGTCCCCGATCGCGTCCGCGGTCCCGATCGCGGCTGCGGCGGCCTTCGCCCTCGCCGTTGCTCTCGCGCGCCTCGCTCGGCTCGCCCTCGCCCTCTTGCGGAGGCTGGGCGCCGTCGCCTGCTTCGCTCATGTCGTCATCCTTTCGGCCGCGACGACGCCGGCGACGGCGTCCCTTGCGACCCTCTTCATCACCGTCGGCGTCCTTGCCGTCGGGCTCATCCAGATCAGCGAGGATCGGACGGTCATCGTCCTCCTCGACGGGGAACACATCGGCGCCGGGCAGGCGACGGGCGGGCTCGCCCTCACCATCGACCGGTCGGGCGAGGACCGGCGGCGGCGGCGCGGCCTCGGGCGGAGGGAGCTGCGAGAGGTCCACCTCGTCCGCCTCATCGGCCAGCGCGAGCGCGGCCTTGGAGAACGAGCGCAGGGCGAACACGCCCGGCTTGACCTTGATGAGCCCACCCTCGTTGTCCTTCTTGACGATGGTCGCGAGGCGCGAGCTCATGGTGAGCTCCGGCGCCTTGCCCACGTGGGACAGGAGGTTGCGCTCGATCGCGAGCTCCGTGATCTTCTTGTAGTGCAGCGGCCGGCCGACGAGACGAAGGATCTCGGCTGCGGCTTCGGTGAAGGTCATCTCGGAGGGATCTAGCGGTTGGTCGATGCGCCGAACTGGCGCGGAGGGCGGCGACGCTATCACTCGGTGGCTCTGGCCGCTAGGCCTTCTGCTCGGGGCGCTGGCCCGGTTCTGTCTTCTTCGTCTTCGCTGCGCGGCTGCTCTTCTCTATCTCTCTCTCTTCTCCCTCTCCTCGTGTCTCGTTCTGCCGAACTGGCCGGTAGCTTCTCTGCAGTGCGAGGGGCAGGACCTACGGTCGCTTCGCTCGGGCCGCTGGGCCTCGTCTTCGCTCCGCGTGTTTGGTTCTTCTCTCGTTCTGCCGAACTGGCCGGTAGCTTCTCTGCAGTGCGAGGGGCAGGACCTACGGTCGCGCCCCTCGCGCTCCCCACCCCCTTAGGGCCGCAGTGGCGTGGGTTGGGCGACCCAGAACCCTTACCTGCTCGCACGCTCACTTTGGCTTGGCGCACGGACGTTGGGTTCGACTTTAGCGGCCGTGCCAGCTGGGTCTGCCAGCTGCGGTTGTCTCGCTCAGCCGCTTCGCGGGGTCTACTCCCGCTGCGGACGCTGTCGGGGATCGAGACATGGGCGTCGCCTTGCGTGGAGGGTGGCGTTGGTTGGGCGACCCAGAACCCTTACCTGCTGGTGCGAGTACCAGGGCCGTACGCACTGAGGTCGTGGGTGAACAATGTCGGCGGTGTCAGCTGGGTCGTGCCAGCTGCGGTCGTCTTGCTCAGCCGCTTCGCGGGATCTGCTCCCGAGGCGGACGATCTCGGGGATCGAGGGATGCGCGTCGCGGTGCGCAGGCGGCGGCCGTCGTCTTGCTGAGCTGGTTCGCGCGGGGGCCCACGCCCCTGAGCAGAGTGGGCTCTGTGGTGAGGTGCGAGAACGCAGCGGGCTGCGCGCTTGGCGCTATATGCTCGGCTCGTGCGTGTCGCCGTCGTCCTCAACCCCTACTCGCGGAAGAACCGCCGCGCCGGGGTGCGTGCGGCGAAGCTGCGCGAGATGGTGGGCAGCGCGGGCGACGTGTACG
>CAYZQM010000194.1:0-216 GCA_964480175.1 uncultured Sandaracinaceae bacterium
CAGCGGTGTACCTGCATCCGCTCCTTGCCCAGCTCTCGACCCACGGCGGCGATGTTCCCCCGATGCCGCACCAGGATCTCGCGGAGCTCGGCCTCGCTCGGCGCGGCGCCGCGCGCGAGGCGGGGCGGGGCGTGCTCCGACGAGGGCGGCGCGAAGCCGGGATCCGAGGTCGCCTCGTGGCTGTGCGGGCCGTGCACGCTCGAGCGCCCCGAAGGC
>CAYZQM010000194.1:226-5361 GCA_964480175.1 uncultured Sandaracinaceae bacterium
AGGCGCCACGGCGTTGGCCCGCGCCTGGTTCTCCCGGAGCACCCGCTGCACGGTGTCGGGCAGGTGCTTGGCGTCGAGCTCGGCACCGTCGGCGAGCGCGACCGCGAGCTTGATGCAGCTCTCCAGCTCGCGGACGTTGTAGGGCCAGTCGTAGTGGACCAGTCCCAGCATGAACGTGAGCGAGACGTGGGTCTCGGGCCGCCCGCTCTTCTTCAGGAAGTGAAGGGTGAGGGGGTAGAGATCCTCGCGGCGCTCTCGAAGCGCAGGGATCCGCACGGCGAACTCGCGCAGCCGCGCCAAGAGATCCCCCCGGAACTTCCCCTCGACGACCAACGCCTCGAGGTTGCGGTGGGTGGCACACACCACGCGGACGTCGACCTTCTCGGCCGTCGTGGCGCCGACGGGGAGCAGCTCTTTCTCCTGCAGGACGCGCAGCAGCTTCGCCTGCGCTTCGAGCGGCATGTCGCCGATCTCGTCCAAGAAGAGCGTGCCGAGGTGCGCGCCGCGCACGAGGCCCGGCTTGTCCTGCACCGCGCCGGTGAAGGCGCCCTTGCGGTAGCCGAAAAGCTCGCTCTCGATCAGGTTCGCCGGCAGCGCCGCGCAGTTGATCGCTTGGAACGCGCCGCGTCGCTCGCTCGCGTCGTGCAGCGTCCGCGCGAGCAGCTCCTTGCCCGTGCCGCTCTCGCCTTGGATCACGCAGGACAGCGGGGTGCGCGCGACCTTGTCGATGCGATCGAGGAGCTGATCGATCTGCTGCCCACCGATCAGCGGGCTCCGGAGCTGGTGCTTCGCGGTCCGCGCGGCCGCCAGCACGGTGCCGTCCACCCGGTGCGCCGCGTACCCCATGATCCCGCGCGAGGCGTAGCGGAAGATCGAGTCACCGATGCGGACCAGATCGTGATCGCGAAGGATCGCGGAGCGCACCTGCTCGCCGCGGACGAAGATGCCGTTGGTCGAGTTGTTGTCGACGATGCGCCAGCCGCCGCTCTCGGGCTCGAGGCGGGCGTGCACCCGAGAGACCGCGGCCTCCGGGATGCTCAGGCCATTGCTGGGCTCGCGGCCGACCGTGATCGCGTCGCCCAACAAGGGCACCGCCGAGGGCAGCCGCGCGTGCAGGCGCGAGTAGACGAGCACCAGGCCGCTGGTGTTGTCCAAGGTGCCGTCGAGCCGGGGGATCCCCTCGAGCGATGCGGTGGTTCCCGGCTGCTGTTGCTGGGTGTTGGCGCCCACGCTCCGCGTTGTATAGCAGCGAACGCCCTGGAGGTGGCCGTTCGTGCCCCGCTGGGGCTAGAGTCGCCGCGATGAGCGTCGCGCGATCGGCTGTGGCCGCGCTGGTCTCGATGGTGTGCATCGGGTGCGGACACGCGGCGCGCGCCGAGCCCGCCCCTGCGACGTCCGGGTACGCGGCCGCCGTCAGCCCCGCGGAGCCTGCGCCGATGGACGTGTCGGACCGCATGGCGCTGCAGGCCCAGTCGCTCGCCTACGACATGGTGCCGAGCTCGTTCTTGGAGCACGGCGTGCTGACCGAGGGGCAAGAGGAGTCGTTCAGCACGATCCTCGAGGCGGGGAGCTGCTACCGAATCTTGGGCGTCGGGAGCGAGACCCTGACCGCTCTCGATCTCGTCCTGCGCGACGAGAACGGCAACGAGGTGGCCGAGGACGACGCGACGGACAACCTGCCGGTGCTGGGCCGCGACGCGGTGATCTGTCCGCGCTGGACCGGGCCCTTCGCGGTGACGGTGCGCGCGTTCCGAGGCTCCGGCCCCTACGGGATCCAGGTCTTTCGATCCCCGTGAGTGATCGGGCGTTCGTGCTGGCGATGGCTTCGGTGCTGAGCTAGAGCAGCGGCCCTTTTCGGAGCCGCGCATGTACGACATCACCGAGATCCGCAAGAACACGAAGCTCCTCATCGACGGCGCGCCCTTCACCGTCATCGACTTCCAGTTCGTGAAGCCGGGCAAGGGGCAGGCGTTCACGCGCACCAAGCTGCGCAACCTGCTCACCGGCAACGTGATCGAGCGGACCTTCAAGTCGAACGAGTCGCTCGCGCCCGCGGACACCGAGGAGCGCCAGCAGCAGTTCCTCTACCCCGAAGGCGACAAGTACGTCTTCATGGACACCAAGACCTACGACCAGCTCTACCTGGGCGCGGAGCAGCTGGGTGACACCCGCTTCTTCCTGCAGGACGGGACGATGGTCGACGTGCTCTTCTGGAACGAGAAGCCGATCGGCGTGACCCCGCCCACCTTCGTGGAGCTCAAGGTCATCGAGACGGACCCCGGCTTCAAGGGCGACACCAGCACCAACACGCTGAAGCCCGCCAAGATGGACACCGGCGCGACCGTGCAGGTGCCCCTCTTCGTGAACGAGGGCGACGTGCTGAAGGTCGACACCCGCACCGGCGAGTACGTCGAGCGCGTCAAGAAGTGAGGGCACGTGGTCTCCATCTGGGGGCCAACCGTCCTGTTTCGAATCGGTGAGCTCGCGGCGCTGGCGCCCGGGCTCGTCGCGCTCGAGGGAAGGGTGGTGCACGTCGAGGAGGGACGCGCGCTGCTCGAAGACCGCACGGGCGCCGTCTGGCTCAGCGGTGCGCTCGGCGAGATGGCGCGCGGCGATGTGGTTCGCGGCGATGTGGTGCGGCTCGAGGGACGCTGGAACGGCGCCGCGATCGAGCTGCTCGCCGTGGAGCGCCTGGCGCGCGCCGCGCGCGCGTTCCCCTCGCCCGGCAGTGATCACGCGTGGTTCACGGACAAGGAGCGACGCCGGCTGGGCTTCTTGCGCAAGCGCGCGGACATCCTCTCGGAGATCCGCGACGTGCTCGCGGAGCGCGCGCTGCTCGAGGTCGAGACGCCGCTCATCGTGCCCAGCCCGGGGCTCGATCTGCACCTCGACGCGATGGCGGTCGAGCGCGGCTACCTCATCACCAGCCCCGAGTACCAGATGAAGCGCCTGCTCTCGACGGGGCTCGGCGACATCTACCAGATCGGCAAGTGCTTCCGGCGCGGCGAGCTCGGCGCGCGGCACCAGCCCGAGTTCACCATGCTCGAGTGGTATCGATCGCCGGGCGAGCTCGACTCGGTGCTCGAGGACACCGAGGCCATCGTGCGCGCGGCGCTCGCGGCGGTCGGGCGCACCGACATCGAGGGGGAGCGGGGCCCCATCGCGCTGCCGGAGCGCTTCGATCGCATCTCGGTCGCCGACGCCTTCCGCGACATCGCGGGGCTCGACGTCTTCGACGTGCTGCCCGACGAGGAGCGCTTCTTCCGGATCATCGTCGAGACCATCGAGCCCGAGCTCGGGCGAGAGCGACCGGTCTTTCTCACCCGCTGGCCGGCGTCGATGGCGTCGCTCGCGCGCCTCTGCCCCGACGACGCGCGCTTCGCCGAGCGCGCCGAGCTCTTCATCGACGGCATGGAGCTGTGCAACGCGTTCGGCGAG
This sequence comes from uncultured Sandaracinaceae bacterium, assembly GCA_964480175.1. Lineage (GTDB taxonomy): Bacteria > Myxococcota_A > Polyangia > Polyangiales > Sandaracinaceae > CAYZQM01. The sequence goes on from CAYZQM010000194.1 coordinate 3,665, forward strand.
CTCACCGACCCCGTCGAACAGCGGCGTCGGCTGCTCCGCGATCAGGAGGCGCGGCGCAGCGCAGGCTTGCCGGTCTATCCCATCGACGAGCGCTTCCTCGCGGCGCTCGAAGACGGAATCCCGCCGAGCGGAGGCAACGCGCTCGGCCTCGATCGGCTGGTGATGCTCGCGTGCGGCACCCGCCAGATCGACGACGTCCTCGCGATCCCCCACGCCCGCCTCTGACCGCCCCAGGGTCTCGACGGCGCGCGCCGCGCCGTGGTACTTCCGCGGCCGTGGAACAGGACGCCAAGGCGCTCGCGAAGGAGTTCGAGCCGTTCGTTCGCAACATCGCCGTGCGCGTGAAGAACGAGTTCGATCTCCGCTCCATCGAGCTGTCCGACTTGGTCGCGTTCGGGTTCCAAGGCCTCACGGCCGCTTCGACCCGACGCGCGGCGTGCAGTTCAACACGTTCGCCTACTACCGGGTGCGGGGCGCCGTGATCGATGGCGTGCGCAAGATGGCGTACCTGCCGCGCCACGTGCACATGCTGCGCAAGAGCGCCGAGGCCGCGGACTGGGCCCTCGAAGAAGCCGGTGAGGAGCGCGCGGCCGCAGTGGCTGCCGGTGACAGCACGACCCCGCAGAAGACCGTCGCGCAGATCGACGATCTGTTGGGCAAGATCACCGCGAGCGTGGTCATCGCCGCGGTCGGTCAGGACGAGGCGTCGCAGGGCGGGCCCGCCGACGAGCACGTCATCTCCAAGGAGTCGAGCGAGCGGGTGCGCAAGGCGCTCGCCGCGCTGCCCGAGCGCGAGCGCATCGTCGTCACGGGCATGTACTTCGAAGAGCGCAGCCTCGACGACATCGGGGCGCAGCTCGGCATCAGCCGCTCGTGGGCGTGCCGCATCCACACCAAGGGCCTGCGGATGATGCGGGCCGCGATGGAAGCGGACGAGTAGCACCGTCGCCTTTCGCCTCCGACGCGCGTACCCTCGGCCACCTTTCGCTTCTCGGAGGCCCCATGCGCTCGGTCCGTCTCGCCGTCCTCTTCGCCCTCACCAGCGCGCTCGCCGCGTGTGCTGCGTCGCCCGACCCGACGGATGTCGCAGGCGCGAGCGAGTCGATCATCAACGGCGCGCGTGAGACCGGCTACCCCGAGGTCGTCGCGCTCTACTGGTTGACCGGCGACACCGCGGGCGGCCTCTGCACCGGCACCGTCATCGGACCGTACGCGATCCTCACCGCCAAGCACTGCGTGTTCGAGGAGACCGCGACCGGGCACCGCATCGTGCCGGCCAGCGCGTTCTACGTGATCGTCGGCCACGACATCGACAGCGCGGGCGGCATCAGCGAGGTGCACTACGTGCGCGAGGTGCGCACCACGCCCGGCAGCGACATCGACAGCGACGTCTCGAACGGGAGCGACATCGCGGTGCTCCTGCTCAGCGATCGGATCGACATCACCCCGCGCATGGTGGCGACGAGCGGACCGAGCCGGGGAGAAGGCGTCACGGTCGTCGGCTTCGGTCGCACCAGCACCACCAACCCCGACTCGGCCGGCGTGAAGTACCGCGCGTCGATGGCGGTCGACATGGTCGGCATGCGCCAAATCAGCGCCGACGGCAGCAGCTGGACCTGCCAGGGCGACTCGGGCGGGCCGATGTTCGACTCGAGCGGCCGCGTCACCGGCATCACCAGCTTCGGCTTCGGACGCGA
>CAYZQM010000194.1:5371-13563 GCA_964480175.1 uncultured Sandaracinaceae bacterium
GCCGGGTCTCGCTGTCCGTCTTCGTGCGGGTCGCCGCGTACGGCGCGCTCATCAGCGACGCGCTCTCCTACGTGCCGCCGTGCATGCCGACCGGCGAGGTGTGCAACGGGCTCGACGACGACTGCAACGGCGCCATCGACGACGGCATCGGGTGCACCCAGCCGGGCCAGCCGTGCACCGACTCGGCGCAGTGCGTGCGCGGTCTCTGTGAGTCGGTGGGCGGCAGCATGGTGTGCACCCAGACGTGCTTCCCCGACTCGCCGATCAACTGTCCCGCCGGCACATACTGCGAAGTCACGGGCTGCGGTTCGGGGCGCTGCATCCCCGGCGGTGCCGGTGCGGGCGGTCCCGGCGCGCCGTGCACGGCCGACGCGGACTGTGCGTCGGAGTACTGCGCGCCGCTGCGAGGCGGCAACCTCTGCGGCGAGCCCTGCTGCGCGGCGGCGAGCGTGTTCTGCGCCGACGGGACGTTGGTCTGTGATCTGATCCCCGACGGCGACGGAAGCGGCGCGTGCATCCCGCCCGAGCTCGCGATGGGACCGCGCGGCTTCGGCTCCGCGTGCGACGAGGGCGGCGACTGCTTGAGCGGCAACTGCGCGAGCCCGGGCGAGTTCTGCACCGACATATGCTCCACCGAGTCCCCGTGTCCGGTCGGCTTCCACTGCAGCGCGGGCGTGTGCGCCGCGGGCCCGCCCGCACCCAACGGAGGCGCGTGCTTGCGTGCGGACGACTGCGCCGATGCGGGCGCCGTGTGCTTCGAGGGCGTGTGCGCGCGGCCCTGCACCGACGAGTGCCCGATCGGCACCACGTGCACCGCGACCGACGACGGCATGCTCTGCGTCGCCTCGGGCGCCGGGCTCGGCGAGACGTGCGAGACCAACGGGGAGTGCCGCTCGGGCGTGTGCCTGCCCGGCGTCGCGTGCACCGTGCTCTGCGATGCGACCACGAGCTGCCCCGAGGGCTACGTCTGCGAGCCCGCGGGCAGCGTGAGCGGCTGCTTCCAACCGGGCGCGCGCAACGCGGGCGGCTGCAGCGTGACCCGCGGCGGCGGGCCTGCGCGCGCCGCGCTCGTCGCCCTCGGGCTGCTCGGCCTCGCGATCGCTCTGCGCCGCCGATCGCGCTGATCGTAGCTCGCGTGTCATCCTCTTCGCGGTGAAGGCGCTCATCAAGGTTGGCTACGGGTGCAACGATCACTGCACCTTCTGCCACACGCTCGATGTCCGCCACATCGACGCGGAAGCGCGGGAGGTCCACACCAAGATCGTGCGCGCCAAGGCGCTGGGCCACCGGATGGTGGTGCTCTCCGGCGGCGAGCCGACGATTCGCCCCGAGCTGATGAAGTGGGCCGACCACGTCGCCTCGCTCGACATGGACTTCGGGCTGGTGACCAACGGGCGGGTGCTGAGCTACCCCGACGTGGTCGAGAAGCTCCTCGATCGACGCCTGCGCTACGTCTACCTCTCGCTGCACGGAGGCAGCGCCAAGGTCCACAACCTCATGGTGCGCTCGGACGCGTTCGACGAGAGCTTCGGCGCGCTGAAGCAGCTCTCCGGCAAGGGGATCGACCTCACGGTCAACTGCGTGATCACGCGGCACAACGTCCGGCACCTCAACGAGCTGATCGAGTCGTGCCTGCCGTACGCGGACGCGAAGGTGAAGCTCTCGATGGTCGAGCCCAAGGGCGGGGGCGACAAGCTGTTCGAGCACTTGATGCCGCGCATCGAAGAGGTCGCCGCGCGGGTGCACGAGGCGCTCGAGCACGGCAAGCGCCTGATCGCGGAGCGGGGCGGCGTGGGGCCGACGCTGCTGCACGGCGGCGTCCCGTTGTGTCTGTTGCCCGGCTGGGAGCACGCGTACGACGATCTACGCACCCACCGCTTCGCGACGATGATCGAGGTCGGCGAGCCCGACTACTTCCCGGTCGACGACGACAACAAGACCCAGCCGGAGGAGAGCTGCCGAGGTTGCTCGCTGCGGGGCCCGTGCCCCGGGCTCTACACCGGCTACCTCGAGGTGTTCGGATCGGCCGAGCTCAAGCCCGTACGGGATCGCGAGGTGGGCAACGCCTACGACTACACCTTCGAGCGGATGGTGCGCACCGATGTGCGCGAGCCGCTCGACGCGGCGAGCTGCCCCGTTCGGCACGAGGGGATCACGCCGTGGGATCGGGGGCGACACCTCTTCGTGCGCAACGGCCCCCGCCTGGCCCGCTACCGGAGCGAGGGCCGCGACTTCAACGACGTCGAGCAGCGCGAGACCAAGAACGCGCTCGAGCAGCTCTACGTGGATGTGTCCGTCGCGAAAGACGGGGGATCGAAAGCGGCGCCCGACGACTTCGTGAAGGACTTGCGTAAGCTCGAGCGCAGCGCAGTGTGCGATCCCTGCCCCGACAAGACGCGCTGCACCGGGCTGTACGAGGTGCAGCCTCCGAACGCCGAGGGCCGGAGCGTGTTCGAGGCCGACGAGGCGATCGTCCGCGCCCACGTCGCGTCGCTGCGCGGCGACGTGCTCGACGTGGGCTGCGGCGAGATGCCCTACGCCGAGGCAGTGCGGGCGGCCATCGCGGGCGGCGCGCGCTGGACCGGGATCGACCCCGATGCGGCCCGCATCGCGTCGCTCAGCGGCATCGGCGCGGTCCTGCGGGTGGGCGTGGCCGAGGAGCTCGAGGACGAAGCGGCCTTCGATCACGCCGTGGTGCTGCGCAGCTACGCGCACTTCGTCAGCGTGCCCGACGCGCTCGCCCGGATGCACCGAGCGCTGCGCCCGGGAGGGAGCCTCTTCGTGGTGGACGACGCGCCGTTCGCGCTGGTGCGCACGCCGGCGCAGACGAGGCGTGCGCAGTCCGGACCTGCTGCGCTCGAGCACCGAAGGCGCGACATCGCGCGCGACGCGGTGCCGAAGCTGAAGGACGCCGGATTCGAGATCGACGAAGTCCGCGAGGTCGGCCCCAAGACCAGCACGCTGTGGTGGATCCACGCGCGACGTCGCTGACGCTCCTCGACGCGGGTAGGCCCGCGAACCCGAGTCAGTACGCTTCGTAGAGGGTCGGGTCTTCGATCTGGATCATCATCGCGTGCCAGATGGCGTAGGCCCAGAGCACCGTGCCGATGGCGCCGAGCGCGATCCCGATGATGGCGAGGGTGCGGCCGCCGGTCCTCTTGCTCCGCGTGGCGAGGACGAGGTCGACCACGCCCGCGAGGATGCCCACCCAGCCGAAGGGCGCGCAGCCCACGCCGAAGAATCCGAAGACGCTCGCCGCGATCGCCCAACCCGACGCGGTGTGGTCGTCGACGACGAGCGCACCGCACTCGGTGCACAGGTCGCTTCCCTTGGGCGAGAGGCACCTGATGCAGCGGTAGTCGCCGCACCGGCTGCAGGTGAACACGGAGGTGACCTCTGGATGCTGGGCACACGGCGAACGCGCTGCGGAGTCACCAGGGAACACCAGGTCGGGGTCGTCGTGCTCGTCGGGTGCCGGGCGCTCCGCGGGCTCGGGCTCTTCGGATGCGCGCTCGACCTGCTCGTCGGTGTCGGGTCCGCGCTGGCCGGCCTCGCGCTCGTCGTCGCGGGTGCTCATGTCGACTCCGAGCCGGGGACGCGATCGAGGATCGAGTGGGCCAGCCACGCCCCGAGCCCCGCGTATCCGAGGGCGAACGGATAGACCACCAGGCCCTCGTGGCCCAGGCCTCCCGCGGCGAAGTAGGCGCTGAACTCTCCGCCGAGCCAGAGGAGCGGGCCGAGGCCTGCCCACGCTTGGGACGCGCCGCGGACCGTCGCCTTGTTCATCAAGGAGCGCGTCAGGTGGAACAGGATGAAGATCTCGAGCAACGGTCCCTCCGCTATCGGGCGCGATGATACGAAGAAGCGGGCGTAGCTTCTACGGTGTGTCAGCGCGCTTCTCGCAAGAGGCGCCGCGCAGCGCTCTCCATGGCGTCCGCGCCACAGGAGGAGGGCCGTCGCTCGGGGCGGCGGTGTTCGACGGGCGTCGTGACCGCGCCGCGACCGAGGATGGTGTCGAGCGCGCGCAGCCGCGCCTCGGCGTAGGCCACCCAGGCGCGGGCCTCGGGGCTGGGATCGGTGATGGTCGCGATGCGCTCCCAGTTCGCTCTCGCGTCGCGACGCAGGACCGAGAGGTGCTCGTCCAGCGCCGCGCGAAAGACGTCGTCGACGGGCGCCATCTCGCGCTCTGCACGCGCGGCGATGAGCTCGGAGAACAGCGCGAAAACGCCCTCGATCACGACCCGCTCCGCCGCGCTCTCCGCATGCGGGGCGCGCTCCGTGATCTGCCGCATGCGCTCTGCGACTGCGACGAGGTACTCCGTGTACGCGTCGGCCTCGCTCGGCCGCGGCTGATCGAGGATCGTCTCCATCCGGAACAGGAACGCGGCCAGCGCGTCGCTGGGGGTGGCGACGGGAGGTGGCAACACCGCGAGGACGGAGTGCTCGGGCCACTGAGCCTGGGCCCGCGACGCCGACGCCAGGCCGATGAGGATGAAGAGGGAGAGGAGGGGCTTGTGTTGCATGGCGCGCCTCCTCGATGTGGCGCCCGATGCGTTGCGCGCTCAGTCGCGGCTCTGCTCGAGGGCTCGCAGGACGTCGGCGATCAGGTCTCGTTCGTCCTCGATGCCGACGGCGTAGCGGACGAGATCCTCGGTGATGCCGATCTTGTTTCGCTCTTCGGTGGGCATCTCGAAGTAGCTCATCAGCGCGGGCTGCTCGATGAGCGACTCGACGCCGCCGAGCGACGGCGCGATGCGGGGGATCTCGCACGCGTCGACGAAGCGGGACACCCCTTGGAGATCGGCGTCGAGCGCGAAGGTGACGACCGCGCCGAAGCCGCTCATGAGCTCGGCCGCGACCGCGTGGTGCCGGTGCGAGGGGAGGCCGGCGTAGAAGACCTTGCGGATGCGGGGGTGCCCTTCGAGCGCCTGGGCGAGCGCGAGCGCCGCCGCGCTCTGCTGCTTCACTCGAACGGCGAGCGTCTTGGTGCCGCGGAGGAGCAGGTAGGCCGCGTGGGGATCGAGGACGCCGCCGAGCACGTGCCGCAGATCGCGCACCAGCGAGATCAGGTGCGACGGTCCCGCGACCACGCCGCCGAGCACGTCGTTGTGACCGCCCAGGTACTTCGTCGCCGAGTGCACCACGAGATCGACGCCGAACGTCGCGGGCTGAAAGTGGATCGGGGTGGCGAAGGTCGAGTCGATGAGCGTGCGGATGCGGCGCGGCTTGCACAGCGCGACGACCTTCCGGATGTCGACGACGTCGTTGTACGGGTTGGTCGGCGCCTCGCTGATCACGAGCTTCGTCTCGGGCCGAATCGCGGCCTCGAGCGCTTCGCAATCGCCGCTGGGGATCAGCGTGCTGGTCACGCCGAACCGGTCGAGGAAGCCGGTGACGAACTGGCGGGTGCGCCGGTAGCAGTCGGCGAAGAGGACCACGTGCGAGCCGCTCTTGACCAGCGCGAGGATCGACGTGGTGACGGCGGCCATCCCGCTGGCGAACGCGACGGCGTCGTCGGTGCGCTCGAGCGCCGCGATCTTGTGCTCGAACGCGTGCACCGTCGGGTTGCCGTAGCGCCCGTACTCCTCGCGGGGCGCGCCGCTCACGTCGACTTGCGCGCCCTCCATGTAGCGGATGAGATCGGCGGTGTCCTCGAAGGTGTAGGTGGCCGTCTGGACGATGGGCTCCGCGAGCGCGTGCTCGGGCCGCACCCGCCGCTCGCCGCCGTGCACTGCTTCCGTCGCTGCCGTTCGCCGCTCGCTCATGCGCGCGAATGGTAGCGGATGCCTCAGGCGATCTACGTCAGAAGCTCAGCACGCCCGAGACGCCGCCGTCGGCGTCGGGGGCGCCGAGTCGGAAGCTCAAATGCCCGACGCTCGGCTCTGGCGCGCTCCCGATCTGGCCGATGATCGCCATGACGAGGCCGGCGATCTCCATTGCGGTGCTGGCAGCGCCGACGATGCCACTGACGGGCGTCCAGGTCCCACTGCTGCCGAGCGGCATGAGTGGGTGCAAGAACGGGATCCATGCGAACGGCCACGAGGGGAGCGCCGAGCCGTAGGAGGTGAGGCTCCCCTGCATTCCGCCGTACGTTCCCATGATCGCGCTGAACGCGTAGCCGCCGAGGAATAGCGCGATGCCTCCCGAGAGGAGCCCGAGCCGGACCTGGTTGGGCCCGAGGTTGGGATCGTCACGGGCCGACCCATAGGAGTCTCCGTAGACCGCGGGCGCTGGGCTCGAGAGCGCAGCGATGCACTCGGCGCCCGAGGCGACGAGTCCACCTGGGCATCGCGGCGGGCCCGAGCAACGACCTTCAGCCGTCACCCACTGGCCGGGCCAGCAGCAGTAGCCGCCCGAGACGGCGACCCGTCCTTCCGCGCAGGCGGAGGGCCGCGCCGTGGCGACGCACTCGCTGCCGCTGGCCGACATGCCCGCGGGGCAGGCGGGAGAGCCGACGCACGCCCCGTCGGCGTCCGCGGACTGGCCGGGCCAGCAGCAGTACGCGCCCGACACCAGCACGCGCCCGTCGACGCACGCGGACTGCGCGCTCGCCACGCTCGCCACAGCCCACGTCACGCACATCGCCGCTGCGATGCTCCACGCCCTTCGATTCCCATCCATGACTCGCCTCCACCGCCGCGAATCCGTCCCGCGGCGACGCGAGAGTACACGACCAAGATCGGGTGTCGGCCTTCTCTTCGCCTCAGGCCACGGTGCGCTCGAGCGACGAGAGCGGCCTTCCCATCGACTCGATGAGGCGCACCGCGTTCTCGTAGAGCACCTTGCGGCGCAGCTGCGGCTGGCCTTCGGTGGCGATCAGCACCTTCGCGAGCGGCAAGATCGGGTGATAGAAAGGCCAGTCCGAGCCGAACATCACGCGATCCGGGGAGCCGAGGGTGAGCACCTCGCGGAGCTGGGCGAGGCTGAGGCAGGAGACGTCCATCCACACGTTGGGGAAGCGCCGGTAGAGCTCGACCGCCTCCGAGCTCTGCAGCGCGCCCGAGTGGCCGAGCACGAAGCGGGTGTTTGGGTGCTCGCGGATCGGCTTCTCGTAGAAGCGCACCTGACCGCAGTGCGCGCCGTACTTGGGCTCGATGCCCGCGGGACCGCAGTGGAAGAAGACCGGGATGTTCTCCTCGCCGCACCAGCGATAGATCGCGGAGAGCCTCGGGTGATCGGGGCGCGTGAACATGTTCGGCGGATGGATCTTGATCCCCAGCGCGCCTTGGTGGAGCTGCTCCTCGAAGCGCTGACGCCGGCGCGGCAGGCGAGGGTGGATGCTGCCGAAGGGGATCGCGTCCTCGCGTCCTTTGGCGACCTCGAGCGTTTGCCGCACGTGGCGCGAGATGATCCCCATGTCGATGCCGATCACGAAGGTTCGCTCGATCCCCATGCTGCGCATGTCACGCGCGAGGTTCGGTGCGCCGTGGTTCAAGCGCTTGCCCTTGCGGCGCAGCGCGCCCGCGACCAGCTCGCGCCGCATCTCGTCGAGCTCGGTCGGGGAGAAACACTGGTTCGCGTACACGTCGAGGTGATGCGCGCAGCAGCGCCCCAGCAAGAGATCCGAGTCGGGGGTCTCGGTGCGCATGTCGTCTACGTCGTGCCGGATCGAAGGCAGCGTGTAGTGCGTGTGCACGTCGATGATGGGGCCGATGCTCCGATCGGCGAGCACCAGCTCACCATGATCGATCTCGAACCACGGCAGCGCGGCGAGCCCGTTGCGATCGGGGAAGTGGACGGGAAAGTCCGGGCGCGCTTCGGGGGAGCTCATCGATCCCGACGATACGCGATGCCGAGCCGTCGACCGAGGGTGACTTTGGGCGAGGCGGCTGCCTATCCTCGCGCCCGCTGCGGCTGGGGCCGCGCTGGAGCCTGCGCATGAACCGACTGATCTTCCTCTCCCTGATGCTGGCCGCGTGCGGCGGCGCGCCTCGCCACGCGCGCAGCAGCGCGGACGCCGAGCCCAACCCGCCGCTGCCCACGCTGCCCTGGCTCGCGGGCGGCGAGCGCATGCCCACCCTCGACACCGAGCTCACCGCGCTGGTGGGCGGGACGGTGATGACCGCGACGGGCACGACCTACGAAGAGGGCGTGGTCCTCTTCGAGGACGGTCGCTTGCTCGCGGTCGGCGCGGTGGGCGACGTCGAGATCCCGGACGGAGCGACGGTGATCGACACCACCGGGCGCTTAGG
>CAYZQM010000195.1:0-8982 GCA_964480175.1 uncultured Sandaracinaceae bacterium
GGCGTGCTCGAGCCGCCGGGCGCGCAGCCCGTGATCATCGAGGACGGCTGCTTCATCGGCTCGCGCGCGATCGTCGTCGAGGGCGTGCACGTCGAGCGCGAGGCCGTCATCGGCGCGAACGTCGTGCTCACGAGCTCGACGCCGATCATCGACGTCACCGGCCCGCAGCCGGTCGAGCTCCGTGGCCGCGTGCCCGCGCGCTCGGTGGTGATCCCCGGCACCCGCCCCAAGAAGTTCGCTGCGGGCGAGTTCGGCGTGCCCTGCGCGCTCATCATCGGCCAGCGCAAGGAGAGCACCGACAAGAAGACCTCGCTCAACGGTGCGCTGCGCGACTTCGGCGTCGCGGTCTGAGCGTCGCGGTCACGAACACGCCGTTCGCGGCCACAGGGCTGGCGGGCCAAGATCCGCCACCCTCCCGCCATCGGAGCCGCCATGCGTCCAGCCCACGTCGCCCTGCTCGCCGCCGTCTTGCTCGCTGCCCCGATCGCTGCGCGCGCGCGGGTCGTGCAAGCCGACGAGGCTCCTTCGAGCGGCGGCGGCGCTGGGATGGGCGCGAGCAGCTCCCGCGCGCCGGCAGGCGGGCGCGTCGCGGGAGGCTACGCAGCGCGCGTGCGCATGCCGCCGCCCGAGCGCATCCCGCCGCTCACCCGCGCTGAGTTGCTCCGCACGCTCGAGCGCGCGCGCCGCGAGATGCAGACGTGCGCCGACGACGCCGGCCTCCGCGGCGCCAACGTCACCGCCCGGATCACCCGCGATGGGGCCTTGCGAATGACCGTCCGGGGACGTCCGCGCGACGCGGGCGCGGAGGCCTGCATCGATCTGGTGGCGCGTCGCCACGTCACGCCGCTGATGTCGCGCTACCGCATCGCGCGGAGCGTGAGCGCGAGCATTCGGCTCGGCAGCGGGCCGCGTCCGCCCGCCCCGCCGCCTCGCCCGCCCGCCTCTGTCGACGAGCGTGAGCTGCACGATCGGATCGACGCCTCGAGCGGCACGCTGCGGCGCTGTCTCGACGAGGCCTATCCGGGGATGACGGGCACGGTGACGCTCCGTGTCGCCGCGCATCGGGACGGCACCATGACGCTCGAGGGCGCGTCGCTGCCCCCCGGCGTGCCCGCGGGCCCGATGCTCGTCTGCCTGCAAGGCGAGGTCGCTCGCCTTCGCGTCACCGCGGGCAGCGAGCGCAGCGTGACCCACGACCTGCATCTCGGTCGCTAGCGCTCCCACTCGAACGAGCCGGTGGTAGCCCGTCCTTCGCGATCAGAAGTCGAGGTCGCGGACGATGAGCCCGCGGCGGAGGCGACGTGCGCCCGGCTCGGAGGACTCGCCAGGGCTCGCGTCCCTCGCCGTGGGGCGCCGACGCTCGGGCGCCGCGCGTCGCGGCCTCTCGGTCGGCGCGACCTCGGGCTCGGCGCCGGGCGCCTCGATGGGCGCCTCGCTCGCGACACCGTGTGCTTCTGTCGCAGGGACCAGGCCCGCGTCGGGCGGGGTGCTGGGGACGCTCACCGGGGTGCTCGGGATCGCCGTGACCGCTGGCGATGCGACGACGCCCGCGGGGGGATGGGGCGCGGGCGGGGGCGGCGTCGCGCCGCCCAGCCACGTCGCGCCGATCCCCGCCAGCGTCAGCAGCGCGGCCCCCGCGCCCACCGCGAGCCAGCGACTACGCCGTCGACGATCCGCGCGCAGGTACGGGAGCGAAGGTGCGCCACTCGAGACCCCGGTCACGCCGCGGCCGACGTCCTCGTACGAAGCCCGCGTCGGTCGGTCCGAGGTCCGGCGTTCGCGGATCGCACCGAGCACCGCCACCGGGCCGTCGACCGCGTCCAGCGACGCGCTGGCTGCGGCGAGGAGCTCGCGGCGCAGCTGTTGGGCGCTCGCAGGACGCGCCTCGCGATCGTTCGACAGCGCGCGCTCGATCACGGCGGCGAGCGCGGGCACATCGGGGCGCAGGTGCGCGAGCGACACGTGCTGCCCTGCGAAGATCTTGAAGAGCACGCCGCCGGGGTTGGCGTCGGCGTAGGGGATGTGGCCGCCCGACAGGAGCTCGTAGAGGATCACGCCCATCGCGTAGACGTCAGCGCGCTCGTCGATGTCGGCCTGTCCCTGCGCCTGCTCGAAGGACATGTACTCGGGTGTTCCGATGATCAGCTGCGCGTCGGTTCCGAAGCGGCCGCGACGAAGGGCGGACTCCGGATCGACGGAGAACGAGATGCCGAAGTCCAATAGCCGCGCGAAGTAGGTTCCGTCCTCGAGCTGGGTCACGAAGATGTTCGCGGGCTTCAGGTCGCGGTGGATGATCCCCGCGCGGTGCACGGCGTCGAGCCCCGACAGGATCTGCGTGATGATGCTGAGCTGGGCCTCGAGCGAGAGGCTGCCCGGTGACTCGATGTAGTCGCTGAGCGCGCGGCCCTCGAGGAACTCCATGACCATGAACGGCTGATCGTCCTCGGTGGTACCGAAGTCGAGGATGCTCACGACGTTGGGATGGCGGGCCGCCGCAGCGATGCGCGCCTCGCGCAAGAATCGCTCGGCGAGCAGCGGATCCTGCGAGCGGTGCATCAGCTTCACCGCGACCGGGCTCCCGAGCACCAAGTGCTGCGCCCTGTACACGGTGCCCATCCCTCCGGTACCGATGAGCTCTTCGAGCAGGTACTTGCCTGCCAGGATCGTGCGGTCGTCGTGGGCGTCGATGGAGTTCGGCATCATGGCGGCGCACGACCCTGATCAAGATGCGTGCCCTCTCGTCGCCGATCACGGTAGCCCCCGCCTGGAACGCATCGCGCGCATCCAGGAGCGCTACCCGACCAACGAACGCCGCGAAGACTAACCGATCCGCGCCACGTCGGTCCCCCCCCCTCGCCGTCTGGCCGCGGCGCTCGATCGAGCGCCGACGCCTCGACTGGGGCGAAGCTGCAGAACGGGAACGAGGCGTCGACTCGAAGCCGACGATTTCCGGGGTGAAGGGGATGTGATCCTGCCACGAAGCCGACGCCGGCGGGCACGGGGACGCGCTCGTCAGGCGGGCGCGATCTCGCGCAGTCGCTTCACGTGCGAGCGCTGGGCGTCGACCATCGGGTGGGCGCGGAGGTCGACGCCCAGCGCGAGGCGGTCCGCGCGGTTGAACTCGACGTAGCGCAGCGCCGCCGCGTAGCCGGGATCGCCGTATCGGTTGCCCTCGATCACCCGGACGACCTCGGCCTCCGCGTCGAACCACGTGCCCCGCTGAGGGAGCTGGAACGTGAGGAACACCCGCTGACCCACCCGCGCTCGTGCGTCGCAGGCCAAAAGACAGCCCTCGGCCGACGCGTCGAGGATGCGCTCGCCGAGCAACGTGAAGTGGCGCGCGTCGACGGCCTGACCGCGCGCGTGAAGGGCGTGACGGGTGGTGCGGCGAACCTTCGGCATGGGGACCTCGCTCGTGGATGTCGGTGACGAGCCCACATCGTAGTCGCGAGGTCCCCCGCGACGAAGAAAGTGACGAGCGCACTACGCGGCGCGCTCGCCCTCGACGAGCGGTGCGGGCTCGACCGCGACCTCCGCGTCGGACGTCGCCATCCGCGCTCGCGCCTCGGCCGCGAGCTGACGCCACGGGCCGAAGATCAAGCGCGCCCACGAGAGCACGGCGAGCACCGTGATCTCGCAGAGCAGGCCGATCCAACCGCCGAGCGCGCCGTAGCCGAGCACGCGCCCGAGCAACCACGCGAGCGGCGGCGTGAACACCCACGCGCAGAGGACGCCCATGCGCGCCGGCACCACCACGTCGCCTGCGCCACGCAGCACGGCCCGCGCGACCGTCGCCGCGCCGTCGGCGATCTGAAAGCACGCCGCGACGTAGAGGAGCTGCACCGCGATCGCGGCGAGCGCCGCCTCGTCGGTGAAGAAGCCCGCGAGGTCGCCCGCGAAGAGCGGCATAGCCAGCGTCCAGAGGCCCGAGTACGCCATCGAGAGCAAGAGCGCGGTGCGCGCGATCTTCGGCACGAGCTCGTCGCGGTCGGCACCGACGGCCTGCCCGGCCATCACGGCGCCCGCCTCCGCGAACGCCACCGTCGGCAAGAAGGAGAAGTGGATCACCTGGATCGCGATCTGGTGGGCCGCGAGCTGCTGCTCACCGATGCGCGACACGATGATCGTGAGAAGCGCGAAGCTCCCCATCTCGAGGAGGAACTGCACGCCGGTCGGCGCGCCCGTCGCCCACAGCGCGCGCAGCTCGGGGAGCTTCACGGAGCGCCACCAGCTGCGCAGCGGTCCGTACGCCTCGTGGCGGTAGGCGAGCGCGACCACCACGAGCTCGCCCGTGTGACCGATCAGCGTGGCGAGCGCGCTGCCGCGCACGCCCCAGCCGAGCATCATCACCATCCAACCGTTGAAGACGATGTTGAGCGCGTTGCCCACGAGGCCGCCCACCATCGGTGAGCGGCTGTCGCCGAGGCCGTAGCGGTGCTCGCGGAGCGCGACGAACATCAGCACCAGCGGCGCGCCACCGACCCGGATCTCCAAGTACTGCTGGGCCGCGACGCCCGCAGCGTCGGTCTCTGCGAGCAACGGCAAGAGCAGCGCGACGCCTTGGCCGAGCACGATGGTGATGACGCCGAGCACGAGCGCCGCGGTGAGGCCGGCGCCCAGGTGCACGCCGACCTCGTCGTGCCTTCCTGCGCCGATCGCCTGCGACACCAGCGTCTTGGTGCCGCGCAGCAGGCCGAACGAGAAGCAATAGAGCGCGAAGGTCGCCGTCGCCGCGAGGCCGACGCCTGCGAGCGCCGAGGTGCCGAGCGTGGACACGAAGAGCGTGTCCACCAGGGTCATCACCCCGAAGCTCAGCATCGAGACGGTGATGGGCCACGCGAGGCGGACGAGCTCGCGCGCAGGTTGTTGGGACCAAGAGAGGTTCGAGACGGAGCGAGACATGGGACACCGAGCCGCGCCTGCCGACGCAGGCGAAAGACGAGATGGATGCGAGCGAGGGCGATGGCCCGTCAGCTCGGAGGAGCGGGGAGCTCGCACGGGGCGAGCGTCGTCGATGCAGATCGACGCGGGATCGAGCGGAGATCGCGCGCCTAGAGGCGCTCAGGAGGTCCGTCGCTGGACCTCGCTGCGGCGATCACGGCGTGCGGGTGGGCCGCGTCAGTGGGTGCGGCTGCGGACCCGGCACGGGAGATCGCAGACGGTCCACTCGGTCTTCGCGCTTGCACGTGACATGGAACTCATCGGCACCTCCTTCGGCCGCCAGAGCTAGCACGCCGATCGGCCAGGCGCTCGAGGGTCCCCGACTGAATGCAATGCCCCCCAACCGCGTTGGGCGCCCATGCCGAGACGGTTGATCCCCACCGCGCGCCGCGTAGGCTTGCAGGCGATGACGAGAGCGCTCGGGACGACGCGGATGTGGCTGGGGATGTGGCTGGGGATCGTCGCCGCGGTCCCGGGGCTCGCCGAGGCCCAAGACCTCAGCGATCGCTCGACCGAGCGCTGCGTGCAGGCTGCCGTGCGGCTCGAGGTCGATCTGGGACGCGGCACCTCGACGGGCTCCGGCAGCATCATTGATCCCCGGGGCTACGTGCTCACCAACTTCCACGTGGTCGGCTTCTCTCGCCACGAGAGCGGCGCCGGCGCGCCTGGCACGCTCTACGGCGATGGCGCGCACGTGCGCGTCGCCACGGTGAGCAGCGCCCGCGACAGCGCCCGCCCGCAATACCTCGGTCGCGTGGTGCGAGGGGACATCCGCCTCGACATGGCGATCGTCCGCATCGTCTCGATGGCCGATGGCTCCCCGCTGCCCGACGGAACGGTGTTCCCTACCATCGAGCTCACGGACACCGCGGGCATCAACCCCGGCGCGGGCGTGTGGGCCTTCGGCTTCCCGATGGGGGTGCGCACGATCAACGTCACCAGCGGCAACATCTCGGGCTTCGAGATGAACTCCGACGGCGAGGTCTCCTGGATCCGGACCGACGTCGAGTTCAATCCCGGCAACTCGGGCGGCATGTTGGTCGATCGGCGCGGCCGCTTGATCGCGGTGCCCACCGCGGTGGTGTCGGGTCGCGACACCCTCGAGCCGATCGAGCTCGCGCGTCCCGTCGAGCGCATGCCCGCTGCGTGGCGCACGGCGCTGGCCTCGTCGTCTCCCATCGACGACGTGATCGTCACGGGGATGACCGAGCTCAGCACGACCGCCGAGGTGGCGGACCGGGCGGTGGGCGACGCGACGGGGATGGGCCGCGACGAGATCCACTACTTCAGCGTCCCGGCGGCCGCAGCGACGGCGATGGTGACCGTCACGACCACGCCAGCGATGCCGGTGGCCCTGATCAACGCCCGCGGGATGGTGGTTCGCGAGGGGGTCGGGACTCTGATGATCGGGCCTGGCGAGGCGACAGGGGGCGCGGTGGCGCTGCTGCTCGAGCGCGCCGAGGACGGCACCGCGACCGCCGTGTCGCTGCGGACGACCGTGACGGAGCGGGCCGTGGCGACCGCGCCGGGCGGCTACCCTGGCGGCGGTTATCCCGGCGGCGGTTACCCCGGCGGCTATCCGCCGGGCTACGCGGGGAGCGCGGCAGGATCCGGCGCGGGCACCGCGGCGACGGTGGTGGTTCGGGGGCGGCTCGTCGACGAGCGCACGGGCGCTCCCGTCGTCGGCGGCGTCATCTACATCGCACCCGCGGGCGTCGATCTCGCGTCGATGCTCGCGCTCTGGCAGAGCGGCCGCATCTCCGAGGCGCAGTTCCGGGCAGCGCTCGTGGGCTACGCGATCAGCGACGCCACGGGCTCGTACGCGATCACGAACTTGCCGCGGGGCCGCTTCAGCGGGGTGAGCGCGGCGAGCGGCTACGCCACCGCGCCCCTCACGCTCACGATCACGCCGACCGACGCAGCGGTGATCGACGTCACGCCGATCCGCATGCGCCGCTGAGCCGGGCTCGCGGACGCCGGGCGCATTGACCTCGGGGCTTCGGTGCGGCTACATCGCTGCGCGATGACGCGCGCCCTCTTCTCCAGCGACGAGATCGACCGCGCGATCGCGCGCATGGCGCTCGAGATCGTCGAGCGCACCCACGCGACCCGCGGGCTGGTCGCCATTCGCCGGGGCGGCGTCCCCGTCGCCGAGCGCCTGCGCGATGCGATGGGCGAGGCCGGCGCCCCCACCCCGCTCGGCACGGTCGACATCGCGCTCTACCGGGACGACGCCGCGAGCGCGCCGCCGGATCCGAAGATCGGGCCGAGCCGGATCGATTTTCTGGTCGATGGCGCCGACGTGATCTTGGTCGACGACGTGCTGCAGACGGCGCGGACGATCCGCGCGGCGATCGACGCGCTGCTCGACTGGGGCCGGCCGCGCCGCGTGTGGCTCGCGACGTTGCTCGACCGCGGAGGCCGCGAGCTCCCCATCGCCCCCGACTTCGTGGGCGGCATCGTCGAGGTCGAGGCGCACGAGCGGGTTCGGCTGATCTGGGAAGGCCAAGCGCGCGGCGCGTGGGCGGAGAGCAAGCGATGAGCGCGCGCTTCTCGCAGCGGCACCTCTTGGGCATCGAGGGCCTGATGCGCAGCGACGTCCTCGCGTTGCTCGACGGCGCGGACGCGTTCTTCGAGGTCTCGCGCCGCCCGGTCCGCAAGGTCCCGACGCTTCGGGGCAAGAGCATCATCAACGTCTTCTTCGAGGCCTCGACCCGAACGCGCACGTCGTTCGAGCTCGCGGGCAAGCGGCTCAGCGCGGACGTCGTGAACATCTCCGCGTCGACGTCGAGCGTGACCAAGGGCGAGACGCTCGCGGACACGATGGCGACCCTCGAGGCGATGCGCTCGGACGTCCTGGTCATTCGGCACCCCGCGTCCGGTGCGGCGCAGTACGTCGCCGAGAAGCTGGACGTGATGGCGAAGGAGCGCCCGTCCGGCCTCGACGCCTCGCGCGTGGTGAACGCAGGCGACGGTCTGCACGAGCACCCGACCCAGGCGCTGCTCGACGCGTTCACCATGCGCCGCCACTTCGGCCGCACCCGGGGGGACACGAGCTTGGAAGGGCTCACCGTCGCGATCTGCGGCGACGTGAGCCACTCGCGGGTCGCGCGCTCCAACGCGCACCTCTTGAACCTCTTCGGCTGCAAGGTGCGCTTCGCCGCGCCGCGCACCCTGCTCCCCCGTGAGGTCGAGACGCTCGGCGTCGAGGTCTTCGATCGGGTGGATGACGCGATCGAGGGCGCGGACGTGGTGATGATCTTGCGCATCCAGCGCGAGCGCATCGAGGGCGCGCTCTTGCCGAGCTTGCGGGAGTACGCCCGCACGTTCGGGATCGGCGAGCGCACGCTGCGCGCCGCGAAGCCAGACGCGCTGGTCATGCACCCCGGCCCCATGAACCGCGGCGTCGAGATCAGCGCGGAGCTCGCGGACGGACCGCGCAGCGCCGTGCTCGATCAGGTCGAGGCCGGCGTCGCCGTGCGCATGAGCGTGCTCTACCACCTGGCCGCCGACCCTGGCTCGCCGAGCGAGGGCGCGTGAGCGCGGTCCTCACCGGCCTCGATCGGCTCGCGATGGGCGACGAGGTCGTGGCTGGCGTGGTGCGAGGGCGCCGCGTCGGCTTGCTCGCGCACCCTGCGAGCGTGACCTCGCGCCTGGTGCACGCGCTCGACGTAGTGCGCGCGGCGGGCGGCGAGGTGAAGGCGCTCTTCGGGCCCGAGCACGGCTTCGCCGGAACCGCGCAGGACATGGTCGCGGTCGAAGGCGAGCGCCGCGACGCGCTCGCCGTGCACACCCTCTACGGCCACTCGGAGGCCTCGCTCTCGCCGAGCGCCGAGTCGCTCGCGGGGCTCGACGCCGTGGTCGTCGATCTGATGGACGTCGGCGCGCGCTACTACACGTTCGTGTGGACCGCGGCGCTCGTGCTCCGCGCGGCGGCGCGTGCGGGGGTCGAGACCATCGTGCTCGATCGGCCGAACCCGATCGGAGGCGACGTGATGGAGGGCGCGCCGCAGCGCCCCGGCTTCCGCTCGTTCGTCGGCC
>CAYZQM010000195.1:9052-13535 GCA_964480175.1 uncultured Sandaracinaceae bacterium
AGCATCGAGCAGCTCGACGACCGCGCGCTGACGGTCGTCGCGATGCGCGGCTGGCGTCGAAGCATGCACTTCCGCGACACGAACCTGCCGTGGGTCCTGCCGTCGCCGAACATGCCGACCTCGGACACGGCGCTGGTGTATCCGGGCGGCTGCTTGCTCGAGGGCACGGAGCTGAGCGAGGGACGCGGCACCACCCGCCCCTTCGAGATCTTCGGTGCGCCCTCGCTCGACGGGAGCGCGCTCGCCGATCGGGTCGGCCGGATCGATGGTGCGATGCTTCGCCCGCTCTCGTTCGAGCCGACGTTTCAGAAGCACGCCAAGCGCGCGTGCGGTGGGGTGCAAGTGCACGTGACCGACGCGCGCGCGTTCCGCTCGTACGCCGCGTACCTGCGGATCCTGCTCGCGGCGCGCGCGCTCATGCCCGACTTCGCCTGGCGTCATGCGCCGTACGAGTTCGTCAGCGATCGACCGGCGATCGATCTCTTGACGGGCGGCGACGCGGCGCGGCGGGCGATCGACGCCGGGGATGCGCGGGCGCTCGAGGCGTCTCTGATCGACGACGAGCGGGGCGTCGCGGCGTTCTCGCGCGCCCGTCTGCCTTGGTTGATCTACCGCTGAGGGTCGGGCCCGCGGTCACTCACGCGCCGGCGCGGCGTCACGCGGATCGCCCATCTCGCCGCGGAACATCGCGTGGATGTTCGGCGCCTCGACCGCCACCCACGCAGCCGCCTCGACGAAATCGAGCACGAGCGCGTCGCTGATGGTCGCCCCGGTCTCGATCATCTTCTTGCAGGCCTTGTGGAGCCGGACGTAGTCGTCGAGGCGCGTCTTGAACTCGCCCTCGGCGAGCCGGGTTACCATGTGCTTGCCGAACTTCACGAACGCGCCCGGATCGCGGACGCCGAACTTCGCATCGAAGCGCTCCACGTACATGGCGAAGGCGCGCTCGTAGTCGATCTCGATCGGAGGGGTACTGGCCACGGGGCGGGCAGCCTACCAGAGCGAGGGCGCACCTGGATCGCTTTGCTGCACCACGACGCCGCCGATCATCGTGAGGCGCGGTGACAAGCGACCGAGCGCGTAGGCGAACGCGTCGGGGGTGTCCGTGTCCCAGATCGCGAGGTCGGCGGGCCCACAGGGCGCTAGGCGCCCGCGCTCGAACGCGCCCATCGCGTCGGCCGCGTGGCTCGTGATCGCCGCGAGCGCCTGATCGGGCGGCAGCCCTGCGTCACGCACCGCGAGGGCCGCGCTCAGCACGAGATCGAGCGTGGGGCTGGTGCCGGGGTTGGCGTCCGTGGCGACCGCGACCTTCACCCCGGCGTGCACCATGCGCGCAGCGTCGGGGGCCGCTTGACGAAGCGTCCGCCACGCGCCGGGCAAGAGCACCGCCCGGACGTTCGCCACCGCCATCGCAGACAGTCCCGCGTCGCTCACTTGCTCGAGGTGATCGCACGAGAGGCCCCCGAGCTCCGCCACCAGCTGCGCGCCCCCGAGATCCTCGAACTGCCCGACGTGCGCGCGCACCCCGAGCCCGTGGGCCTTGGCGGCCTCGAGGATGGTGCGCGCCTCGGCGAGCGAGAACGCGCCCGCGTCGAGGTACACGTCGCAGGCATCGGCCAGGCCTCGCGTCGCCGCCTCGGGGACCATCTGCTCGGCGACGAGGCGCACGTACGCGGCGCGGTCGTGCTCGTACTCGGGCGCGACCTTGTGCGCGCCGAGCAGCGTGGTGCGCGTCCGCAGGATGCCCGCCGCGTCGATCTTCCTGCCGACGGCGAGCGAGCGCAGCTCGTCGTCGATCGTGAGGCCGTAGCCGCTCTTCACCTCGGCGGTGGTGACGCCCCCTGCGCGCAGCACGGCCGCGCGGGCCGCCGCGCGAACGAAGAGCGCGTCGTCGCTCGCCTCGCGCGTGGCGCGCACCGTCGAGAGGATCCCCCCGCCCGCAGCGGCGATCGCCTGGTAGTCCTCGCCGGCCATCTTGCGCCGGAACTCGGCCATGCGGCTGCCGGCGAAGACCAAGTGCGTGTGGGCGTCGACCAGGCCCGGGGTGACGAGACGACCGCCTGCGTCGATCCGCTGCGCGCCGTCGACCTGCAGCGACGGATCGATCGCGGCGATGTGGCTGCCGTCCGCGAGGATCGAGCCCTCGACGACCCCGCGCTCCGTGCACGTCGCGATGCGTGCGTTCTCGATGAGGATCGGCATGGCTGCGCATGCTGGCACGCAGCCAAAAGACCGGCGAGACGGAAGCGTCGCCGCTCCAATCGCGTATGTTCGGGCCCATGCATCGTTGGCTCTCCGTCCTCGCCCTTCCCTTGATCGTCACCGCGTGCGGTGCCCGCACCGGTGGCGCGCCGCTCTATGGCACCGCCGTGATGGACGGGACGCTGATCACGATGACCGGCATGGCCGGGGGACGGATGTCGCTGGCGCGGATGAACGCCTCGTGCCGCGGCTACGCGCAGCGCTCGCCCAGCCACGTGCTCGCGACCCGCGGCGGCCCGCTCCGGATCACCACCGACGCGCCGAACGACGCGACGCTCGCCGCGCGCCTGCCGAACGGGATGATCGTCTGCGACGACGACGGCGGCGACGGGCTCAACCCGCTGCTCGACATCATCACCGATCCCGGCAACGTGGAGGTCTGGGTGGGCTCGTACTCGGGCGGCGGGAGCTTCGGCTACACGCTCCTGGCGATCGGCAGCTATCCGGCTGCGGGTGCGGCACCGGCGGGCGGCACCGAGGGCTACGCGGCGAGTGGGTACGTCGCGCCGGATCCCGGACCCACCACGGCGCCGCCGCCCACCACGGGTCCGGCGCCCGCGCCGCCGCCCGCGACGCGCGTGCCGCTCGAGCCGCGCATCCCGATGACGCTCTATGCGAGCGGGGTCACGCCCACGATCGCGATCTGGACCGTGGGCAGCTCGACGCTCGAGCTCGGCGCGATCGTGAACGCCGCGAGCATCACGCTCACCACGACGGTGAACGGCGTGACCCAGCCCGCGCTCGAGATCCCAGCGGACCCGGGCTACGTGATCGTCAGCCTGGATGAGCGGAGCGACGAGACGCTGGTGATCCGCGCCGAGCGCGCGCCGAGCGGCTCGGACCCCGGCATGACGATGCTCTGGCACTGCCGCCTCGCAGGCACGATGCAGGTGATCGAGAGCTGGAGCGGCACCGCTTCGGAGCGCGGGCCCCGCTGGTCTCGCTGAGCCGGGACGCGCGTCAGCGGGCGTGGGGGATGTGGACGCCCTTGTCGCGCGCGGTGCGCTGCGCGATCTCGTAGCCCGCGTCGGCGTGGCGGATCACGCCCATGCCCGGATCACTCGTGAGCACCCGCTCGATGCACCGCGCCGCGCGATCGGTGCCGTCGGCCAGGATCACGATCCCAGCGTGCAGCGAGTAGCCGATGCCGACGCCGCCGCCGTGATGAAAGCTCACCCACGTCGCGCCGCCCGCGGTGTTCACCAGTGCGTTCAGGATCGCCCAGTCTGCGATCGCGTCGGAGCCGTCCTTCATCGACTCGGTCTCGCGGTTCGGTGACGCCACCGATCCGCAGTCGAGGTGATCTCTGCCGATCACGATCGGCGCCTTGAGCCGGCCGTCGCGCACCGCTTCGTTGAACGCCAGGCCCACGCGGTGTCGATCGCCGTAGCCCAACCAGCAGATTCGCGAAGGGAGGCCCTGGAACGCGATGCGCTCCTTGGCCATGTCGAGCCAGTGGTGCAGGTGCCGATCGCCCGGGACGACCTCCTTCACGATGGCGTCGGTCACCGCGATGTCCTCGGGATCTCCGCTGAGCGCGACCCAGCGGAACGGGCCTTTCCCTTCACAGAAGAGCGGTCGCACGTACGCGGGCACGAAGCCGGGGATGTCGAACGCGTTGGTCACGCCCTTCTCCACCGCGTGCGCTCGGATGTTGTTGCCGTAGTCGCAGGCGAACGCGCCGCGCTCGACCATCGTGAGCATCGCGCGCACCTCGACCGCCATGCCTTCCTTGGCACGCTCGACGTAAGCCTCGGGGTCGCTCTTGCGCAGCGCGTCGGCCTCGCCGAGCGACAGCCCCTGAGGGACGTACCCGACCAACGGATCGTGCGCTGCGGTCTGCTCGGTGACGAAGTCGGGCGTGATCCCGCGCCGCACCAGCTCCGGGTACACGTCCGCGGCGTTCGCCACCAGGGCCACGCTGATCGGGGCTCCGTCGCGCGCCGCCTCGATCCACAGGAGCGCCTCGTCGAGCGACTCGGTCATCCGATCGACGTAGCGCGTCTCGAGGCGCCGCTTCGCGCGCGACGGATCGATCTCGACACCGAGGAACGAGGCGCCCGCCATCGTCGCGGCGAGGGGCTGCGCGCCGCCCATGCCGCCGAGGCCCGCGGACAGGATCCACCGGCCCTTCCATCCCGCATCTCCGAAGTGCTGGCGGCCGGCCGCGACGAAGGTCTCGTACGTGCCCTGCAAGATGCCCTGCGTGCCGATGTAGATC
>CAYZQM010000196.1:0-2755 GCA_964480175.1 uncultured Sandaracinaceae bacterium
CGTCGAGCACGCGTTTCGAGCGCCAAGAGCGACGCCGAAGGGCGCCTCGGCGACCCCGGGAGCCGAAACCGGGTCTCCGAGGTCGAGGTTTGGCTCGAAGAGAGTCGCCGGCGTTGCCGTGATTCTGGACAACTCCAGTTCGCCTCCGGCCAAGAACAATCAACGTCGTCGTCATGCCGCGGCCATCAACGTCGTCGCCACGGCCGTGCCGCGGGCGGTCGGCGCAACGCGTGCTCACCGCCCTGCGACGGAGTAACTAGCCGCCGTGGCGTCGCGTCCGTCAGGCCCGAGCGAGCCAGCGATGGTCGCCGAGTCGAGCGCCACGCTGCAGCGACGAGACGCGGCCGCCCGGATCCGGTGGGCCGCAATAGGCAGCGTCCTCGTGCTCGCCGCGCTCCTCGCGCTCCTCGCCCCATGGCCCGACGTGCTGCCGCTGGACGACCTGGGCCGCGCCCTGGGCCTCGACTCCCTTCGGCTGCTCTCCCCCCGCTGGCTCTCCCTCGCCGCGCTCGCGCTCGCCGCCCCCATCGCCGCATGGGGCTCGCTCGCCGGTTTGCCCGCCCGGCAGGTCGCGCTCGCCGCCGCCCTCCGCGCGCTCGCGATCCTCGCCGGCGTCTGCGCGCTCTGCCAACCCAGCACGAGCCGCGAGGTGACGCGCACCAGCACGGTCTTTCTGGTCGACGTGTCCGACTCCGTCGCCGACGCATCTCTCGCGGCGGCCCAAGCGCTGATCGACGAGGCCTACGCCGCCCGCGGCGACGACGACATCCAGCTGGTCACCTTCGCCGCGAGCGCCTCGCGCATCGCGCCGCTCGACGACGGAGCCCCCCGCATCGCGCGCCGCGACGATCCCGTGCCCGGCACCCGGCTCGACAGCGCCCTCGAGCTCGCTTCATCCCTCCACCCACCGGGTCACCTGCGGCGCATCGTCGTGATGAGCGACGGGATGGAGACCGAGGCCAACGCGCTGACGTCCGCGCTGCGCCTCGCCGAGCGCGACGTGACGGTGCACCGCGTGCTCTTCGACGAGCCGCCGCCCGCCGAGGTCGCCATCACCGGCATCGAGGCGCCGAGCGCGCTGATGGTGGGGCAGCCCTTCACGCTGCACGTCGGCCTCTTCGCGACCGTCCCGACCCGCGTGCGCCTGCGGGTCTACCGCGACGACGTGCTCGAGCCCGGCCTGGGCGTGCCCGAGCGCGACGTGCCCGCCGGCGCCTCCGACATCGCAGTGCGATCCATCGCGCACGTCGCAGGCCCCGTCAGCTACCGCGCCGAGCTCGAGGTGCTCGACCCAGGCGCCGACGGCGCTGCCGTCGATCACTACGCCGAGAACAACCGCTACCGCACCACGCTCGTCATCCCGGGTCGCCCCGCCGTGCTCTACGTCGAAGGCACGCCGAGCGCCGCGACCTACTTCGCCCGCGCGCTCGAGGCGGGCGAGCTCGACGTCGACGTCCGCACCCCGCGCGCGATGCCGACCACGACCCGCGAGCTCTCTCGCTACCAGTTCGTCGTCCTGAGCGACGCCGCGGCCGATGAAGTGCCGTCGTCCGCGATGACCGCGATCGCGAGCTGGGTGCGCAGCGGCGGCGCGTTCATGATGGCCGGCGGCGAGCGCAGCTTCGGTCTCGGCGGATGGCAGGGCACCCCCATCGCCGAGATCCTCCCGGTGCGCCTCGACGGAGAGCGACGCCGCGACGACGCCTCGATCGCCATCGCGCTGGTGATCGACAAGTCGGGCTCGATGGAGGGCGAGAAGATCGAGCTCGCGAAGGAGGCGGCGCGCGCGACCGTCGAGCTGCTCGGCGCCTCCGACTCGATCGGGATCATCGGCTTCGACGGCAGCCCGACCCGCGTGGTCCGCATGCAGAGCGCGGGCAATCGCTTGCAGATCGTGCGCGACATCGGGCGCCTCGCCGCGGGCGGCGGCACGGCGATCTTCCCCGCGCTCGACGCGGCGTTCCAAGATCTCGAGACCGTCCGCGCCCGCTTCCGCCACGTGATCCTGCTGACCGACGGCAACACCGACGAGGCCGGGATCCCCTCGCTGTCCGCCGCCATGCGCGCGTCCGGCATCACCGTCTCGACCGTCGGCATCGGCGGCGACGTGAACCGTTCGCTGCTCTCCGAGATCGCCGACGTCGGGGGAGGGCGGAGCTACTTCACCTCGGACGCGCACAACATCCCGCGCATCTTCGTGCGCGAGACCACCGAGGCGATGCGCAACGCGGTGGTCGAGGAGTACTTCCTGCCGCGGGTGAGCTCGAGCGCCGACTTCCTCCGCGGCAGCGGCATCGAGGACGCGCCCTGGCTCCGAGGCTACGTCGCCACGCGGGCACGCGGCGCCCCCGCGCAGGTGATCCTCACCACCGAGGGCGGCGAGCCCCTGCTCGCGCGCTGGCGCGTCGGCCTCGGGTGGTCGCTCGCCTGGACCTCCGACGTCAAGAACCGCTGGGCCGCCGACTGGGTGCGCTGGCCAGGCTACGCGCGCTTCTTCTCCCAGCTGGTCCGCGAGCACATGCGCCGGCACCGCGAGAGCGAGCTGCCGATGCGCGCCGAGCTCGACGGCGAAGAGGCCCGCTTGGTGGTCGACGCCCTCGACGACGACGACCGCTTCATCGACGGGCTCGAGTCGGTCGCCACGATCCGCTCGGAAGATCCCGGCGCGGATCGCACCTCGATCGAGGTGCCGCTCTCGCAGGTCGCGCCGGGCCGCTACGAGGCGCAGTTCGAACTGGCCGAACGCGGGACGTAC
>CAYZQM010000196.1:2765-3401 GCA_964480175.1 uncultured Sandaracinaceae bacterium
TTGCCCTCGTTCGGATCGTACGCAGTGACCATCGAGCATCGCCGGCGAGAGGAGGACGGGAGCAGCGCGCTCGTCGCCCGCAGTACGGGGCGCATCGATCATCCCTATCCCCGTGAGCACGCGCTCTTCGTGCCGGACGCCGCGACCCTCGACGCGCTCACGGCGGCCAGCGGCGGCGGCGTCTACACCGACGCCTCGGATCTCGCGCCCGCCGACGGCGAGCGCATCGAGCGCGACGTGCCGCTACGCGCGACCTTCCTCTGGCTCGCCCTCGCGCTCTTCCTCGCCGACCTGATCCTGCGCCGCGTCCGCTTCGCCTGAGCGCGCGCATCGCGCCGCTACCGGCGCAGGCGCAGGAGGATCGTCGGATCCAAGAGGATCACCACCTCGGCGTCCGCGTCGCGCTCGAAGCTCCCCTTGGCGACCCGGGCCGCCGCGCTCTTCTCTTCGGCGCGCTCGCGGAACGGACGGCCGATGCCCATCACGTGCTCCGGCAGCTCGGTGCCCACCACGGCCGCGGGCTCGACCTCGCTCTCGCGCAAGCGCACCACGTTGAGCACCGCATCGACCCGCACGCCGAGCGTCTCGTCGCCCCCGTCGACCAAGAGGATGCGCGAGGAGCGGGTGTCCTTCGCG
>CAYZQM010000196.1:3411-13428 GCA_964480175.1 uncultured Sandaracinaceae bacterium
TTCAGGTGCAGGCGCAGATCGATCACCGTCGTGATCCGCCCGCGCACCGACAGGATCCCCAGCACCGCCCGCGGCGCGCGCGGCACCAGCGTGACGGGCGTCACCTTGAGGATCTCGCGCACCGACGCGAGCGGCAGCCCCATGCGCTGCTCCGCGACCTGGATGACGAGGAACTCCTGCACGCCCTCGGTGCCGACCCAGATCCGATCGTGACGCGGCCCGTGGGGGACGACCGCTGCAGGGATCACCGTGCCGCGCTTGGCCAGGTTGCTCACGACGTGGACCTCGTCTCGATCATGTCGGCAGCCTCGCGTGGTGACCGCCGTCCTGCGCCAGCATCTCGTCGAGGATCGACGGCGCGTCGAGCACCAAGATGACGCGCTGGTCGCCCAGATCCGTCGCGCCCGAGATGCCCTTCACCGTCGAGAGGCTCTTGCCGAGCGGCTTGGTGATGATGTCGCGCTGACCCTCCAGCGCGTCGACCACCAAGCCGAGGCGACGCTGGCCCAGCGAGGTCACCACCACGAACCCGCGTGTCGATCCCGAGCGGGTCTTGGCCGACTCCCGCCGCACCTGCGGCGGGGTGATCGCGTTCGGCGAGGCCTTCGACAGGCTCGCTTGGTACGCCGGCACGCCATCGAGGCGGAAGAGCTGCGCCAGGCGCGCGATGGGCAGCGACTCGCCCCGCAGCGTGATCACCTCACGTCCCTCGACCT
This sequence comes from uncultured Sandaracinaceae bacterium, assembly GCA_964480175.1. Taxonomy (GTDB): domain Bacteria; phylum Myxococcota_A; class Polyangia; order Polyangiales; family Sandaracinaceae; genus CAYZQM01. The sequence goes on from CAYZQM010000196.1 coordinate 4,128, forward strand.
GTCGCACGCCGCGCTCGTCGAAGAAGAGCGCCTCCTGCACCACCGAGAGCGGGATCGCGAAGACCTGACCCCGCACCGTGAGCACCAGCGCGTTCACGATCGCGAGCGTGATCGGGAGCGTGAGCGTGAACTTCGTGCCGACCCCCACCTCGCTCTGCACGTCGACCACGCCGCCGAGGCGCGCGATGTTGGTGCGCACGACGTCCATGCCCACGCCGCGGCCGGAGAGATCGGTCACCTCCCGCGCGGTCGAGAAGCCGGGCAGGAAGATGAGCTGACGGATCTCGTCGACCGTCATGTCGGCGATCTCGTCCTCGGTGAGGATCGCCCGCTCGAGCGCGCGCGCGGCCACCTTGTTCGGGTCGATGCCGGCGCCGTCGTCCTCGATCTCGATGACGACGTGGTTGCCCTTCTGGTAGGCGTTCAGCGCGATGGTGCCGGTCTGCGGCTTGCCGCTTCGCTGGCGGATCTCCGTGCTCTCGAGCCCGTGGTCGACGGCGTTCCGGATGATGTGCAGGAGCGGATCGACCAACTCCTCGACGATGAGCTTGTCCACCTCGGTGTCGGCGCCGGTGACGGCGAGCCGCACCTCCTTGTCGCGCTCGCGCGAGGCCTGCCGCACGGCGCGGCCCAGCCGATCGAAGGTCTGGCTGAGCGGCACCATCCGCACGTCCAGGATGCCTTCCTGCAGGCTCGCGAGGTTCCGCTCGAACGCGCGCTGCGCGCGGTGCAGCTCCGCGAGCAGCGGCTTGAGCTCGGGCCGCTCGGCGAGGTTCTCGATGACCCGACTCACCGAGCTCTTCACGATCCCGAGCTCGCCGACGACGTTCATCAGGTGGTCGAGCTTCTCGATGTCGACGCGCACCGTCTTGGCGATGGTGCGGGGGGTGACGTCGGCGTCCTTGGCCAGCTGCGCGCCGGGGAACACCGAGCCGCGCGCGGACGGCGGATCGAAGATCTCGCTGGGCTGCGACGGCGCGAGCGAGGGCGCGACGCTGCCCGCGCGGCGCGCGACCGCGTCGACGACGATGTCGCTGCTCGTCAGCACCTCCCGGAACTGCGCGAGCGTGCGGCGGGAGGCGCACAGGATCACCAGCTCCAGCGTGTCGTCGTCGGTCGGCTCGGTGGAGGGGAGGTAGGTGATGATCTCCGCGAACGACTTCACCTGCTGCTTGAGCGCCTCGAGCTCCGTGTCGATCGAGACGAGCGCGAACTTCGCGCGCAGCTGGTAGAGGGGGATGTTCTGCTCGACGCTCGTCCGGAGGCGGTGCTCCTCGTACTCCGTCAGCACCGAGAGCACGCCGGGATCGAGGTCGAGCGACGCGAGCGAGTCGGTGTCCCGCTCCACCGCGCTGTTGAGCAGGTTGCGGATCCGGCGCGCGTAGCCGTCGAGATCGACGTCGTGCGACTCGCCGCGCGCCGCGCCCAAGAGGCGCTGCAGCACCTCGACGCCCTCGAAGAGCACGTCGAGCGTCGTCTGGGTCAGCGCGATGCGCCCGAGGCGGACCTGATCGAGCAGATCCTCCAGCGCGTGCGAGCTCTCGGACAGCTCCGAGTAGCCGAACATGCCCGCTACGCCCTTGAGCGTGTGCACCCCGCGGAACACCGAGTTCACCAGATCGGGATCGGTGCGGCCTTCCTTTTGCCCGTGATCGAGGAGCAACAGATCGCGCGACAGCGCCTCGACGATCTCCTGGCTCTCCGCGAAGAACTCTTCGCGGATGCGATCGGCGTCGTCCGTCACGCGCCTTCCGTCATGGCGTGCCGCCCGGCAGGTTGCGGGGAGCGGCGAGGACCTTGAGCACCGCGCGCTCCAGATCCTCGGGCGCGAACGGCTTCTGCAGCCAGTCGACGGCGCCGAGCGCGATCCCCTTCTCCCGATCCCGCGCCGAGGCCTCCGAGCTGATCACCAAGATGGGCGTGTGCTTGTGCGCTTCGTTCGCGCGGATGAGCCGGATCACGTCGAGCCCGTGGATGTCGGGCATGTTGATGTCGACGAGCGCCATGTCGAAGCGCTCGCGCGGGAGCAAGCGCAGCGCCTCGAAGCCGCTGCTCGCCTCGATCACGTCGGCCGTGAGCTCGCGGCTCTCGAGCGCCGCGCGCACGAACGCGCGCATGGCGCTCGAGTCGTCCACCACCAAGACCCGCTGCAGCTTCACGTTGCCATCCTAGACCGACGCTTCGTCACGTGGGCGCACTGTACCAACACCGGAGGCGTCCCTGCGAGCCCTCGATCGTCTCAGCGGGGCAGCGCGAGGGTGCGGACCCACGGGAGCCCCCCGTCCTGGGCCGCCCGCGCCGCGACCGAAGCGAGCGTGCGGAGGTACTGAAACGAGTAGATCCCGGTGCCGTGCCCGTCCGCCCAGACGAGGCGCACCGCGTAGTTCCCCACCTCCTCGAGATCGAGCAGCGACAGATCGTCGTCGCCCACTCCGTCCGCCCAGCGCACCGGGCCCTGATGGCCCTGGCAGTGAGCGCACGGGCAGAGACCCCGCAAGAGCGCGTGCCGGTACTCGGTCTCGGCGCCGTTCGACCACGCGATGGTCAGCGAGGACGCGCCGCGGGGCGCGCGCAGCTCGATCGGGGCGCTGGTCTCGTCGGGGAGCTTCGGGGTCGTCATGACCCCCGAGGGACACCACGTCCGCCGCGGACGTGCCACTCGACGAACTGCTCGACCGCGACCTCCGCGTCGCTTCGCCCTGGCCCGCTCCGTCCCCCCCCGCTCCGTCCCCCCCCGCTCCGTCCCCCCCCGAAGTCCACGCTGGCCCACTCGGGGCCGAGCGCGGTGCCCATCGCCGTCAGCACCTCGTGCGAGAGCAAGAGCGGACCACCACCGCACGCCTGACACACGATCCCGCCCATGCTCGCGGTGAACGTCGCCGAGCGCGCGCCCCGCGGCTTGCCGCAGCGGGCGCAGCGATCGAGGCGCGGCGGCAGCCCGAGGAGCGCGAGCATACGGAGCAGGAACGCGAGCCCGATCGCCTCTTCGTCGGCGTCGATGGAGAGCGCCTCGAAGAGCTCGACGTGCGCGTGGAAGATCGCGGGCTCCTCGCTGCGCTCGGGGAGCAGCTCGCGGCTGCGCTCGATCGCGGCGCCCGCTGCGCGCATCGCGGCGAGCCGGTTCAACAGCGCTGGGAACGCGCGCAATGTCGTCGCCTCCCTCAGCGTCGCGAGCGCGCTCTTGTGGATGACGATGCCGACCTGCAACAGACCGAACGGCTCGAGCGCGGCCCCGAAGCGCTGCTTGCTGCGCCGCGCGCCCCGCGCGAGCGCGGCGACCTTGCCGTGCGACTCGGTGAGCAGCGTGACGACGCGATCGGCTTCGCCGTAGTCGACCCGGCGCAGGACCACGGCGGCGGTGCGAACGACCTCGCTCATCCCGCCCCGGAGGTCCGCGCGCGCACGACGCTCAGGCGTCGAGGACGACGCTCGTCGCGGTGTGCGCCGAGAGGCGCACGGGCGCGTCGTGGTGGCGCGGCCTCAGCACGATCGAGAGCGCGAGCGTGAAGAGGATCACGAGGATCACGACCGCGATCGCGATGCCGAAGTTGCGGCCTCGCTCGGGCGGCGCGACGTTCGCGACGAGCGAGCGCTGGGGGTCTTGGCTCGGGCGACCCTGATCCGCGAAGCGGGTGAGCACTTCCTGCTCGGGCAGGCCGAGCGCCTTCGCGTATGCGCGGAGGAAGCCCTTCACGAAGACCTCGCTCGGGAGCTCGAACGCGCGGTCCTCTTCGAGCGCCAAGAGCGAGCGCAGCGGGATCCGCGTCGACTGGGAGAGCTCGGGCAGGGTCATCTGGCGCAGCTCGCGCTCGGCGCGAAGGTACTGGCCCAGGGTTCGATCGATCGTGTCCATGCAGCCTCGGTTCAGGTCTCGCCCTCGGACGCCTCGGGAGCTTCTCCCTCCCCGCCGTGCGGGGTCGCGTCCAGGGCCGTCGCGCACGCGCGGCCCGACTCGGAGTCCGCGTCGAGCTCGACGCAGCGCTCGAAGTCGGCCACCGCGTCCTCGGTCCGTCCGAGGCGGGTGCGCACTTCACCACGAAGAAGCCAAGCATCTTGAAAGGCCTGACAGACCTCCGCGTCGACCTCGAGGGCGCGGGTGAGCGCGTCCTCGGCACGACCGAAGGCCGAAGAAGAAGCCGCTGCGTCGAGGTCCGGCGCCTCGGCGGTCCGCGAGTAGACCTGACCGAGCCGGTACCAGCCGACGCAGAAGTTGGGCTGGTTGCGCACGGCGCCGGTGAGCGCCGTGAGCGCGGCTTCCAGATCGCCGCGCTCGATCTGCGCCCATCCCAAGTTGCCGAGCGCCAAGTGTGGCGTCGTGTTCATCAGATCGCGCGAAGCCTCGGTGAGCACCTCGACCGCCTGATCCAGGCGCTCGGTGTGGATGTACACGACGCCGAGCGAGTTCTGCGCATCCGAGGTCAGCGAAGGAAACCCTGCGCGCTCGAGCCGGCGGTTGGCGGCGATCGCCTCGAGCAGTTCAGCCTCCGCGCCGGGGTAGTCGCCGCGGAACAGGCGCAGGTTGCCGAGCAAGAGGTGCGCGGGCGCGTTGTCCGGATCGAGCCGGATCGACTCGTCGAGGTGCTCGTACATCCCCGCGAAGTTCTGCTCGCCCATCAGGCCGACTGCGAGCTGGTACTCGGTCTCCGAGCGGCGGATGTCCTCTTCCGAAGGACCGCCTGCGCAGCCGAGCATCCACGCCATGGTGCACAGCGCCCCGCTCACCACGAGCCCACGGGACGCGCCGCGTGCTCGCCGTGCGGGGCTTCGCGTGAAGCGCGGGCTATCGCATGGAGTGGCCACGAGGGCGGCTGATCTAGCGGACGACTTCCGGCCGATCAACCGGAGGCGACGGGTTCGTGGGCTCCTGTGCCGCAACGAAGGCGCATGTAGGCCACTCACGCACTGTCAGCGGACCGACGGGGAGGGCGCCGATCGCTCGATGCTGCGCTACATCCGCGCATCTCATGCAAGGCCAGACCTCGGGCACACCATTTCTCCAAGCGCTCGCGGACGCGATCGGTGAGGACGCGATCGCGCGGTCGCCGGACGCGCTCGCCACCTACGGGCGCGACTGGACCAAGGTCCACGCACCCGCGCCGCTCGCGATCGTGTTCCCTCGGCGGATCGAGGACGTGGTCGCGTTGGTGCGGCTGGCGAACGTCCACGGGACGATGCTGGTCCCCTCGGGAGGGCGCACCGGACTGGCCGCCGGCGCGGTCGCCGCGAACGGCGAGGTCGTCGTGAGCCTCGAGCGGATGCGCGCGATGGGCGAGATCGATCGCGCGGGGCTGACCGTGCGGGTGGAGGCCGGCGCGGTCACCGAGGCCGTGCATCAACACGTCGAGCCGCACGGCCTGATGTGGCCGATCGACTTCGCGAGCAAGGGCTCGAGCACGGTCGGCGGCAACATCGCGACCAACGCCGGTGGCGTGAAGGTGATCCGCTGGGGTCTGACCCGGCAGTGGGTGCTCGGCCTCGAGGTCGTCACCGGCGCGGGCGAGCTGCTCACGCTGAACGGCGCGCTGGAGAAGAACAACACGGGGCTCGATCTGCGGCAGCTCTTCATCGGGAGCGAAGGGACGCTGGGGATCGTGTGCGCGGCCACGCTGAAGCTGGCGCGCCTGCCGGGGCACCTCGACGTGTTCTTCTTCGCGCTGCCGAGCTTGCAGGCGGTGCTCACGCTCCTCGATCACGCGCGGCGCGGCCCCTTCACCCTGACGGCGTTCGAGGTGCTGAGCGATCTCTGCGCGGCGCGCGTGAAGCGGCACCGGGGCCTCAGCGTTCCGCTCGCGACCGAGGCGCCGTACTACGTGCTCTGCGAGGTCGAGGCGCACCGCGCCGAGGACGTCGAGCGGTGGATGGAGGGCGTGGTGGAGAACGAGCTGGTGCTCGACGGAACGCTCGCGCAGTCCGAGTCCCAAGCCAAGACGCTGTGGCAGCTCCGCGAGGGGATCTCCGAGAGCCTCTCGGCGACGGGCTTTCCGCACAAGAACGACATCGCGCTGCCAATCGCCGCGCTCGACGGCTTCGTCGCCGCGCTCGAGGCGACGCTGAAGACGCGCTGGCCCGGCTTCGAGGTCTGCCTCTTCGGCCACGTGGGCGACGGCAACCTGCACGTGAACGTGATGAAGCCCGAGGCCATGTCGAAGGACGAGTTCCTCGATCACGCGAAGGCGAGCGACGTCGCGATGTTCGAGCTGGTGCAGCGGCACGGGGGCTCGGTGTCGGCGGAGCCCGGCAACGGACTCTTGAAGAAGGCGGCGCTCGGCTACTCGCGGACGCCCGAGGAGATCGCGATCATGCGCGGCATCAAGCGCGTGCTCGACCCCCAGGGGATCATGAACCCGGGCAAGATCTTCGACGCGTCGTGATCCGCCTCGTGACGCAGGGGCCTGTGCGATCGGCGCAGGGGAAGAGGTGCGCCGGGCCCGCGCGTAGGACGACCGGCCGGCCTGGCTGCCGGTCGTGCTCGCTTTTGGATACCCTCCCGCCCGAGATGACCATGCGCACCTTCGCTCGCCCGCTCCTTCTCCTCTGCCTCGCGTCGATCGCGACCGCCTGCGGGCCGTCGCCGAGCAACGCCGCCGCCGGCGGCAGCACCGGCACCGTCACCACGTCCGGCGGCGGTGAGGGCAGCGGTAGCGGCACGGCGACCGACGACACGAGCGCGCTGCTGGTCGACATGGTCGCGCCGCGCCTCTGCGATCAGCTGCGCTCGAGCTTCGTCGGCTTGCCGGGCGAAGGCGGCCACGAGGGCCCCGCGTCGGGGACCGATCCCACGGTCGGTCGCTGGTGGATCCGCGAGTGCAGCGCGAGCGTCACCGGCGACATGCTGAGCCTCCGCATCGCGGGCACCGGCTGGACCTGGGTCGATCGGGAGTCGATGGGCTTTCAGGTGCGGCAGTACCTCCGCTTCGACGCCGCCGCGGCGTTCAGCGCGCGCATGGAGGTCGGCTACGACCGGGAGGCGCGCATCGTGACCGTGTGGATGCGCCCCGAAGGCGAGGTCGTCGCGTCGGTCGAGCCGCGCGGCATGGTCGAGGCACGCGCCACGAACGCGCTCTCCGGGATGCTCGGAGGCCTTCTCGATCTCACCGGCTCGGGCGCGAGCGATCGCGCGCGCGCGACCGTCGCCGAGGAGGGATCGCAGCGGCTGCGCGAGCGCTTCGGCGCGGGCTTCACGGTGACGTACGCGATGGACACCGAGCAGATGGACTTCATGGTCGGCGCGCTCGATCGCGGGATCATCCCCGAGCGCCCGTACCCCGCGGAGACCGGTGTCGTGTGGTCGGTGAACCAGCGGCTCACCGTGTATCCCGGCGGCCTCGACGTGCTCGGCCCGCTGGCGCACGAGGGGCCTTCGCAGGCGATCGATCTCGAGCTCGAAGAGGGCGAGGCCGTGACGGTCGACGCCGTCTGCCTCGCGGACTTCGAGCGCTTCTACGATCTCGTGCTGCAGGGCGCGGCCGCGACGCCTCCGACCGGGACCCGGGTCGCGCAGCTCACGGCGCTGGGCGCGCGTCGGGTGATCGTGCCGGCGATGACGTGCCCCACGCTGCTGCTCCTCACGCCGCGCGCAGGCACGACGCTGCCCATCCGCATGCGCACCCGCATCTGCGCAGCGGACGCCCCGACCGCGACGGCGGCCGCTGCTGCTGCTGCGGCGGCGACGACGGGCGGCACGACCGCCGGCGGCACGACGACGACCGCGCCCACGGTCGCGCGGCCGGTGCGCATCCGGATCACCGGGATGACGCTCGCGACGCTCTCCACCAGCGGCAGCCGCTGGGACACGATCGGATCGGAGCCCGATGGCCTCGTGGTGATCGCGTCCATCCCTGGTCACCGCGAGATCGAGCGCTTCCTCGCGCCGCCCGACACCCACGAGATGACGCTCGATCATCCGCTGCCGGGCCTCTATCACCCCGAGGATCTGCCGCTGCGCTTCAGCGTCTACGACGACGATCCCATCACGGCCGACGAGCTCATCGGCGTCGCCGAGCTGAGCGCTGGGAGCACGGGCGACGTGGTGATCGAGCTGCGCTCTGCGGGCGACGTGCCCCAGACGATGGGGAGCATTCGTTTGAACATCCAGCGCGTGGACTGAAGCGAGCGGAGCGAGCCCCGCGCCGCGAGCGGAGCGAGCCCCGCGCCAGGAGCGAAGCGACGAGCCCGCGCCCGATCTCGCTCGCGTCCATCGAATCGCGTTCACCTTCACGACCACGATCACGATCACGTTCACGACCGTCACGACGTACCACCACGTCCGCGACCGCCACGACCACTTACGACGCTACGTCGGCGCCATCTCCGATCGCGTCGCGTCTACGGTCCGCTGGCGCGGGCGTCGGGATATGCTCCCCGCGATGAACTCGATCCGCCTCCTGTGGCTCGCCCTCGTCGTCGTCGCGGGGTGTACGCAGCCCATTCGCGTCTTCGACGCGGGCGTCGACGCCCGGATGATCGATGCGCCGACGATGCGAGACGCGGAGGTCGACAGCCCACGACTCGATGCGGGGATGCCCAGCGACGCGAGGGACGCCGGAAGCGACGTGCCGATCGACGTGCCGGCCGACGTCGTCGCCGACACTGGCGTCGATGCACCTCCGTCCGCGTGCGACAGCGTGTACGGCGCGCTGCCGGGCTACATCCTGTGCGCCGAGACCAGCACGACGTGCTCGATGGTGGTCCAGCTCGACGGCCAGGACTGCAACATCGCGTGCCGATCGGTGCTCGACGGCGGCGACTGCCTCTCGGCGCTCAACGACGGCCCCGTGGGGATGGAGTGCACGGGCGTGGGCGGCTGGGCCTGCGGCCAGAACGGGATGAGCGCGATCTGCACCTGCCGCTTGCGCTGACCGCGCGCTCGGCGTCCAAGTTCTGTCCCCCAGCTCGAACCAACGCGGTACGTCGTGACGGGCGTGAACGCGTGTTGGTGCGTCGTGACGGTCGTGAACGTGGTCGTGGCGGTCGCGAACGTGGTGGTACATCGCGACGGTCGTGAACGTGATCGTAATCGTGGTCGTGAACGTAAACGCGATTCGATGGACGCGAGCGGAAATCGGGCACGGGCACGTCACTTCGCTCCTGGCTCGGGGCTCGCTTCGCTCGCGGCCGAGATGGGGCACGGGCACATCGCTTCGCTCCTGGCTCGCTCCGCTCGCTTCGCTCGCGGACTGCGATCTAGAGTCCGCACTCCGCGTCCTCATCGGGCGCACGAGAATTGCTCCCGAGGGCCGCCGATGCGCATCGCTTGCCTCACCGCTCTGCTCCTGTTCGCCCCCTCGTCCGCCCTCGCCCA
>CAYZQM010000197.1:0-3284 GCA_964480175.1 uncultured Sandaracinaceae bacterium
GTGGTCGAAGCGCTCGACGGCCTTCATGAGGCCGATGTTGCCCTCCTGGATCAGGTCGATCAGCGGCAGCCGACCGCGGTTGTAGCGGCGCGCGATGCTGACCACGAGGCGGAGGTTCGCCGCGACGAAGCGGTTCTTGCTGTGCTGCTGCGCGACCTGCGCGTCCTCGACGCCCTGCAGGTACTTGCGGAACGCGGGGGTGATCTGGACACCGTCGCCGATCAGATCACGCTCGGCCGCGTACTCGCCAGCGGCGCGGTGCACCGCGCGATCGCCGTCGGTCACGAAGATCCGATCCGAGTCGAGCGCGCGCATCTTGGTGGAGAGGCCGAGGACGGCTTCGTCCCACTTGTCCGCCTCCTTCTTCACCAGCTTGCCCGCGGTACGGGTCGCCGGGGTCATGCCCTTGAGGTACTTGCGGAGCGTCGCGACCTCGCCCGGCACCGGGCTCTCGACCACGTGCTTCTCGATGACCTGCAGCACGGTCTCGGCCGCGGCCGGGAACGCCAGCAGCGCCTGCCAGTAGCCGATCTCGAGGCGCTCGACCTCCTTGGCGGCCTCGATCTCCTCCTGCGGGGTGAGCACGCGGTGGCTCGCCATCTCGCGGAAGTAGCGGCTCAGCGTCGAGTCGCCGCCGCCCTGACGCTCCATCTCCTTGAGCGCCTTCTCGGCCTCGGCCTGGGCCTCGGCGAGCTGCTCGGGGTTGGGCTCGTTGAACTCGCCTTCGGCCTCGTCCGACGACTCCTCGTCGTCTTCCTTCTTGGCCTCGCCCTTGTCGTCCTTGCCCTTCGCGTCGGCCTTCTTGCCCTTGGCGGACTTGGCGCCCTTGCCCTTGGCCGCCTTGACCTCGGTCTCCTCGAGCTGCTCGTCGTCCTTGGTCGCTTCCTTGGCCCCCTTGGCCTTGGTGGCCTTGCCCGCCTTGGGGGCGGCCGCCGTCTTGGTGCTGGTCTTGAGCGCTGTGGAGGGCATCATCTTTTCCTCGGTCGTACCGCTGGCGTCGCTCGCGTCGCGAGCGCCCTTCGGCTGGCTGTCGCCATGCACTTGCTGGGCCGTCTTGGCGCTGCCGGCGCGCTTGCCAACCCCGCTCTGGGGCTTGGTCATTCCGCTTCGCGCCTTGGTCCCTTTACTCACTTCCATCCTCGGTAGCTCGTGCCGCGTGCTGGATCTCTGTCGTTCGAGCCTGCCCTGACCTTCACCACCGAACGCAGTGGCTGCGAAGGAGGAGGGCAGGTGACGCGTGGGAGTCGGCTCGTCTTGTCGGGGCGCGCTTGGTACGCGCGAGTCAGTCGTTTCTTTGTCGGTCGCACCCTTGGCGAGGACGCGTGCGTCCTCTCGACGCTGGCCGGGGGCGGCCATCCCGAAACGGGGCGCGGGTCTACCACAGGTTGGGGCGTTCGTCGCAATCGTCGCGTCGGTTTCTTTTTTCGTGCGCTCGCTCGCGATCGACCGGGCTGGGCGGTGGGGCTAGCCTCGCGCTGGCCACGGGGCCTTCCGTGGCTACTCGAGGCGCCTCCCGTGCCGGGATCGTCTGGTGAACCGTCTTTCGTGAGCTCTGGATGTCCCCTCGCATCGTCGTCTCGGTCCTGACCCTGATCGTCCTGTCGTGGTGCCTGGGCGCCGTCGCGCGCGCGCAGGCCCTGCCGCTCGAGGCGAGCGCCCCCATCGGCCCCCGCTCATCCGAGCTCGCCGTGGAGGTGAGCGTGGCCGAGGGCGACACCCACATCCGCGCGTCGCTGGGACGCAGCCGGGCCGAGGTGACCCTGCGGGGCGCTGCGAGCTCGGCGCGCGTCGAGTCCGTCGTGACCTCTGGAGGGCGCGTGGTCGTCGTGCGCGGCGAGGGCGGCAGCGCACCAGCGGCGGTGTTCGTGCTCGTGGGGAGCAGCGTGCGCGCGGTGTGGTCGGGACGGCTCGCGCTGCACGGCGACCCCGGCGAGCGCTGGGCGGACGCGCTCGAGATCGAAGACCGCACGGGCGACGGTGTCGCGGACCTGATCGTCGGGGTCGTGCGCGAAGGGCTGGGCGCTTGTGGGGCCGGCCCGGCGCTCCTGTCGCCTCGCGCCCTCGCGAGCAACGGCGCGCTGCGCAGCGTGGAGCTCGCTCGCTCGGTGGAGGGCGACGCGCTCGACGCGCAGCCCACCGAGGCGCTCGCCGAGCCGCTCCTTCGTGCGCTGCGCTTCACGGGCGCGACCAGCACGTCGGGCGCGCCCGATCCGCTGATCGCAGGCGCACCGCGCGCGCTCACCGACGGCGATCCTGCGACCGTGTGGGGCGAGGGGCGCGCGGGCGACGGAGCGGGCGAGCTCGTGGTCGGTCGCTGGGACACCCGCCAGCCGCTCGTCGCGCTGCGCTTCCGCACAGGTCCCGGGGTCGCGCTGCCCGCTCGGGTTTCAGTTTCGACCGGCGCCATTGCAAGGGTGGTACGCCTGCCCACCGGCGCGGAGGACGTGACCGTGCGCTTCGATCCGCCGCTGGACGCGTCGTGCCTCACGATCGCGATCGATCGCGGCGCGGGCCCGCGCGCGGTGACGGGCTTTGGCGAGATCTCCGGCTACACCGCGTTCGATGGCGAGGCGGGCCTCGCGGCCATGGTGGACGAGCTCGTCGCCGAGAGCGACGACGCGCCCGATCTCGCGAACTGGCTCTCGCGCTTGGGGGATCCCGCGTGCGCGGCCCTCGATGGGGCGTGGGAGCGCCTCTCGAGCCGGGGCCGGATCTGGGCGCTCCGCGTCGGGGCCGCGACGCGTACCGACGCAGGGACGGCGCTGCTCGTGCGCGGCGCGTCCGACGACAGCGCGGAGGTGCGTGAGATCGCGATAACCGGACTGACCCAGCGGGCCGCGTTCGACGCGCTCGCGGCGCTCGCGGTCGCTGAAGGATCGGGCGCCGACGAGGCGGCGCTCGCGATCGCGGCGAGCCCGAGCGCGGTCCTGAGCGAGCCTGCGACCTTGCTGACCGCGCTGGACGGAGGCGCGGACCGCGAAGCGCTGCGGCTCGCGGGCGCCCGCGTCGTGTTGAGCGCATCGGACGCGGCGACCGCGTTCCTCGAGGGCGCGGGGCCGCGCGCGCTGGCGGCGCTCTCGATCGGGCTGGTCGACGATCGGCTCGGCGCGAGCACCCGAGAGGCGCGGCACGCGCTGGCCGCGTCGCTGGTCGGGCGCGCGGGTCCCGAGGCCACCGAGTTCGTCGATCGCTTTCGCTTCGCCACCGCCGCAGCGCGGATCGACGGGGACGCGCGCGTCCGCGTCTTCCTCGAGCGCGAGGCCCGCGAAGCCGAGGAGTGGATG
>CAYZQM010000197.1:3294-5950 GCA_964480175.1 uncultured Sandaracinaceae bacterium
CCACTTGCCCATCACCGGGCCGACCACGCCTGCGCTCCTGACCAGCGCGCTCGCTGATCCGTATCCCCGCGTCCGTCTGCGCGCGGTGGAGCTCGCCGCCACGCTGGAGCAGCCCACGATGCTCGAGTCCGCGCTGAGCGATCCCTGGCCGCAGGTCCGCCGCGCCGCGCTGGTCGGACTGAACGACGCGTCGCGCGCCGCGAGCGCGCTCTCCGACGACGTGGCGCTGGTGCGGGTCGCCGCGATCGAGCTGCTCACGGCGCTCGAGGCCCGCGCCGCGTGGCCCTCGATCGAAGAGCGCTTCACCGATCGCGACGAGTGGCCGGAGGTGATCACGGCTGGCCTCGGCTACGTGCGCGCGCTGTGCGTGCGCGAGGCGGGACCGGCGCTCGCCCAGGTGATCCGCCGGGGCGCCCGCGAGGGCGCGTGGGCGCCCGACGTGGAGCTCGCGATCGATGCGCTCGGCGTGGCCTTTCGGCTCGGCGGCGAGGCGGCCGAACAGGCGCGGCGTTCGAGCCGGTGCTCTCGCGCGAGGCGAGCTTTCCCCGCTGCGAGTGAGGCGCAGCGGATCGTGGTGAGCGCCTATGCGGCGCCGTCCCCCTGGTCAAACGGCCTCGGACGATGGCGTCTGGGAAACGGTGACGTGACGCGGTAGTGTCGCCCCCATGTCGAAGCGCTTGCTCTCCTCGTTGTCGCTCTTGCTCGTCCTGGCCTGTGACCCGCCGCCGATGGCCGACGACGCAGGTACCGATGCCGGTGGGCCCACCGAGTGCGAGACGGCGCCGCCGGCGATCGAGACCGGCGGCGAGGGTCACGCAGCACCGCTGGGCGCGAGCGCGACCGAGGCCCGGGCGGGCCGGCTCACCGAGGCGATGCTGCCCGTCTCGAACACGGGCCTCGCGACCTGGGCAGCGGGCGACTTCGTGCTCGCCAACGATCGCGTCGCGGTGATCATCGAGGACGCGGGCCCGAGCGATCTCTACGACCGCTACGGCGGTCGGCCGGTCGGCGTCTCGCTCGTCGAGGGCGGCGCGATGGTGCAGCCCGCGGACTTCAACGAGGTGCTCTTCGGCATCTCGACGTTCCTCGTCGAGACCCAGGACGTGACCGTGATGAACGACGGCAGCGACGGCGGCCCGGCGGTCATCCGCGCGACCGGTCCGCTCGGCGCGATCGACTTCGCGGGCTCGCTGCTCGACGCGGTCAGCGGCGGCGACTTCGACGGGGAGCCCGCGGCGGTCGACTACACCCTCGCGCCAGGCGCCGAGGCGGTGGAAGTGGCGCTCGTGGTGAGCAACGACGAGCCGCGCATGCGCGTGGCGACCCGCATGCTGATCGGCTTCTTCCAGAGCTACCGGATGCCCATGTACTTGCCCGGCACCGGCTTCGCCGACGCCAGCGGCACCGCGCCGTTCCTGGCGTTCGACGACGAGTACCGCGGCGCAGGTTGGGCCTGGTACGCGCAGCCCGATCGCGACGTGAACGCGATCCTCACGACGAGCGGCGTCGGCGTCGCCTCGCTCGGCACCGGTCGCCTGATGCCGTGCGCGACCACGTCGATCCCGATCGGTCGCATCGTCGTCGGCGACGGCCTGTCGGGGACGCTCGCTGCCATCGCGCGCATCGAGGAGACCGGGCTCCGCACGCTCACCGGCACCATCACGGAGAGCGACGGCACCACGCCGGCCAGCGACGTCCGGGTCCACGTCGAGGTCGACGGCGTCTACTACACCCGCCGCCGGGTGGAGGACGACGGCAGCTACGCGATCGAGATCCCCGCGACCGGCGCGGCGCGCGTGCAGCTCTACCGCCGCGGCTTCGCGCTCGTCGCCGGCGACGTCCCTGCTGGCGCGGATCCGGTGCTGGACGTCGACATGCCGGCGTTCGGTGAGATCCACGTCGTCGCCACCGAGGACGGCGCCGGCGTGCCCGCGCGGGTGCAGGTGCTGCCGAGCGCCGGCGCGCCGCCGCGCGCTCCCGACACCTACGCCGAGCGTGCGATGACCAGCGGTCGCAGCCACGTCGAGTTCCCCCTCGACGGCGACGTGACCGTCCGCGTCCCTCCGGGCAGCTACCAGGTCATCGTCTCGCGCGGCTACGAGTACGAGCTCGTCGAGGACGTGGTGTCGGTGACCGCGGGGGCGAGCGCCGAGGTGCTCGCGCCGCTCGAGCGATCCGTCGCGACGCCCGGCGTGCTCTGCGCCGACTACCACATCCACACGACGCGCTCGCCGGACTCGCCGGATGGCGCCGCGCTGAAGGTCAGCTCGCTCGTCGCGGACGGACTCGAGATCGCCGTCCGCAGCGATCACGAGTTCATCAACGACTTCCAGCCCGTGGTCGACGAGCTCGGCGTCTCCGCGTTCGTGCGGGGCCTCAGCGGCCTCGAGCTGACGACGTTCGAGTGGGGCCACTTCGGCGTCTTCCCCGCGACCTACGACGCGAGCGCGCCGAACGGCAGCGCGGTGTCCTGGGTGGGCCGGCGCCCGCCCGAGGTCTTCGACGAGGTGCGCGCTCGCCCCGAGTCGCCCGCGTTCATCGTCAACCACCCGCGCTCGAGCAGCTTCGCGCAGGGCTACTTCGAGGTGGTCGGCTTCGATCCGACCACGGGTGAGATCACCAACGAGGCCGACTGGGACGAGACCTTCGACATCCT
>CAYZQM010000197.1:5960-13404 GCA_964480175.1 uncultured Sandaracinaceae bacterium
GAGGCGTTCAACGACACGAGCTTCGACCAGAACCGCGAGAGCACGGTGCGCGACTGGTTCGCCTTCTTGAACCAGCGCCGGCCCATGGTCGTGGTCGGCTCGTCGGACAGCCACTCGCTGTACGGCTCGCCGATCGGCTACCCCCGGACCTGCCTCGATCTCGGCACGGACGATCCCGCGGGGCTCTCTCCCACGGCCGTCCGGGACGCGACGCGCGCGGGTCACTCGGTGATCTCGGGCGGCATCTACATGACGGTCGAGGCCGCGGGCGGCGCGGGCCCGGGCGACACCGTGACGGGCGCGGGCGCGACGGCGATGGTGCACGTGACGGTGCGCGCGGCCGAGTGGATCGACGTGGACGAGCTGGAGGTGATCGTCGATGGCACCACCACCGAGACCATCACGCTGGCCCGCGACGCAGGCGATCCCACGCTGCTCCTCGACGACGACGTCGCGGTGCCCGTCGCCGCGAGCGCGATGGGCTCGTGGGCGGTCTTCCACGCGTCGGGCGACGAGGACATGGCTGACGTGCACCCGGGCCGCGTGCCCTTCGCGGTCTCGAACGCGATGTTCTTCACGCGCTGAGCTCGGTCCTGCCGAGCGAGGCGCGCGGATCGCAGCGGCGCGATCGCGGGTCGAGCAGTAGCATCGCGCCGATGATGCGGCGTGGTCTGTGGTCCTCGATGCTCGCGCTGCTCGTGGCGCTCACCCCCGCGAGCGCGCTCGCCGACGAGGCGCCTGCGACCGACGCGGACGCTGCGATCGAAGCGCGTGTGATCGACGCGCGTGGGAACGACGAAACGTCCGCGATCGACGACCCGCCGTCCACCGCGATCGAGCCGGTCGCGCCTCTGGAGACCTGCCCCGATGACCTCGAGTGCCACGTGGGCCGCGACGGAGTGCGTCGCGCCTACCGCCGCACCGAGGAGCATCGCACCCAGACCGATCTCATCGTGATCGGCGCCTCCATGCTCGGGGGCGTGTGGCTCGCGAACATCGCCGCGAGCGGTCCCGGTGCGCTCGCCCTCGCGAACGATCCAGCGTCGGGGGCGCGCGGCGACGACTACTTCGGCTGGTCGTTCGTCCCGCTGATCGGGCCGGTGGTGCAGATGTTCCAGCTCGGCGACGAGCACTGGGCGATCCCACTGCTCGCCATCGTCGAGGCGGTCGAGGTCGTGGGCCTCATCCTCGCGCTCGTCGGGACCGCTGGCGAAGACGTCGTGCTCCTCGAGCCCGTCGCCGGCGTTCGCATCGCGCCTTGGGCAGGCGAAGGCGGCGCGGGCGCCGTGGCGCTCGGCTCGTTCTGAGACCTCCTGAGAAGCAACTGGGCTGCGTGCGGAGGCCGTGGCGACGCGACGCCGACGTGTGCTCGTCGGTCAGAGCTCTCCGGCACTTCCCGTCGCACCTCGGCGTCGCGCCACCGCGCTCGCGATCAGGTCATTCCTGATCGGGCCGCGAGCGTCAGGGCGCGTCGAGCGCGGCCGGCGGCGCGTCTTCTTCGCCTTCGGGCGCGTCGGGCTCTTCGACGCCCGCGTCCATCCGCCGCGGTGCATCGGGCTGTTCGCCTCCGCCACAGATCACGGGAGGCGGCGCCTCGAGGCCCAGGAGATCGTCGAGCAAGAAGAGCTCGTCCTGACCGACGGGCTCGAGGTTTCCGTCGCCGGTCAGCCCGCGCTGGTAGCCGCCCGAGACCAAGACCCCGACCCCGGGGATGAGCGTCGCCGAGTGACCGAAGCGCGGGTTCTCCAGCGCCGCCATCTCCGTGTACGTCCAGCTCGAGCCGCTCCCGCGCAGCACGCCGACGTTCTGTCCCTCCATCGCTCGGAACGTCGTGAGGATCGCGGCGCCGCGGGTGACCGCGCCGCCGATCACGACGATCGCGGTCGGGACACCGCCGGACTCGCTGAGCACGGTGGCCGTGTGGAAGAGGGTCGCCTCGCGCGAGGTCCCACCGACGGCGGTCGCCGTGACCGTCGTGCCCGAGCGCGAGAGGATCGTGAAGCCGGCGGGCGCCGGGGACAGCGCGATGGCCGGGGTCGCCGCGCTCGCCGTCGCGGTGATCGTCGCGCCTCCCGCGATCAGCACGCGGTCGGGGCCGAGCCGCGTCGCGGTGTGGTAAGCGACCGGCGTCGCGGGTGCGGGCACGAGGCTGCTCGACGGCGTGGCGCTGCCGAGATCGATCAGGATGCCCGCGGCCTCGAGGTGCTCGACCCCCGTGGGCGTCGAGGGCGTCGGAAGGATGCCGCCGCCCCACGCGAGGAACGTGTCGTCGCCGAGATAGGTGACCGTCGCGCCGATGCGGCCGCCCGCGCTGGTGCCATCGAGCGACGTGTTCGTCTCGAGGCTCGAGGTGCTCCAGACCTGGAACGCGTTCGCGAGCTGGGCGCTCGTCACCGGCACCGCCGGATCGGTGGCCGGGGTGCCGCCGACCGACACGACCGTCCCGTCGATCACCTCGGAGACCGCGGCGCCGCCCACCGAGGTGATGCCCGGGCCGGGCACCAGCTCGAGCGTCGCCGCGAGCGACGTCGGGTCGAGCAACAGATCCATCGTCTGCTCCGCGGTCGTCCCGCCGCCGGGGAGAATCGGGTTGCCGTAGTCCGAGAAGCCGAGCTTGTCGTCCAGCCGCACCGAGACCGTGCTCTCCATGCCCGCGCCGAAGCCCCCGAAGATGCGGATGCGCTCGCGTCCGTCGCCGAGCGTCTCGATGTGGCGCGCCTCGAAGAGCACGCGCAGGAAGGGCGCGCCATCGGGGAGCGTCACGTTGCGGTAGCGCCCGCGGCTCACGTCGTACACCTGGATCACCGGCTGAAAGCGCGCTGACGCGATCAGCTCGGCGGCCGGCACGTTCGTCCCCGTCGCGCCGCCGAGGTGAAGCACGTCCCCGTTGGGCAGCGCCACCGCCGCGCCGAACGCCCGGTGCGCGACGACCGCACCGTCGCCCGGACCGGGACAGCTCGAGAGGCCGAAGCGCTGGAGGCGAACGCGCACGTCGCTGTCGAGCGGGCGGACGTAGGGCGCGCGACCCACCGCGGCGGCGCCTCCACCCGCGGTGTACGCGATGACCTCGATGTCGTAGTAGCGATCGGGATCGACGCGCGCGTCGAAGGCGAGCAGCTCGCGGCGGCTCACGATCAGCTCCCGCGTCGCGTCGTCGTAGTTGCCGCCGGGCACCGTGATCTGCACGCACGGATCGCTACTGCCGCCGCCGGCGTCGCGCCGTCCGGCGTCGACCGTCCCCGCATCGGCGGGGGTCACGGCACCCTCGCGGGGAGGCGACTCGCAGATCTGCATCCGAAGGCACTCCCACTCGCCCGGGATGGCGCGCGGGCCACAGCCGTCGTCGATGCTCGGCGCGAGCTCGATGGTCAGGGTGCCGCGCGGGCTGGTCGAACAACCGAGGGCGACGGCGAAGAGTGCGAGCCACGAACGGCGGAGCAAGGGGGCACTGAAGCGCATGTGTGCGCGACGTTACCACGCCGCCTCGGGCGCGGCGTGGGCTGCGTGTGCCGAGGCGGTCGCGTACCGTACGCGGCGTGTCCGTCGACGTCGTCAACGAGCTGGTGATCGACCGCCCCATCGCCGACGTCGTTGCGTTCGCCGGCGATCCCAGCAACGCGCCCACTTGGTACGACAACATCCAGTCGGTGGAGTGGATCACCGAGCCTCCCGTGAGGCTCGGCGCGCGGATGGCGTTCGTGGCGCACTTCCTCGGGCGACGGCTGGCGTACACGTACGAGGTCACCGAGCTCAGCGATCGCCGCATGGTGATGCGCACGGCCGAGGGACCGTTCCCCATGGAGACCATCTACGAGTGGGAGCCCGTCGATGCGGGTCGCACCCGCATGTCGCTGCGCAACCGCGGTGAGCCTGCGGGCTTCTCCGCGCTCGTCGCGCCGCTGATGGCCCGCGCGATGAAGCGGGCGACGCGCAAAGACCTCGAGAAGCTGAAGGCGATCCTCGAGGGGATGCGTCAGTCGTAGATGCGCGCCTGAAGGAAGATGGTGAACGGCGAGCTGCCCCACTCGCTGCGCGGCACACCGCCCTCGGGCGCCGTGCCCCAAGGGAAGAGCAGGTTGAACGCGATGCTCAGCATGTCGAGCGGCACCCAGCTCAGCGCGGGCGCGATCAGCCCCGAGCCATCCGTCGGGCTCTGAAAGTAGGCGAGCGCGAGGCTGAGATCGTCGGCGAGATCCGTGCTGAGCGAGAGCGCGAGCGTGTGGCGTCCCAGCGTCTGGCTGTGGCCGCGGAGCGCACGGCTGACGTACGCCGCATCGAAGAGGATGCTCGCGTCGCGACTCACGTTCTCCACGCCGAAGCCGGAGTAGTGGTACTCGAGCACGACGCGGATCCCGCGCAGCAGATCGATCATGTACGAGCCGCCGAGCAGCCCTTTGGCGACCACCCCGCGGGTGCCGAAGAGCGCGAGCTCGCCGTGCACCTCGGCGTCGCCCACGGTCGCGGAGAGCGCGCCGCCCACCATCGTGTCCTCGCCGCGCCGGCCCACGATGAGCTCGCCGTCGACGTCGCCCACCACCGCGCGAAGGCGCCCGAGCACCGAGTAGCTCTCGAGGTCTCCCGACTCGACGTTGCCGAATACCGCGATGACGTCGCCGCTCAGCGACTCGAGATCGGGGATGCGCAGCTCGAGGTGCACCGCGTCCACGCCGCGGCGCCACTCGCGATCGACCTCGTTCGGTCCGAACGCCGAGAACACGTCGATGGCGCTGAAGAGCACGCCGCGGCCCAGGCCGATGGCCTGCCGACCGACGGTGAGCTCGGCGAAGGGCAGGTGCAGCGAGAGGAACGCGCGGTCGATCTCGTGGCGGTGCAGGTAGTTGGGCGAGCCGTCCACGATCACCCAGTCGAGCGGCGCGAGCCGGAAGGGCGGTGACTCCCCAGGTGGCAACACCGCGGCGCCCAGGCCCGCGGTCGAGGTCGCCAGCGAGCGGTGCTCGTACGCGATCTGCGCGGTGAGGTACTCGGTGAGCTGCGCGCCCAGCTCGAAGCGCAGACGAAAGAGCCCCGCGCCGCCCGCGACGTCGTCGCGCAGCGGATCGTCGAGGTACGGGTAGCTGAGGATCCAGCTCCCCTTCAGCGCGCTGCGCAGGGTGAGCCGGTACTCGCCGTCGTCGCTCTCGAAGAGATCGCGCGCGGCCGCCGAAGGTGGCGACAGCGCCGCGCACACGAGCAGCAGCGCGAGCGCACCGCAAAGCGCTCTCATGGCTTCGGGCGGGCGGTGAACCCGTGCAGGAGCACGTCGATCAGGGTGTCGAGGAACGTCTCGAGCGACTCGTCGTTGCGCATGCGCGGGTCGAGGAAGTGCGCCGACATGAAGCCCAGCGCGATCAGCACGTTGGCGCGCTTGCGCTTCTCCTCGTCGTCGAAGATGCCCGGCGCCGCGAGCTCGATGAGGTGCTGACAGAGGAGCAGCCCCTCCTTCTGGATCTCCATCATGCGCTGCGACTTCGTGGCCTCGAGCGCGTCCCACATCTCCATGTCACCGGTCATCAGGCGACTCGACAGCGGCATGTCGCGCACCGCGTAGAACGCGAGGCGCAGCCAGCGACGCAGGCGGTCGGCGTCCGGGGTCTCGGGCGCGAAGAGCCGCGCGGCCTCTTCCTTCACGCAGAGCTTCTCGAACGCGACGCAGTGCATGAGCAGCTCCGCCTTGTTCTCGAAGTAGAGGTAGACGGTCCCCTTGGCGACGCGCGCCTTCTTCGCGACGTCGTCGATCGTCGTCTTCTTGTAGCCGTGGTGGAGAAAGAGCTGGTAGCCCGCCATGAGGATGGCCCTGCGCTTGCGGGCCTCCCGGGTCTGTCCAGCGCCGTCGTCGCCGAACTCGAACTCCGCGAAGCGGGCCTCGATCTTCTCCTTGCTCCACAGCTCGCGCACGAGCGGGTGGTCGATGCGTTGGTCCATGCGGGGCTCAGGCCGCGGCAGCGGCTTCCTTTCGCTCGTCGCTCACGATCTTTCCGTCGGCCAGCGTCACCACGCGCGTCGCGTGGGCCACGATGCGCGGGTCGTGGGTGGAGAACACGAAGGTCATGCCGCTCTCGTCGTGCAGCTTCCGCATCAGCGCCATGAGCTGCTCCGCGCTCTCGGAGTCGAGGTTCGCGGTGGGCTCGTCGGCGAGCACCAGCTTCGGCTTGGAGGCGACCGCGCGCGCCACGGCCACCCGCTGCTGCTGACCGCCGCTCAGCTCGTTCGGCCGTCGGTGCGCGAGATCCTTCAGGCCGAGATCGCTCAGCACCGAGAGCGCCCGCGTTCGCCGCTCGGACGCGCCCACACCCTGCAGCTCGAGCACGAACTCGACGTTCTCCGCCGCCGTCAGCACGGGCACGAGGTTGTAGGCCTGGAACACGAAGCCGAGCGCGCTCAACCGCAGCTTGGCGCGCTCGCCCTTGCTGAGCTGCGAGAGGCGCTTGCCCAGCACGTCGAGCTCGCCCGTGGTCGGGCGATCGAGCGCGCCGACCAAGTTGAGCAAGGTGGTCTTGCCGCTGCCACTCGGGCCCACCAGCGCGAGGAAGTCACCGTGATGAACGTCGAGCGAGACGCCGCGCAGCGCCTGCACCTCGAGCTTGCCGGTCTTGAAGGTCTTGGTGACGCCCTCGGCGTGCACCAGCGTCGGTCGGGTCTCGGTCATGGTCTCTTCCTTCGTCGACGACGGGTCGATCATCGGTCGACTCGCAGGGCTGAGGCTGGATCGCTCTGCGCCGCGAACAGCGCGGGGTAGAGCGAGGCGAGGAGGGTGGCGACGATCGCGAGCCCCATCGCGGTCGGGATCACCCAGAGCCCGTTCGAGGGGTAGTAGAACTGCGGCACCAACACCCCGCTGAACGCCATCGCTTCTTCGCTGCGGTTGCCCATCATCGCGAAGAGATCGATCCCGTCGGTCGCCCACGAGTGCAGGATCGGTGCGGTCCAGAGCATGGCGAGCGCGCCGCCCGCCGCGCCCAAGAGCAGGCCCTCGGTCAGCACCACCCGCACCAAGGATCGTCCCGCCATGCCCAGGGCTGCGAGCATCGCGAACTCCTTGCGTCGCTCGAGGACCGCCGTGAGCTGCGCGCTCGCCACCCCGAGCAGCACGACCAAGAGGATCAGACCCACGGCCATCCGGGTCATCGCGCCGCCCGTCTCGATCTTCATCCGCAGGCCGTCCGCGATGTCCATCCACGAGAGCACGTCGTCCCGCCCCATCGTCACGCCCGCGATCGCGCGCTGCACCTCGGGCAGGGCATCGGTGTCCTCGAGCAGGATGCTGATCTCGGAGAGACCGGGCCTCCCGGAGAGCGTCTCCACCTCGGGAAGCGTCACGTGGGCAATGGTGAGATCCATCGCGCGGCTCCCGGTCCGCACGATGCCGACGATGCGCAGCATCGCGCTCTGCATCTCGCCCTCGGCGTCGACCACCGAGACCATCAGATCGTCGCCGAGGCGCGCG
>CAYZQM010000198.1:0-13328 GCA_964480175.1 uncultured Sandaracinaceae bacterium
GCTCGACGCTGCTGGCGTGCGGGCTGAGCCTGCTGTCGGTCGCGGCGAGCGGCGCCTCAAGCTCGAGCGGCAGGTCCCCGACGACGTCGCCCTCCGCTGCTGCATCGAGCAAGGCCATAGCGCGCTCTTGTTCCTGAGGCGGCCGCCCGACGCGATCGAGACCAGCTCCGCGGGCGCGCGCCACGGCCGCGAGCTCGACGTCGATCTGATCCGCACGCTCGTGGAGCAACAGCGCGCGAGCGCGCGCCCGATCTTGCTGCTGCCCCAGACCTTCGTGTGGACCAAGCGCCCTGCGAACGTGAAGCGCACCGCGATCGACGTCCTCTTCGGTCCGAGCGAGTGGCCCGGGCGCGCGCGCGAGCTGATGCGCTTGCTCGTCAACTACAAGAACGCGCTGGTGCGCGCGGGCGAGCCCTTCGACGTTCAGGCGTATCTTCTAGCGAACCCCGAACTGAGCGACGAGCAAGCCGCCGACGCCATCCGCTACGCGCTCTTGCGGCGCATGGAGCGCGAGCGCGCCGTCGCGGTCGGGCCGGGACACAAGACCGCGAGCCGCATCCAAGACGAGCTCCTGCGGAGCCCGCGGGTGCGCCGTCACCTCGGCGCGGCGGCGGCGCAAGAGCGGCGCCCGCTCGAGCAAGTCGAAGCCGAAGCGCGCAAGGAGCTCGAGCAGCTCGTCGCGGTGCCCGACACCAATGTCGTCGAGGTCTTTCACCAGGTGATCGATCGCCTGTGGAAGAGCATCTACGACGGCATCGTGGTGGACACCGAGGGCCTCGAGCGGGTGCGCGACGCCGGTCGACACGGCCCGTTGGTCTTCGTGCCTTCGCACAAGAGCCACGTCGACTACTTGCTCGTCTCCGACGTGCTCTACGCCAATGGTCTGGCGCCGCCGCTGATCGCCGCGGGCGACAACCTCAGCTTCTTTCCGCTGGGTCCCCTGCTCCGCCACTCGGGCGCGTTCTTCATCAAGCGCAGCTTCAAGGGCAAGAAGCTCTATCCCCAGCTGGTGGACGCGTACGTCCGCAAGGTGCTCGTCGAGGGCTGGAACCTCGAGGTCTTCATCGAAGGCGGGCGCTCCCGCACGGGCAAGATGCTCGCGCCCAAGCTGGGCATCCTGACGATGATCGTGGACGCGGCAACCAAGCTCCGCGGCCACAAGACCATTCACTTCGTCCCGATCTCGATCGGCTACGAGCGCATCATCGAGGAGGGCTCGTACGTGCAGGAGGGCGAAGGCGGCGACAAGCAGCCCGAGAACCTCTCGAGCCTGCTCCGCACACCGAGGGTGCTCCGGAGCAAGTACGGCCGCCTCTACCTGCAGTTCGGCGAGATCCTCTCGTTCGACGAGCTCTACGACGAGGCGCTCCGCAGCAAGACGCACGCACCGATCGAGGCGCACGACGGAGACGACCTCTCCCCGGCGCAGCGGCGCGCGTTGGTGCAGCGCATCGCCCATCGCTGTACGTACGAGATCAACCGGGTCACGATGGTCACGCCGGCCGCGCTCGCGGCCACCGCGCTGATGAGCCACCGGGGCCGGGGCATCGCGCGGCGCGAGCTGATGGATCGCAGCAAGGTGCTGCTCGCCGCGTTCGATCGCTTCGGCGCGCGCATCGCGCGGCCGCTGCGGGATCGCAAGGGCGAGCTCCGCCCCGACGCGCTCGACGAGGCGATCCAGCTCTTGCTCGACGGCAAGATGATCGTCATCGCCAACGACAAGGAGCTGAAGAACAAGAAGGCGAGCCAGCCCTTCGAGCCCGTGTACGCGACGCCGGGCGACCGCCGCCTCGCGCTCGAGTACCACA
This sequence comes from uncultured Sandaracinaceae bacterium, assembly GCA_964480175.1. GTDB lineage: Bacteria > Myxococcota_A > Polyangia > Polyangiales > Sandaracinaceae > CAYZQM01. The sequence continues at coordinate 1,809 of CAYZQM010000198.1, forward strand.
AGAACGCGGTGCTCCACTTCTTCGTGCCGAGCGCGCTCGTGTCCTCGGCGCTGCTCGCGCTGGGGGGCGAGGCCGAAGGCGCGGTCCTGAGCGATCGGGTCCGCGAGCTCTCGCGTCTGTTCAAGCTCGAGTTCCAGTACCGCGCCGACGCCGAGTTCGACGCCATCTACCACGACGTCGTCGCCGTCATGATCGAGGCGGGCGAGCTGGTGCACGAGGGCAGTCGCCTCCGGGTGGCGACGGGCGACGGAGGACGCCGGGTGCGCCTCTACGCCGAGATGCTGCGCACTTACTTCGAGGCGTACCGCTGGGCGCTCGAGGAGGCGCGCGCGCTGGGCAGCGCGCCCTCGACGAAGAAGGAGTGGAGCAAACGCGCGCTGAGCCGCGGTCAGCGCGCGTGGTTCGCCGGAGAGATCGAGCTCCGCGAGTCGGTCTCCCGCCACAAGCTCGAGAACGCGCTCGCGCTGCTCATCGAGTGGCGCATCGTGGCGAGCGACGGCGAGCAGATCCACGTCGGCGATCTCGCCCGCGCCGAGCCCCTCGAGCGCCTGCTCACGGAGCAGCTCCGCCGTGAGTGAAGCCCGACACACCTTCGAGACGCTCGGCCACTACCACGACCACCTCGTGTACGTGGAGACCTGCGCGCCGGACTTTCCAGTAGAGACATGGGAACCGCCATCCATGACGCAGCGCGACCGGCTCGACGAAGCCTTCGAGCTGTTGCGGGCCGGTGCTCATCTGGCAGAGAAGAAGCTGAAGGACGCTCGCCGCGCCGGTGTGTTCCGGGAGCTGGTCACGATGTCGTTCGAGGCATTCGTTGCCGGCGACTGCACGCTGGGACGACAGGCTCTGCAGGAAGCAGAGGGCATGGTCTGGATCAAACAGGCGCGACGCCCCAAGCACGTGGTGGAGGCGGAACGACGCGCATTCGGAGACGTCGTCATTTTTCGGGACGTCGTCATTTCGCCCTACCCCTACGAAGGAACCGAGGCTGATCTGGGCGACGTGCAACGCCAACTTTGGCGTCATGCTGCTGCCGAGGTCGAGCGGCTGGGCAGCAGCGACGAGCCCCTGTTCCAGCACTGGGTCATGGCGCGTGACGGAACGATTCGAGTGGCAGCGGGCCGTTCGCGGAAGGCGATCCAGCACGCGATTCGCGGTGGCGCGGCGGACGGTAGCCTGAAGGGCGCCGCGCTCGCCGATCAGATGACGGGGGGTGGGTTGCTTGCGATCCACGTCGAGGAGGCGGGGAAGCCAGCCGTCTCGATCGTGCGACTCACGCAGAACGGAGTGGTGGGCGAGTGGCGCTTCCACCTGAACGATCCGTGACTGTTCGATGCCACCGTGGGCGGCTGATACCTCGCGAGATCATGCGGGGTGCGACGCAGGCCGAACACCCCCCTACTCGTGGAGCGCGTCGGCGTCTTCGTCGGGCGTGTCGGCGCTGCCCTCGACGCCGCCGCGGCGCACCGCTTGGTCGTGCATCGCGATCAAGCGCTCGAGGCTGATCCAGCCCACGTGGTCGGCGGCCAGCAGGCCCTCTGCGTCGAGCATGTAGAACGCGGGCACCGCGTCGAAGGGGCCCAGATCGCTCGTGCCTTGCTGGATGGTGTCGCCGTCCTCGAAGGTGACCGCGTAAGGCGGCTCGAACGTCTCCTCGTAGAGCTGCGCGAACGTCGCGGCGTCGGGTTGCGCGATCACGGCGAGCACCACGGTGTCCAGGTGGGTCCGCGCGAACTGAGCGACCTCGCGGATCGCCGCTTGCGACACGCCGTCGTACGTCGTCACCACGAAGAGCAAGCACGGTGAGCCGCGCTGATCGGCGACCTCGACGACGCGGCCGTCGGTGGTGCGGAGCGAGAGCTCGACGGGGATCTCGCGAGGACGTCCGTGGGAGGTCCCGATGCCGCTGCGCGGCGCGCCGCCGCAGCCAGCGCCGAGCACCGCGAGCGCGAGGTGAAGGACGAAGAGGGCGCGGAGCACGTTGGGCAAGGGGAGCACGGGGCGACAACTGTGACACGCTCTCGGATTCCCGAGATGTCCCAGCGTCCACCGACGCGCGCGCGCGGCGCACGATCCAGACGTCCCAGCGCGGACGCGCTCCAGAAGCGGCTCGATGCGCTGGTGGCCAGCACCGATCGCGCCGCGCGGCGCGAGGCCGATCCTGTCGGCTTCGTGCACCGCTACGCCGATCCGAGTGACCAAGAGGTCGTCGCGCTGATCGCGGCGCTCCTCGCGTTCGGCAACGTGGTCGCGATCCGGCGCAGCGTGGCCCGGGTGCTCGACGCGCTCGGCCCTCGCCCGGCGACCACCGTCGACGACGCCAGCCTCGCCCAGCTCGCAGCGCGTCTCGATGGCTTCGTGCATCGGGTGTGGCGCGGCGAGGACGTCGCGCACCTGCTCCACCACGCCGCGGGCATGCGCCGCGAGCATGGCTCCCTCGGGAGCGCGTTCGCAGCGATGCGGTCGGGCGCGCCCGACCTGCTCTCGGCGCTGGCGACGTTCGCGGATGCGCTGCGCGGCCCGGCACCTGCCCCCGGCCTGAGACACCTCGTCCCCGATCCCCGCAAGGGCAGCGCGTGCAAGCGCCTGCTTCTCTACTTGCGTTGGATGGTCCGGCCCGCGGACGGAGTCGACCTCGGGCTCTTTCCGATCCCCGCTGCCGAGCTGATCATCCCCGTCGACACCCACATCCAGCGCATCGCGCGGAACCTCCGTCTCACGGCGCGCACCGACGCCTCGATGCGCACCGCGCTGGAGATCACCGCCGCGCTGCGCGCCCTCGATCCCGACGATCCGGTTCGCTACGACTTCGCGCTCTGCCACCTGGGGATCGCCCGCGAGTGCCCCTCGAAGAGAGACCCCGTGCGCTGCGCTCGGTGCGTGGTGCAGGACGTCTGTCGCCACTGGCGTTGAGGCTCGCGCTCCTGGGGATCCGGCGCTACAAGGAGCCACTTTTCGATGGCCGGTCTCTTCGATCTCCGCTTCGTGTTCGTCGTCGGCAAAGGCGGCGTCGGCAAGACCACCGCGGCGGCCGCGCTGGCGCTCGCGGCGCAGAAGCGCGGCAAGCGGGTGCTGCTCGCGATGTGCAACAGCAAGGAGCGGCTCTCGCACCTGCTCGAGGTACCCGCGATCGGCCCGAAGAACGTCGAGATCCTCCGCTCGCCCTCGGGCGGCGTGCTCGACGCCGTGAACATGGTCCCCAAGGTCGCGCTCGAAGAGTACGGCCTGATGATCCTGCGCTCGCGGACCCTCTACAAGGCGGTGTTCGAGAACTCGATGGTGTCCGCCGTGCTGCGCGGCACGCCCGGCATCGAGGCGTGGTCGATGCTCGGCAAGGCGTACTTCCACACCAAGGACGAGCTCGAGGACGGACGGCGCCGCTACGACATGGTGATCGTCGATGCGCCGGCGACCGGACACGGGCTCGAGATGCTCCGGGTGCCGAAGGTGATCACCGACGTCGCGCCGCCGGGTCTGTTGCGACGTGAGGCCGAGGACGCGGTCGCGCTCTTTCGCGATCCCGCGCGCTCGGGGTGCATGGTGGTCACGCTCGCCGAGGACATGCCGGTGCAGGAGACGATCGAGCTCACCGGCACGCTCGAGCGCGAGCTGCAGCTCCCGATCGCGCAGCTCGTGGTGAACCAGGTGCTGCCGCGCCTCTTTCCTCCCGCCGACCGCAAGGCGGTCCTCGCGCTGGCGAGCCAGGTGGAGGACGCCGCCGAGGGTGCCTCGAGCATTCGCGGTCTCGCGCTCGCGGGCCGGACCCGCACGCTGCGCGAGCGGGTGCAGGAGGAGAGCCTCGCGCGCCTCTCGGGCGAGCTGGGCAAGCTGCCGCGCACGAACTTCCCGATGCTCTTCTCGCCCGAGTTCCGCCGCGCCCAGGTCGAGTCGCTCGCCGCGACGCTCGACGCTGCCAACCCCAAAGGACGCTGACGTGGGCTCCAAGAAGAAGCCGCCGCTGCCGCACCCGATCGCCAAGGCGATCGAGGACGTCTTCGCTGCGGGCCACACCCCTCGTATCCACGTGGATGCGCGACGCAGCGACGTCTCCGTGCCCGATCACGTGCGCGAGCGCTGGCAGGCACGCCTCGTGATCGATCTCGATCCGAGCTGGCCCTTGCGGCTCGAGTACGTGGCCGAGGGCGTCGCCGTCGACCTCGCGTTCTCGGGCGTGGTCTCGCGCTGCGTGTTCGGCTGGAGCGCGATCTACGTCGTGCTCGATCGGGCGACGGGGCGAGGGACCGTCATCGAGGGGCACCTGCCCCCGCACGAGCTCCCCGACGCGCTCGCGCACGCGGGCCCGCCGCGCGAGGTGCGCACCCTCAAGGTCGTCCCGTCCGACGACGCCCCCTCCGCGACGCCGAGCGTGAAGCCCCCCGCGATCGGTGACGACGCGTCGCCGCCGAAGAAGCGATCGCGGCGTCGCGACGGCGGCGCCGCCGAGGCGACCCCTCCGCCCACGGACGCCTCCAGCGAGAGCTCGAGCGATCAGCAGGCGAAGGAGCGTCGCGCGCGCTTCCGGGTGATCGACGGCGGCAGCTGAGCGCGCGTTCTGCGCAGGGGTGCGACGGACGCCGCGCGCGAGCGCGCTGCCTGCGCGTGCCGGCGCTGACCGGCGAGGTGACGGGCTCGACCGCTCGATCGAGCCCGCTCCTCGGGATCAGAACTGGCGAACGATGCGGAGGGTCTCGCCGGCCGTCACCGTGATCGACTCCTCGTGCATCGTCCCGTCGTGCGTACGCAGGCCGAGGCGATGGGTGCCGGCGGGCACGGACAGCGAGCGCACGGGCGTGTTGCGCCCGGTGTCGCGACCGTCGAGGAAGACGCGCGCCCACGGCAGGGTCTGGATGACCAGCGTGCCCGCTCCGCGACCGCCCGACGCCGGCGCGTCGTCGCCGCCACCGCCGCCACGACGGGTGGGGATGGACACCGACGCGCCGCCGGAGCTCGAGCTACCCGAGCTCGTCTCTCCGGGCGGCATGCGACGCGGGCCGCTCGAGCCACTCGAGCCGCTCGAACTCGATCCACTCGAGCTCGATCCACTCGAGCCACTGCGCGCAGTGGAGGTCGCGAGCCGCGAGCCGCTGGAGCTCGAGCCCGAGGACCCCGACGACGCCGAGCTGCCCGACGAGCCAGAACTCCCACGCGAGGCGGACGCCGCCCGCTCGCGCTCGGCGGCCGCCGCTGCTTCCGCCGCCGCCGCGGTCGCTGCGGCCTCGGCTGCCGCTGCTTCCGCCGCCGCCGTGGCCGCCGCTGCCGCCTCGGCTGCTGCCGCTGCTTCCGCCGCCGCCGCTGCCTCGGCTGCTGCCGCCGCGGCTGGGTCCACCCCGGGAGGAACGACCACACCGGCCGCCGCCGCCGGGGAGACGGTCGCGGTCGGAAGCGCCGCCGCAGCGGCCACCGCGGTCACCGCTGGCACCGCACCGGTCGGCGTGAGCACGAGATCGAGCATCGCCGTGCCGTTCTCCGCGACCGTGATCGTCCGCGAGATCGGCGCGTAGCCCGCGGCCTGCACCAAGAGCGTGTGATCGCCTGCGGTGACGTGATCCAAGCGGAGCGGCGCGCGACCGCGCGGCGTCCCATCCACGATCACGTCGGCGGCCGCAGCCTCCGGCACCGTGTGGATCTCGATCGTCCCGACGGCGGGCCCACTGAAGAGCACCGCGCCGCCCACGACGATCGCGAGCAACGCCGCGACGCCGAGCACGGCCCCGATGATCAAGCCGCGCCGCGATCCGGACTGCGCCTGCACCGGCGGGGCCTGCAGCTCCATCGTCGCTTGGCCCCGCGAAGGCGCGAAGCCTGGCGGTGCAGGCGCGAAGCCACCCGTCGGGTTGGCGCCCGCGAACGCGGGAGCGCCGGCAGGCGGCTGGCCGAACTGGGGCTGACCGTACTGCTGAGGCGGCTGGCCGTACTGCTGTTGCGGCGGCTGTCCGTACTGCTGCGGCGGTTGTCCGTACTGCGGCTGCCCGTATTGCCCCTGCGCCATCGGCGCGCCCGCCACCATCGGTGGGCCCTGGGGCTCCGGGGGGACGACCGTCGGCGCGTAGGCCTCCGGCGCCGTCGGCGCAGGACCTCCGTGCAAGGGTCGACCGGGCCCGGGCATCGAGGGCGCGGGCATCCCCGGCGTGCCCACCGCACGCGGCGCGGCCACCGCGACGACGGCCGCCGGCGCGGGTGCCGTGGCGGGCGGGCTCGCAGGCGATTCCTCCGCGTCGTCCGCGGAGAAGAAGATCTGCGTGGGCTGCCCCATCAGATCGTCGGTCGAGTCGCCGCCGCCCTCCATCATGGCGTCGAACGGCGAGCTCGTGATCATCGTGGCCTCGCCCGTCAGCTCCTCGGGCTCGTCGTCCTCGGCGGCGGGGCGCTTGGGCGGCGGCGGCGGACGCGGCGGGATGGACGGAGGCGGACCGACCTTGGCGAAGCTGTCGAGGCGCGCCTTCTCCTTGGAGATCTCCGCGGCGAACGCGGTCTTCATCCACGCCGAGAGCTTGCTCGTCCCGAACGGCGGGCGCTCGCGCGAGATGTAGCGCTGCAGCGCCTCCTGCATCTCGCCCGCCGATTGCCAGCGATCCTCCACCTCGCGGGTGAGCGCCTTCATGACGATGTCGTCGAGCTCCTTGGGCAGGTCGGGGATGACCTGCGAGAGCGGCGGCACCGACGCGTGACGCACCTTCTCGAGGGTGGAGAAGTCGCTCTCACCGACGAAGAGGCGCTCGGTCGTGAGCATCTCGTACATGCACGTGCCGACCGCGAACACGTCGGAGCGGTGATCGACCGGCAGGCCCCGCACCTGCTCCGGGCTCATGTAGCCGAACTTGCCCTTGAGCACGCCGGCCTGCGTCTTGGTGTTCCGCGCCGCGGCCTTGGCGATGCCGAAGTCGATCATCTTCACCTGGCCCTCGTAGGAGACCAGGCAGTTCTGCGGGCTCACGTCCCGGTGGATGATGTTGAGGGGCCGGCCGTGGCGATCCTTCTTGCGATGCGCGTAGTCGAGGCCTTCGCACATCTTGCCGCCGATCCAAGCGGCCATCGCCGGCGGCATCTGCCTCCGCATCTTGCGGAAGCGGTTCATGATCTGGAGCAGGTCTTTGCCCCACACGTACTCGAGCGCGATGTAGTGGGACTCGCCGATCTTGCCGAGCTCGTAGATGGGCGCGACGTTGGCGTGGTTCAGGTGCCCGGCGATCTTCGCCTCGTCGATGAACATCTGGATGAAGTCCTCATCCTCCGCCATCGTGGGGAGGATCCGCTTCACCGCGATGATCTTCTCGAAGCCCTCCACCCCGAACGACTTGGCCGTGTAGACCTCGGCCATGCCGCCGACGGCGATGCGGTCGAGCAGCAAGTACTTCCCGAACGGGATGACCCGCTCGCCCGGCTTCGCGCCTGCCCGTTGCATACCGCCCCCATCTCCAGAGTTGTTGGGGCCTACACTACCCATACAGTCACCTCGTCGCGCATTCTGCGGGGCTTGCGACGCGGAGATCAACCGCGTCCATGGGTGCGTCGCGAAAATGAGTGCGCGTCTGTCGCACCCATGGGGCCTGTGAGAGCGGGGTCAGAGCCCCCACCTTGTGCTTCGCTCTTTCGCCAATGCCGCGCGTCGGGCGAGACTCTGACCGCACCGATGAGCAACGAGCGCCCGACCCAACGCGGCTGGTTCGAGATCTCCGAGGACGGCTGGGCGCGCCTCTCTTCTGCGCGTCCCGTCGGGCGGCTGCTCCTCGAGGCCGTGCAGAACGCGCTCGACGCGGGCGCCAGCGCCGTGACCGTCGAGCTGGGCCCCGACACGCTGAGCATCGAGGACGACGCAGACCTGGGCATCGCGGACGAGCGGCTCGTCTACACGCTCTTTCTCTCCGACAAGACCGACGATCCCTCCCGCCGTGGTCGGATGGGTCGGGGGCTGAAGGAGCTCTTGGCCGCCGCCGATCGCGCGCGGGTCGAGACGGTCGGTCGCGCGATCAGCTTCGGCCCGACCGGGCGCACCACCGAGCCGTCCGAGCGGACCCGCGGCACCCGCATCGTCGCCCATCGCCAGAGCACCGACGACGAGCTGCGCGAAGCGGAGTCGCTGCTGCGGCTGGTGCTGCCCCCCGTGGGCGTGACCCTCAAGCTCGACGGCAAGATCATCAAGCGCCCGAAGGTGCTGCTCTCCTTGCCGAGCACGGAGCTCGAGACGGTGATCGTGCGAGACGGAGTCGAGCGCGCCGCGACCCGGAGCGCGCGGATCGATCTGTTCGTGCCCCGTCGGGGCGAGAGCGCGCACCTCTTCGAGATGGGCGTGCCGATCCAGCCGTGGAACGCGCCGTGGCACTGCGACGTCGGGCAGCGCGTGCCGCTGGGCGAAGGCCGCGACGGCGCGACCGAGCGCTACGTGCTCGCGCTCAAGGCCATGCTGCTCGAGGCGACCGTGCATCGAAACCTCGATCGCCGCGATCTGACCGCCGACTGGGTGCAGGAGGTCATCGGTCGCTGGCCGGTGAAGAGCACGCTGCTCGATGCGTACGTGAGCAAGGTCTTCCCGCGCGGATCGCTCTTGCCCGGCTCGGCGCACGCCGACGATCGCGCGCGGCAGCTCGGAGCGCACATCGTCGAGGCGTCCGCGCTCTCGCAGGGCACGTTCGCGGCGCTCGCGCGCGTGCTCGAGACGAGCGACGAGTTCGTACGCCGCCGCTCGCGCGAGGTCGGCGGCGAACCGGTCTCACCGAACGCGACGCAGGCGGCGTTCGCGGAGTCGGTGCGCTTCCTCGCCAAGCGGGTCGCCGGCAGCGTCATCCGGGTGCGCTTCTTCTCTCGCGGCGTCGGCGACGACGGCTGGATGGAGGACGCGATCACCGACGTCGCCGGGCGCATCGTGTCCTTCAACGTGCAGAGCAAGCTCGCGTTCCACGACATCCTCGAGCCCACGACGCTCGGCGTGGTGCTGCACGAGCTCGCGCACCTCGTCACCGCCGAGCACGATCGCCGCTTCGTCGATCGCCTGCAGTACCTCGGCGCGTCGCTCGCGAACCTGATGGCAGAGGGCGGCCGTCCGCTGCTCGACGCGCTGCGGGCGGGCGACGTCGCGGCGCTCTCGTCCTTCAAAGGCTGAACCTCCGTCGCGAGCGAGAGGACCGCCGAGGCGCCCAGCCGACACCGCGCGGACGATGGCGCGCACGCGTCACTGTTTTTGCTGGACCCCCGCACGTGCTCGCCGCATAAACGCGCCGCTGACGGCAGTGAGCACCACCCAGACAACGCCTAGCCTTCCTCCGGAGAAGCCCGACATGGACGACGAGCACGACCAGGGCTGGACCGCACAGCGCAGCGCCGACCTCTACCAGGTGCGCGGCTGGGGAAGCCCGTACTTCCGGGTGAACCCGAACGGCCACCTCGAGGTGGTCCCGAACCCCGACGCGATCGCGCCCGAGTCCAACGAGACGCCGGCGATCGATCTCTTCGATCTGGTCAACGATCTGGACGCGCGCGGCCTCGAGCTCCCGCTGCTCCTGCGCTTCTCCGACATCCTCAAGGACCGGGTGAAGCGGATCAACGAGTGCTTCGCGCGCGCCATCGACGAGTACCAGTACAAGGGCGTCTACCGCGGCGTGTTCCCCGTGAAGGTGAACCAGCAGAAGCACTTCATCGACGAGGTCGTCGAGTTCGGCGCGCCGTGGCGCCTGGGTCTGGAGGCCGGCAGCAAGCCCGAGCTGCTGATCGCGCTCGCCGCCGAGCAGGAGCCCGGCGGGCTCGTCATCTGCAACGGCTACAAAGACCAGAAGTACATCGAGACCGCGCTGCTGGCGCAGCGCTTCGACAAGACCGTCATCGTGGTCCTCGAGCGCATCGAGGAGCTCGAGTTCACCTTCCGCGCGGCGCAGAAGACGGGCATCCGTCCGCAGATCGGGGTGCGCGCCAAGCTCGGCAGCCGCGGCATGGGTCGCTGGGCCGACTCGACCGGCGACCGCGCCAAGTTCGGCCTGACGGCCGCCGAGATCGTCGAGGTCGTCGACCGGCTCGCGGCCAAGGACATGCTCGATTGCCTGTGCCTTCTGCACTACCACGCGGGCAGCCAGCTCAGCTCGATCATCCCGGTCAAGCAGGCCATCCGCGAGGCGTCGAACATCTACGTCGAGCTCGCCAAGATGGGCGCGCACATGAAGTACCTCGACGTCGGCGGGGGCTTGGCGGTCGACTACGACGGCAGCAAGACCGACTTCCACGCGAGCAAGAACTACAACATCCAGGAGTACGCCTACGACATCGTCTCCGCGGTCGCCGAGGCCTGCACCAAGGCCGACATCGCGCACCCGACGATCGTGAGCGAGTCCGGACGCGCGATCGCGGCGCACCAGTCGGTGCTCGTGTTCGAGATCGTGGGCAAGAACGAGGTGCGCTTCGGCGCGCCGAAGGAGCCCGATCCCAAGGCGCACAAGGTGCTGCACCAGCTCTTCGAGACCTACCAAGGGATCCAGCCGAAGAACGTGCAGGAGGCCTTCCACGACGCCCAGCAGGGCAAGGAGGAGGCCGACTCGCTCTTCAAGTTCGGCTACCTCGGTCTGCGCGAGCGCGCTCAGTCCGAGCGCCTCTTCTGGGCGTGCTGCGAGCGCATCCTCGAGCAGGCCAAGAAGCTCCGCCGCGCGCCCGAAGAGGTCATGCAGCTCGAGCAGCAGATGGCCTCCATCTACTACGGCAACTTCTCCGTCTTCCAGTCGATCCCCGACAGCTGGGCGATCGATCAGCTCTTCCCGATCATGCCGATCCATCGGCTGAACGAGGAGCCCAGCGTGAAGGCGACCATCGCCGACCTCACCTGCGACTCCGACGGCAAGGTCGATCACTTCATCGACGTCGAGGACGTCAAGCGCGTGCTCGCCGTGCACCCCTGGCGCGAGGGCGAGCGCTACTACGTCGGCATCTTCCTCAACGGCGCCTACCAAGAGATCTTGGGCGACCTGCACAACCTCTTCGGCGACACCAACGCCGTGCACGTCCGGCTCGATGGCGACGGCGGCTACGAGATCTCGCACTTCGTGAAGGGCGACGAAATACGGGAAGTGCTCACGTACGTCGAGCACGAGCCCAGCGTCATGGTCGAACGCGTGCGGCGTCAGGCCGAGCGCGCGCGCCGCATGGGCCTCATCACCTTCGACCAGGTGAAGCTCCTCATGAAGCACTACGAAGACTCGCTCGGCAGCTACACGTACCTGACCGCCGACGAATGACGCGCGGGAGCGGCGGTGCGCTCCTCCTCGTCGCGGCGCTCTTCGCCACCCCCTTCGCCTCCCGCGCTTCTGCCCAGGGCTGTCCGCTGGACACGGCCTGGGTGAGCGCGGGTCGTTCGTGGGTCGGCTCGCCGTACGGCGAATGTCCTGACGAAGACCTGATGCCCGCGCGCCCCGCCTTCGTCCGCGCGATGTGCCTCGATAGGCGCGAGGTGCGGGTGCGCGACTACGAGGCCTGCGTCGCCCGCGGCGCGTGCCCAGCGCGAGGCACCCTGCCCGACTGCGCGAGCGACGACGACGCCGCCGT
>CAYZQM010000199.1:0-13319 GCA_964480175.1 uncultured Sandaracinaceae bacterium
CGCCAGCGTCACCGGGAAGCGACCCAAGAGATCCACCACGTCCGAGGCGCTCGCGATGCGATCCTCGCGGCGGGGACGGAGCAGCGCGCCGATGAGCTCGACCAGCGGCCGCGGGGTGCTGGGCACCAAGCGATCGAGCGAGGCGTGCACCCCGCTCTGCACGTTGCGGAAGGTGTCGAGATCGCACGGACCGTCGTAGGGACGACGACCCGCGATGCACTCGAAGAGCACCACCCCGAGCGCGAAGAGATCGGCGCGCTGATCGAGCTCCTGTCCGATCGCCTGCTCCGGCGACATGTACGGCACCTTGCCCTTCACGATCCCGTGCTGGGTCACCTGCGCGCGGGTCGTGGCCTTGGCGATCCCGAAGTCGGTGAGCTTCACCGTGCCATCGACCGAGATGAGCACGTTCGAGGGCGTCACGTCGCGGTGCACTACCCGCTGCTCGATCCCGTCGATCTTCACCGCGTGCGCGTGGGCCAGCGCCGTGGCGATCTCGTGGCCCACGTAGATCGCGAGCTCGAAGGGTAGAGGCCCGGTGCGCCGCAGCATCTTGCGCAGGTCCACCCCTTCGACGAGCTCCATCGCCAAGAACGTCCGGCTCTGGTGCTGCCCGTACTCGAGCACGCTCACGATCGCCGGGTGATGCAGCGCCGCCATGATGCGCGCCTCGTCCCCGAACGAGGCGGCCATCGACGCGTCCGCCTCGATGTGCCGGAGCAGCCGCTTGATGCACACCGTCCGGACGAAGCCCCCCTCGCCCCGTCGGCTGGCGCGGAAGACCTCCGCCATCCCGCCTTCCCCCAGCTTCTCGTGTAGCTCGTAGCCGCCGAATCGTTCGCCCATGGTCTGACCTCGTGGCGCCGCTCATCGAACCATCCCCTCGGGCGTTTCCCCGATCCTGCGGAGGCGGGCCCGAGGCCCCGATCCGGCGTACCCTCGGGCGGTCATGATGCCGATCGACGTGCCCACGCTGGGCAACCTGCTCATCGGGGCGATCCTGCTCGCGTCCGCGTGGACCTTCTCGGTCGCCGTCAGCGCGGCGCGCGGCCGTCCGCACCTGCTCCCCGCGGTGCGCGGCGGCATGTACACCACCATCGCGATCATCGTCGCGGCGGTCTTTCTCCTCGCGTACGCGTTCCAGTCGCACGACTTCCGCATCCGCTACGTGCAGCACTACAGCGACCGCACGATGTCGCCGCTCTATCTCTGGACGGCGCTCTGGGGCGGACAGGACGGCTCGCTGCTCTGGTGGAGCTTCTTGCTCGGCGGCTACTCGCTCGGCTTCACCCTCTGGATCCGCAAGCGCTACCTCGCGCTGCAAGCGGTCGCGTTCGCGTCGCTCGCGAGCGTCTTTGCCTTCTTCGCGATCCTGATGCTCTTCGCGGCGAACCCCTTCGCCACCGCGCACAGCGTGACCGCGCCGATCGACGGCGAGGGCCTGAATCCGCTCCTTCAGAACTACTGGATGGCGATCCATCCGCCCGCCCTCTACATGGGCCTCACCGGCTGGGCGGTGCCGGCCTCGCTCGCGGTCGCCGCGCTCGTCACCGGGCGCCTGGGCGACGAGTGGATCATCGCGGCGCGCCGCTGGGTCCTGTTGGCGTGGGGCTTTCTCACCCTCGGCAACATGCTGGGGATGTTCTGGTCCTACGAAGAGCTCGGCTGGGGCGGCTACTGGGCCTGGGATCCGGTGGAGAACGCGTCGTTCATGCCGTGGCTGCTCGCGAGCGCGTACCTCCACTCGGTCATGATCCAAGAGCGGCGCGGGATGCTGAAGGTCTGGAACGTCTCGCTCCTGCTCGGCGCGTTCTTCCTCACCATCTTCGGCACCTTCCTCACCCGCTCCGGCCTCATCGCGAGCGTGCACAGCTTCGCGCGCTCGGACATCGGCATCTGGTTCGCCTGGTACATGGTGCTGCTCTTGGTGGTGTTCATCACCTTGGTGAGCTGGCGGCTGCCCGAGCTGCGCGGCAAGCGCATCGACGGCTCCGACCTCTTCGTCGCGTTCTGCGCGTTCGTGATCCCCGGCGTGGTGATGCTCTACGCCAAGCTGGTGGAGATCGTCCGCATCCGGATCGAGGGCGAGCGCATGCCCGTCGCGCGGCGGCCGGGCAGCATCGAGTCGATCCTGTCGCGCGAGTTCGCGTTCCTCCTGAACAACTGGATCCTCCTCGGGATGCTGGTCTTCGTGCTGGTCTCCACGACCTTCCCGCTGATCACCGAGGCGGTGCGCGGCGAGACCGTCACCGTCGGGCCCGGTTTCTACAACCAGTGGATGGTCCCCTTCGGTCTCTGCCTGCTCTTCCTCATGGGCGTCGGCCCGGTGGTCGCGTGGCGCAAGGCGAGCGGCAAGAACCTGATCGATGCGTTCCGCATCCCGGTGATCGCGATGGTGGTCACCGGGATCGCGCACGGCGCCTTCGGCGGCATGGTCGGCTACCCGCCCTTCTACGAGAGCGAGCCGATCTACGAGACCGTGACCGGCGACGTGCTCGCGTGGATGCACGGCTGGTCGCCGATCGCGTGCACCAGCATCTGCGCGTTCGTGCTCGGCACGGTGTTCCAGGAGTTCTGGCGCGCGACCGCAGCCCGCATGCGATCGGCCAAGGAGGGCGCGGCCATGGCGTTCTTCCAGGTCTTCTCTCGCGCGCGCCGCCGCTTCGGCGGGTACGTCGTCCACATCGGCGTGGTCCTCGCGTTCCTCGGCTTCATGGGCGCGGCCTACGACGAAGAGCGCGAGGCCTCGGTCGCGCCGGGCGAGGTGCTCAGCGTCGCGGGGTTCACCTTCGAGTTCGAGCGATCGCGCGACGAGATCGACGTGGGCCGGGAGATGCTCTTCGTCGATCTGACCGTGCACGAGGGCGAGCGCTCGCTCGGCACGATGTCGCCCGCGAAGTTCCTCTACCGCACCCACCCCGACATGCCGACCTCCGAGGTCGCGATCCGCAGCACGCCCGGACAGGACCTCTACGCGATCCTCTCGTCGATCGACTCGACCGGCAACGCGACGGTGCGCGTCATCGTGCGCCCGTTCGTGTGGTGGATCTGGGTGGGCGGTCTCATCGCGCTCTTCGGGGTCTTCCTCGCGGCGTTCCCTTCGCTCCGAGACATCCTCGGCGAGGAGACCGAGAGTCGCCCCGTCGCGAGCGGCGGTCTCAAGCCCGCGCTCGCCGCGACGCTCGTGCTGCTCGCCGTCGGCGCCTTCCTCTCGCTCGCCTACGCGAGCTCCGCGCGCGCGCAGGACGACACGTCGACCCTGCACGCAGGCAACGTGACGATCACCGATCCGGTGGAGCGTCAGCTCTTCACCCGCCTGCTCTGCCGCTGCGGCGACTGCCCGCGCCTGCCGCTCTCGACCTGCACCTGCTCGGTCGCCGACGACGCGCGCACCGCGCTGCGCGCGCGCTTGGCCGCGGGCGCGACGATCACCCAGATCACCGAGGAGTACCGCGAGCAGTACGGTCCCTCGGCCATCGCCATCCCGGCCGACGCGGGCATGGATCGCCTGGTGTGGGCGATCCCGCTGCTCGGCATCGCGATGGCGCTCGTCGGCCTCTGGGTGCTCGCGCGCCGCTGGCAGACCGAGGGCCGCCTCGCGCACGACGCGCCTGCGCCCGCGAACACCAAGAAGAGCGAAGCGCTCGATCAGCAGCTCGACGACGAGCTGCGACGCTTCGAAGACGACTGACGACGACGCGCGCGGTGTGACGACTGCGCGCGCTGCCGTTTCACGGTGTTTCAGCTGCGGCGCCGGTGAGCACGATCGGCCGCGATCCGGCGCATCCCACGCTGGGCACGACGCTCGCATCGGACTGGATGATCAGGCCTGGGCGATGCTCGGCGGTCGCCCACCCAGAAGGGAAGCTCTCGCATCATGACGTTCCAAGATCTCTTGCCCTGGATCCTCGGAGGGATCGTGCTCGCGTTCGTCGTGCGCTTCGCGCTGGCCGCGCGCGGACGCATCACCGGCGCAGAAGCGCGCGCCAAAGTCGAGGCGGGCGCGCAGCTCATCGACGTCCGCAGCAAGGCGGAGTTCGACGGCGGGTCGATCCCCAAGGCCAAGAACATCCCGGTGGGCTCGCTCGCCGCCCGCCTGGGTGAGCTCGATCGCGCGCGGCCCGTCGTGGTGTTCTGCGCGTCGGGCATGCGCTCGGCGAGCGCGGCCGCGCTCCTTCGCCGAAGCGGGTTCACCGAGGTGCACGACCTCGGCCCCGCCTCGGCGTGGTGAGCCCTCAGCCCTTCTTGGCGGCGGCGAACGCCGCGAGGTTCTCGTCGACCGTGCGGCGGATGTAGCCCACGGCCTCACGCCGCAGGGTGTTCTTGGTGAGCGCGTAGTGCGGGCCCGAGAACGCCGAGAGCCGCATCGCCTCCGCGAGCACGTCGGACTCGAGGGACTCGGGGGCGCTCAGGCGATCGAGCCAGCCGACGTCCTTGGCCCCTTCCGGGTCGTAGGTCGTCGCGAGCAGCGTCGCCTCATCCAGGCGCCGGGGATCGAGGCGCATGCGCGCCAGCTCGTGCGCCAGGATCGGGACCGGCAGGCTGATCGCGATCTCGTTGAGGCCGAGCTTGAAGTCGCCGCGCGTGCCGATGCGCAGATCACCGCACGCCGCGAGCAGCACGCCGCCCGCGAGCGCGTGCCCCGTCACGCCCATCACCACGGGCTGCGGGTGCATGAGGATGCGCAAGAAGAGCTCGCCGCCCGCCTTGACCAGGCCGACCGCCGCCTCGGGCGAGCTCATCATCACCTTCAGATCGAAGCCGGCCGAGAAGCGCCCGGCGCGACCCAGGAGCGCGATCGCCTTGGCCTCGCGCTCGGATCGATCGAGCGCTTCGCCGAGCGCCTTCAACATGTCGGGGGACAGCGCGTTGGCCTTGCCGTCGTCCATGCGAACGACCGCGACCTCGCCCATGAGCTCGTACTGCAGGATGGATGTCATCGGGCCGGAGGGTGACACGGCCAGCGCGCGCCAGCCCCGTCGGGTTTCCGCCGCCGCATGGAGTGTCCCCACTGCAGATCCGTCGGCCGAAACCCACGGATGAAATGAGTATCGGTAGAAAATCGAATGATTCCATGGCTCGGGGCGGTGGCACCGTTCTTGGAATGACGAGCGCCATGGACAACACGAACCGCGACAGCAGCCCCTTCGTCCGCCGACGCCGCCAGACCTCGATCGGGGTGATCACCGAGGTCGATGGCGTGGCCGACATCTCGCTGGTCGCGGCGCGTCATCCCCGGCATCGCCAGATCTTCGCCGCGCTGCGCCAGCGTGGATGGCAGGTCGAGGTGGTCCCCGCCGATCGCCCTCCCACCGGACGGACCGTCGTGCACTGCGACGTGCCCCGCGCCAGCCGCGAGCGCGACGGCAAGACCCACGTCGAGCTCGCGTTCGAGTGCGCGCCTGGCGACTGGAACGTCGTCGCAGGCGAGCGGAGCAACGTGTTCGTGATGGCCTCGAGCGCGATCGAAGCGGCGCTGGCGATCGAGCGCACCTGCCTCTGGCGCGCGGCCTGATCGGCGCGCGTTCGCGCGAGGGAGAACCGCTCGGCCTCAGGGGGTGCGCCAAGCGACCGGCATCGGAGTGAGCTCGGGGACGCCGACCTCCGAGACGGTGCCGCGACCGAGCTGACCGCGCTCGTTGTCGCCCCAGCACCACACCTCGCCGCTGCGGTCGACGGCGCAGGTCGCGTTGGCGCCCACGAACGCCCGCTCGATCGGGGGAAGGCCCGCGATCCGGTGCGGGTCGTTGTTGACCGCGCGCATGCGGCCACCCCAGCACCAGAGGCCCCCCTCGGCGTCGATCGCGCACGCCTCCTCGGCGGAGGTGGCGCGCGCCAAGCGGACGAAGGCCGACGTGCTCGCGCGAAAGATCGGGATGGGGCGGCACACCGTGCTGCAGTTGGCCGCGCGGGCGGACTCCGGCACCAGCGCGGGGCTGCCCCAGCACCACGCGTCGCCATCGGCGGTGAGCGCGCAGCTCGAGGAGCGCGCTGGCGCGACCTCGGCGACGTTCGACGGAAGACCCGCGACCGGCGTCGGGGACTCGACGACCAGCGGACCCGGCACGCCGGTCGACTGTCCGATGTCGTCTTCACCCCAGCAGCGCGCCACGCCGCTCACGACGCTGCAGCCGTGCCACGAGCCGAGCTCGAGCGACGCCTCGGGGGCCAGCACGGGGGCAGCGCTCGCGGTCATCCGAGCGCTCGCCTCTTCGCCCTCACCGAACTCGCCGTACACCGCGAAGCCCCAGGCGAGCACGCTGCCGTCCGAGATGCGCGCGACCGCGGTCTCGAATCCGACGCTCACGTCGGTCGCCATGCGCACCACGCCGCCCGCGGACGCGCGCACCAAGCGCGCGCGCGCGCCGTCGTCGGGCCCGCCCAGCACCCCGGTGATGCGGCCCCAGCACGCCACCCGTCCGTCGGTCACCGCGCAGAGGTTCTGCAGGCCCGCAGCGAGCGCGGTCGCGCCGCCCAGATCGCGCTCGGGCATCCCCGCCTCGTCGAGGCGCACGCGGACGGGACGGTTCGCGCAGAATTCGCCGTTGCACGACTCGGGAGCGTCGGCGCCCAAGAACAGGCCGAAGCCCCAGCACCACACCGCGCCGCTCACGGTCAGCGCGCACGCGGCGCGCTCCGTGAGCGCGACGTCGAGCACCGGATCGCAGAGCGGCCCGACGCACCCGCCCGCGTCGATGGTCGCGTCGTCTGCACGCGCGTCCGCGGGATCGAGGGACGCATCGACGCCGGCGTCGATCGGGGGCGCGTCCACCGAGACGCAGCGGGTGCGGCCGTCGCTGCCGGGCTCGCAGCGCGAGTCGGCGGGGCACTCGGTCACGCTGGTGCACGCGTTGGCGCACGCACCATCGACGCAGATCAAGAGACCCTCGCACTCGTCGTTCGACACGCAGCGCTCGTCGGCCGGCAAGCGGCAGCTCCCGCGACCTTCCTGATCGAGCAAGCAGATGCCGCCGAGCGTGCAGTCGCGGTGGCTCTCGCACTCGGTGCGGCAGCGCCCGAGCAAGCAGACGAGCGGCGCAGAGCAGCTGTCCGCGCGATCGCAGGGCTCCCCCGTCGAGAGGCGCGGAGCGCACCCCGACACCAAGACCGCTCCCCCGAGCAGACAGAAGACCAAGCGCATGACGCGAGACATAGCGGGCCCACGCAGCGGCGCCAATCGCCGAATGCGGCGGTATCCTCGCGCGATGTCGCCCCGCCGTCTGTCGCTCGCGATCGCGCTCCTCGGGTGCACCGCGGACCCCGCGATCGACGCCGGGATGCGCGACGCGCCCGCCGACGTCCCCGTGGATGCACCCGCGCCGCCGCTCGATGCGCCGCGCGGGCCGTCGCTGCGGGTGGTGACCTTCAACACCGGCACCCTCCCCGAGCTCGATCACGACGGGCCCCCCGACGACGGCTACAGCCAGGCGCAGGCCGAGCTCGCCGATCTCCACTACGGCAACGGCCTCTCGTTTCCTCCGGTGATCGAGGACGTGCGCCGCTCGCTCGCGACGCTGGACGCGGACCTCTACGTCTTTCAGGAGCTCTTTCACTCGGACGCATGCGCCACGATCCCCGAAGACGCGCGCGCTGGCTTCGTGTGTGAGGGCTGGGTCGAGGGCGACGCGACGGTCGTGCAGACGCTGCTCGGGCCCGACTACCAGATCGCGTGCAACCTCGGCAAACCCGACAAGTGCGCCGCGGTGCACCGCCGCGTCGGCACCTTCCGCGGCTGCGACGGCGCGCTCTGCCTCGATGGGCTCGCCGGCGTGCGCGTGCCCGACTGCGGCGGAGGATCGCGCGTGGGTCGCGGGGTGATCGATCGCGTGGGCGGCGGAGCGCTCACGGTGGTCACGTTCCACGGGACGTCGGGCATCGGTCCGGGCGATCAGGCGTGCAGGCTCGCGCAGCTGCGCCAGGTCTTCGAGGACTTCGGCCTGGGCGATGGCCCCGCGGCGAACGGCGAGGTCACCCTCGTCCTGGGCGACTTCAACACCGATCCCGTGCGCTTCTTCGATCTCGACGAGAGCGCGCGCTACCTCGCCGCGCGCGACGCCGAGGGCCCGTTTCACTTCGTCAACCGCTGGACCGAGGGCGCGCCCCACACCTACGCGCGCTCGGTCGACATCGACCACGTGCTCTCCAACACGACGAGCGGCACGTGCTTCTCGCCGGGGATCACCCCGGGCGCGGCGCCGGTCACCGCCGCGCTGTACTTCGATCACGCGCCCTTGGTCTGCGACCTCGACCCCTGAAGAACGTGTAGAATGGCGGCCCTTGAGCCGCTCCGACACGCTGGTCGATCTCGTCCCCGCCGGCACCATCGCGGAGCCGCCGAGCGGGGTGAGCCACGTCGGCACCAGCGTCCGCGGGCGCTTCCGGCTCGATCAGGTGATCGGCTCGGGCGCGATGGGCACCGTCTTCGGCGGCCTCGACGGACAGACCGGGGCCGAGGTCGCGGTGAAGATCCTCCACGACAAGTTCGCCCAAAGCGAGCAGCACGTCGGGCGCTTCTTGCACGAGGCCCACATCCAGCGCGCGATCCCCCACCCCGGCGTGGTGCAGGTGATCGACTTCGGCCGCGACGAGGAGGGGCGCTGGTTCCTCGCGCTCGAGCGCCTCCAGGGGCAAGAGCTGGGATCGGTGCTCGAGGCGGGCGGCGCGCTGCCGAGCGAGGACGTCGTCGAGATCGGGCACCAGCTGCTCTCGGTGCTCGCGGCCGCGCACGGCCACGGGGTCATCCACCGCGACGTGAAGCCGGAGAACATCTTCCTCGCGCGCAGCGACGACGAGGGGCAGCTCCGGGTGAAGCTGCTCGACTTCGGGATCGCCAAGACCTCGGGCAGCGTCCCGTTCGCGGGCGCGGTGCGCACCCACGAGGGCGTGAAGCTGGGGACGCCACACTACATGAGCCCCGAGCAGTGGCGCGGTGAGCCGCTCTCGGCGCGCTCGGACGTGTGGGCGGCCGGCGCCGTCCTCTACACGGCCGTGATGGGGATCCCCCCGCACGACGCCGACGATCTGGGCGAGCTGATGGAGCACATCACCACGAAGGCGGCGCCCAACCTCGCCAAGCTCCGCCCGGAGATCGGCCCGGCGTTCGTCGACACCATCGATCGGGCCTTGGCCACTGCGCCCGAGAAGCGCTTCGCCGACTGCCGCGCGATGGCCGCCGCGCTGCACACGGGCGGCGTGCGGGTCGAAGAGCTCGACTGGTAGCGCGCATGCCTGGGTGACGGGAGCGGCCGACTTTGGTACAGCCCGCGCCATGCACGTCGTGCACGGCGAGACCGGTTGGGTCGAAGTGGTCTGTGGGCCGATGTTCAGCGGCAAGAGCGAGGAGCTCATCCGTCGCCTCAAGCGCGCCAAGATCGCCCGCCAGCCGCTGCAGATCTTCAAGCCGAAGATCGACGACCGCTACCACGAGACCCGCATCGTCTCGCACTCCGAGCACTGGATCGACGCGCTCGCCGTGCCCGGCTCGGCGGAGCTCGAGCGCGCCGTGCTCCCCGAGACCCGGGTGGTGGGCATCGACGAGGTGCAGTTCTTCGATCCCGGGATCGTGCAGGTGGTCGAGCGCCTCGCCGGCCGCGGCATGCGCGTCATCGTCGCCGGGCTCGATCAGGACTACACCGGCAAGCCCTTCGAGCCGGTGCCCGCGCTGCTCTGCATCGCCGAGTACGTCACCAAGTCGCTCGCGATCTGCAGCCGCTGCGGCGCGCCCGCCGGCCGCTCGCAGCGGCTCGTCGCCTCGACCGATCAGGTCGTCGTCGGCGCGACCGACGCCTACGAGCCGCGCTGCCGCACCTGCCACTCGCCCCGCGCCGAAGCGACGAACACCGAGCTGCCGCTCTAACCCCACGGCTCAACTGTGTTGAGCCGTTGGTGTTCCTCTTTTCCGGGGTTCGTCTTGCCGAACCCCCTCAGTCCGAAGTGAATTCGGACTGAGCCTCCCCCACACGGTAACCCCGCCGCTCGCTCGGTCGGATCGACCGAGCTGAGCTCTGGGGATAAGTCGTTCGGGGGTTCGTCCCGCCGACCCGTGAAGTTCGGACTGAGCCTCCCCCACGCGGCACCGCTCGCTCGGTCGGATCGACGTCAGCGCTTGCGCTTCTTCTTGGGCGCCTCGGCCCGCGGCATGCGGAGCACCGCGTGCACCGCGAGCCGCAGCTGCTGCACGAAGATCTCGCGGCTCGCCGCCGCGTGCTTGAGCCCGGTGGCCACCGCGTCGAGCGCGAGCATCAGCTCCTTGCTGGTCACTCCGCTGGCCTCGGCCACCTCGATCGCGCCGCCCTCGCGGAGCGCCTGCCCGATCACCGACGCGAACGCGCGCTCGTGCGCCTTCACGCGATCGCCCAGCGCTTGCCGAGCCGCCTCGAAGAGCTCGCCGAGGTGCGGACTGCTCCCCAGCATGCCGCCGCCCAGGTGAGGTCCGTACATCGCGTCGTACGCCGAGATGATCCGCTCCTCGAGCGAGCCCTCGCTCGCGAGCGCGGCGCGCGCGCCTTCCAGCGACGTCTCGAGGAGGTAGCCCACCGTCTCCGCGAAGAGCACTTCTTTGTTCGCGAAGTGAAAGTAGAGGCCCTGACGCGAGAGCTGCGCGGCGCGCGCCACCTCGTCCATCGACGCGCGCCGGTAGCCGAAGCGCGCGAAGACGGTCACGGCAGCAGACAGGATGGCGTCGCGTCGGGGATCGCGCTCGGTCATGGGCTCTCGTCAGGCCGCTCGTCGGCCCGAGGTGGCGATGGGATAGCGCACTGTGGTGAGCCGTTCACTCTCGGTCCACAGCGCGCTCGCGATCTTCTGATCGCGCGCCCGGTCGTTGATGCGGGCGAGCCCGGGCGGGCCGCTCATCTCGTAGAAGCCGGTCGGACCGTAGTAGCTCCCGCTGCTCGCGCCGGGATCCACCGCTGCGCGCAGCGTGGGCAGCGCCCCGCCGATCGGCTTCATCGCGAAGAGCGCGTTGCCCAGGCGCGCCATCGGCGCGGTGCGCTGCAGATCGGTCGCGGTCCAGCCGGGGTGCGCGGCGGTCACGAGCACCCGCGAGCCCGAGGCGCTCAGGCGCCGGCCCAGCTCGAGCGCGAACATCAGGTTCGCGAGCTTGTTCTGGTAGTACGCGTGCTACGCGCTGTAGTCCCGCATCTCGAACGAGAGATCCGACAGATCGATCGTGCCGTAGTGATGCGCGCCGCTGCTCACCACGACGACGCGGCTGCCCTCGGTCGCCTCGAGCAGAGGAAGCAGCAACCCCGTGAGCGCGAAGTGACCCAGGTGGTTGGTCCCGAACTGCAGCTCGAAGCCCTGCGCGGTCTTGCTCTCGGGCGGGACCATCACGCCCGCGTTGTCGATCAACAGATCGAGGCGCTGGTGCTGCTCGGAGAAGCGCGCCGCGAACGCCTTCACCGACTCGAGATCCGAGAGATCGAGCGCCTCTGCGCGCACCTTGCTGTTCGGCGCCGCCGCCTGGATGCGGGCCACCGCGTCGGCCGCCTTGCTCGGGTTGCGGCACGCCAAGATCACCTCGGCCCCCCGCTCGGCCAAGACGCGCGCGGTCTCCCAGCCGATCCCCGTGTTGGCCCCGGTCACGATGGCGACGCGTCCGCTCTGATCCGGCACCGATGCTTCGTTCCAGCCCATGTCCTCTGCTCCTCGTTCGTCCGGCCGACGCGGCCGTGGTCGCCCAGGTGTACAGCTAGTGCTCTGTTTGTCTAGTTCGTACCGTGCGACGAAGTGCGAAGGGACGCTTGCCCTCGGATCGACGTCGAGCCCGCCCGCGTCCATGGTCACGCGCTTGCTTCGTCCATCGCTCGCGCTCGCCGCACCACTCTTCTGTCTCTTCGTGCTCGTCGGCTGCGCCCGACCGCTGCCCGTCGCCCGCCCGCCTCGGCCCACGCCGGCCGCGCTCGGCTACGCGGCGATCGACGGCGTGTTGGCGAGAGAGAGCACCATCGCGGGCTTCGTCACGCTCGACTGCGTGTTCGGGGTGGCGGCCGACGAGCCGCTCCCGAGCACGCTCCCGCTGGTGATCGCGCTGCATGGACGGGGCGGTCAGCCCGAGGTGCCGAGCGGCATCTACCGTCGCTTGCATCACCCCTTTCGGATGGTGATGCCGCGCGGACCGCACCCGCTCGAGAGCGGCGGCTACGCGTGGCTCACCGTGCGGACCATCGAGGGGCGCACCGACGTGCTGTCGCGCGACGCGATCGAGCAGGCCGACGAGCTGATGCGATGGCTCGACGCGATCACGACGAGCGAGCCCCTGCCGAGCCCCGATCGGGTGATCTTGGTGGGCTTCTCCCAAGGCGGGATCCTCACGTACACCCTGGCGGCGCGGCACGGCGCGCGCTTCTCGGTCGCGATGCCGCTCGCCGGATGGCTCCCGCCTCCTGCGCGCCCCGCGCGCTTCTCGCCGGGCGCGCCGCCCCTCTACGCGATGCACGGCACCGACGACGAAGCGGTCCCGATCGAGCTGGCCGACGCGTCGATCGCCGCGCTCGCGCGCGCGGGCTTCTTCGTCGAGCTGCGCCGCTATCCCGGCGTGGGCCACACCCTGTCGCACGACGAAGAGCTTCTCTTGCGCTGGCGCCTCGATCGCCTCCTCGATCCCCGGCGCTGAGTCGACGTGCGGCGCGACGTGTAGCAACGACCGACCTCGATCGACGCCCGCGACGAAATGTCCGCGCGCTCACCGGGTTGGTCCACTCATGGCGCACGAAGGAGAGGGGATCTATCGGCGCGCGGCAGCATTGCCGCGCGAGGCGATGAGCCATGCGCGGCCACTCGAGCTGCAGTGGCTGCTCGCTCCCTTTCAGGAGCGGTCGCTCGCGCGACGCGTGAAGGCGCTGCTCATCGCCGCGTTCTTCGTGGCGATGGCGGCGCTCTGCCTGGCGCCCCGGCCCGTGCATACGCGCGACCGTTGTACCGAGCGCACCACCACCGAGCCGGCGGCGTCGCTCTGCTTCTCCGCGCTCGCGACGGCGAGCCTCGGCGCGTGGGCCATCGAAGCGGCGCGCGCCCGGCAGCTCGAGCCCGAGCGCCTCGAGCCGACGTGGGGGCAGCTCGCGCGACGCGGCGATCGCTGGCAGCTCCGAGACGACGAGGGGCGGGCGCTGAAGACGATGCCGCTCTGGGATCGCCCTCGGCACCTGAGCGAGCGCCGGGTGCGGGCGTGGGTACACCCGACGCTGCGCATCGCGGTGATCGAGCACGAGCAGTGGCTCGAGCGCCCGGCACCGCGTCCACCACCCTCCCCCGCCGAGATCGAGCGCGCGCTCGACGAGCTCGGCGCGTCGTTCCGTTGAGTCTCACGCGCTCACGAA
>CAYZQM010000200.1:0-5862 GCA_964480175.1 uncultured Sandaracinaceae bacterium
CAGCGTCTTCGACTTCGGTCAGCAGGAGGGCACGTACTTCCTCGCGATGGACTACCTGGTGGGCGAGAACGTCAACCGGGTCGCGCGCGCGGTGTGGAAGCGGCCGGACGTCGCGCACCGCCCGGGCACGTTGCGGGTCTTCGCGAGGCTCATCGCGGAGGCGGCCGAGGGCCTGCACGCGGCGCACGAGGTGCGGGGCGATGACGGACAGCTGCTCGGCGTGGTGCACCGCGACGTGACCCCGCAGAACCTCTTCGTGGGCTACGACGGCTCGCTCCGGGTGGTCGACTTCGGCGTCGCGCTCGCGGTCGGTCGCTCGCACCACACCGCGATCGGCACGCTCAAGGGCAAGTACCCGTACATGTCGCCCGAGCAGGTGACGCAGCGCGAGGACATCGATCGGCGCAGCGACGTCTGGGGCCTCGGCGTGTGCCTCTGGGAGATGCTCTCGGGCAAGCGCCTCTTCCGGCAGACCTCGGAGTTCGAGACGCTCAAAGCGGTGACCGAGGCGAAGCTGCCCAAGCCCTCGGCGATGAACCCGCGGGTGCCCGCGGTGCTCGACGACATCGTGATGAAGGCGCTCACCCGCAACCGCGACGAGCGCTTCGCGAGCGCGCGCGAGCTGAGCAAGGCGCTGAGCAACGCGATCGCGCAGCTCGGCGGCGCGACGGCGAGCGACGTCGCCGATCTGATGGAGGAGCTGTTCAGCAAGGAGAAGGCGGAGCGCGAGGTGCTGATGGAGCGCGCGCGCAAGCTCGATCCCGATCACCTCTCGAGCGCGCGCATCGTGATCCGCGATCTGATCGGGCCGCCGACCGCGCTGCCGATCCCCGTGGCCGCGCCCGAGCCCGCACCCGAACCGGCGCCGCGTCGCACGCCGATCTTCATCGCGCTCGGCGCGCTGATCGCGTTGCTCCTCGTGGGCGGATCGATCGCGTGGATGGTCGGCGGCAGCGACGACGAGGTCGCCGCGCCCGGCGACACGAGCAGCTCGATCCTCGAGCCCGTGCTGGTGGCGAGCGCGCCCCCCGACGCCGGGCCGATGAGCGAAGCCATCCTCGCGCCGCCCGACACCGGCGCGCCCGACGCCGGCCCACCGACCACCGACGCGGGGACCCCTTCTGCGCCGCCGCCGACCTCGCCCGGTCACCACCGCGGCGGCGAGTCGCACCACGAAGAAGCCGAAGAGCCCGCGGGCGACGGACGGCTGAGCGTGGTGACGCCGCCCGGCTGGGCGGAGCTGTTCATCGGCGCGCGTCGTGTGGGTCGATCGCCCGTCGAGCTCACGCTGCCGGCGGGCCGCTACACCGTGCGGATCGTCCCGTACGGCGAGGGCCCCGCGATCGAGCGCTCCGTGCGGGTGAACGCGCATCGCTCGGCGCGTCTCGTGGTGCGGCTCGATCCGCCCTGATCGCGGCGGTGATCCCGTGGGCTGCGCTCACTCCATCGGACAGGTGGGCAGGCCCGCGGTCTGGCCGCCGGCCATCATCACGGTGGTGCTGCCGCTGCCGACGCCGGTGACCTCCACCTCGACCTCCACAGCGTAGTCCCGGAGCTCGCAGGGCATCGCGTTCAGCACGATCACCAGGCCGTTGGATGCGCCGCAGCGCAGGCGCAGGCCGTAGCGCGCTTGCGGCTCCAGCGCGCCGTCGATGCGCACGTCGATCCGCGCCTCGACGCAGGTGAGCGTCATCGGCGTGTCCTCGACGAGCACGTCGACCGCCACCATCGCGCCGCCTTGCGGGCCCCACACGAACCCGTCGCCTGCGTCGACGGAGATCGTCCCGCTGCTGGTGCCGGTGAACGGCGTGCGGCAGCGCTCGGGCTCGGGCGGCACGAAGCCGCCGATCAGACAGGTGGAGGGATCGGGCGCGACGATCTGCCAGCGCTCGTCCACGCAGACCGCGGTCTGTGGGTCCTCGCAGTTGGCCGCGGGGTACGGACAGCTCAAGCCGGTGTGGCAGCTCGTGTTCGCGTACGGCACGTCCAGCGGACAGATGACATCTCCGTCGCACGCCGGCGGCATCGCGTCCCCGAGGGGAACGTCGCGGCTCGCGTCGGCCGGCACGTCGCTCG
Source organism: uncultured Sandaracinaceae bacterium (assembly GCA_964480175.1). Classification (GTDB taxonomy): domain Bacteria; phylum Myxococcota_A; class Polyangia; order Polyangiales; family Sandaracinaceae; genus CAYZQM01. The sequence continues at coordinate 2,077 of CAYZQM010000200.1, forward strand.
GCGTGCAGCCGAAGGCGCAGAGCGAGACGAGGCCGAGCGAAGCGAGCGGTGTGCGGATGAACGTCGAAGCGAAGCGGAACATGGCGGGCCCTTCCGTAGCCGACGCGGCGGCGTTCATTCGCGATCAGGTCGTGGCGAGCGCGCGATCGATGATCGCCGAGGCGTGCCGCAGCGCGTGCTCGAGCTGGAACTCGCGGCGGATCTCTTCTTTGCTCAGGTGCGCCGCGATGTCTGCGTCGCCTTCCAGGAAGTCGACGAACGCCCCCTCCCCTGCGAACGCGCGCATCGCGTTGCGCTGCACCAGCACGTAGCCCGCTTGGCGTCCCATCCCCTTGCCCACCAGCGCGAGCAAGATCCCCTCGCTCGCCCAGAGGCCGCCGGCGCGATCGAGGTTGCGCTTCAGGTTCGCCGGATAGACCACCAGCCCCTCGATGAGCGCGCGGGTGCGATCGAGCATGAACGCGAGCGTCGAGGTCGCGTCCGGCGTGAGCATCCGCTCCACCGACGAGTGGCTGATGTCGCGCTCGTGCCAGAGCGAGACGTTCTCCAGCGCGGGCGTCGCCGCCGCGCGCACCACGCGCGCCAGACCGCAGAGGTTCTCGCTCAGGATCGGGTTGCGCTTGTGCGGCATCGCGGAGCTGCCCTTCTGCCCCTTCGCGAAGGCTTCCTCGGCCTCGAGCACCTCGGTGCGCTGCCAGTGCCGCACGTTCGTCGCGAAGCGCTCGATGCTCGCCGCGACGAGCGCCATCGCGTTGTGCAGCGCCGCGTGCCGATCGCGCGCGACGATCTGCGTCGCGACGGTCTCGGGCCGGAGGCCGAGCTTGCCTAGCGCGTCGAGTTCGATCGCCGGGGTCAGGTGCGCGTAGGTGCCGACGGCGCCCGCGATCTTGCCGACCGCGATCTCCTCGCGCGCCGTACGAAGTCGAGTCAGCCCCCGAGCGAGCTCGGCGTAGTGGCCCGCGAGCGCGACACCGAACGTGGTGGGCTCGGCGTGGATGCCGTGCGAGCGACCCATCAGCGGCGTCTGGCGGTGCTCCTCGACGCGTTTCTTGAACGCAGCGAGGAGCGTCTCGGTGCGCGTGATGAGGCCGTCGGTCGCCCGCACCAAGAGCAGCGCGAACGAGGTGTCGAGCACGTCGCTCGAGGTCATGCCCCGGTGCAGCCAGCGCGCCGGCGCGCCCGCGAGCTCTTCGACGTGCGTCAGGAACGCGATCACGTCGTGCCGGGTCTCGGCCTCGATCGCGTCGATGCGCGCCGGATCGATCTTGCCGGCGACCGGACGCACCTGATCCGCGGTCCCGACGGGCACGATCCCCGCGCGCTCCATCGCCTCGCAGGCGGCGAGCTCGACCTCGAGCCAGGTCTGGTACTTCGTCTCCGGGCTCCAGAGCGCGGCGCAGTCTTTCGGGGTGTAGCGGGGGATCATGGCGCCGCTCCTACCACGGGCCCGACGCCGCGGACGTGCGAGGCCTCATCGAAGCTGCCCACCCACACCGAGGAGCACGCCGCCCTCGAGCGGGATCGCCAGCAGGCTCAGCTGGAGCGCATCGGCGTCGTTCGTCGGCCGCGATCCGTCGTAGAGCAGCGCAGCGCTGAAGGTGGAGACCAGCACCCCGAGGCCGCCGCCGATGGCGAGCGCGGCGGTGGGCTCCTGCGTGGTCTCGACGAGCACGCCCGTCATGATGCTCCCGACCCCGACGCCGAGCAGCGCGCCCAGCATCGCGAGGCCCGCGTCGCCGCCGCCATCGCGCGCCCCGCCGACGCGGAGCACGCCGAGCGGGCCGCCGATCGCCGCGCCGTAGAGCGCGCCGATCGCTGCCGCGTAGAGAAAGCCCGCGGAGCACTGGAAGCCCGAGAGCCAGCTCGACTCGCCGGCGCGACAGCCGATGCCGCCCGCGATCGCCAGGCTCACCAGCGCGCCCGCGGCGCCGCCGACCAAGTCGCCGACGATCGCGTTCGCGACGAGGTGGCCGACGTGAAGGCGCCGCCGGCTCGGGGCGGGCTCGGGATCCTCTGCGACGTAGCTCGAGGGCGCCGGCTCCGCGGGCGCGTCGATCACCGCGTCGACCGCCACGCTCTCGAGCCGAAGTGGCGCGCGCGACTCGGGCACGGGCGCGAGGATCGGTGGGTCCGAGGGCGCGCCCGTGGTGGCTTCCTCTTCTTCGCCCGCAGCCACTGCGGGCGCATCGATGACGACGTCCTGCGCGCGGGCGCGCGATAGCAGACAAGCGAAGAGGACGAGCGCGAGCACCCCGCCCGCCACATGGCGAGCAACCCAGTAAGTCATGGCGCAGGACGAGCACGTGTCGTGCCTCGCGCGTTCCCGACGAGGCGCAGCGACCGCGGGGCAACGAGCGTGAAAGCCAGTCACGGTCTCGCACCGTCGCTGGCACGGACTGGCAGGCATTCCGACCTCGAGGAGGGCATTCAGAAGGGGCACACGCCTTGCTCAGTGAGGGACCACTTCGCTTGCTTTCCAAGGGGACCCCATGCATCGCCAACCGTCCGGCGCGCGCCGCGCCGCTTCTCTCGTCGCGCTCTTCTCTTCTTTGCTCCTCGCGCTGCCGGCTCGAACGGCGAGCGCCATCTGCCGGGTGATCGAGCACGGCGAGGGTGCACCCGTCGCGTTCGATCCCACGACCGCCGCGTTCTTCGTGCTCGCGCCCGACGTGATCATCGGATGGACCTGCCCTCCGGGCGGACCCGAGCCGGAGCCCGAGGACGCGGGAACCACCGCGGACGCGGCCGTCGATCTCGACGGCGGCACACCCGATGATGCCGGCACGCTCGACGGAGCGATCGCGGACGCGGGGACCACGGACTTCGACGCGGGCGTGCCGGACGCGGGCGCCGTCGATGTCGATGGCACGCCGCTGTGCTGGGACGGCTCGCGCGCGACCGCGATCCGCGACTCGGTGGTCTCGCTCGTGGTGCAACCGCGCCTGCTCGACGGTGGTGGGAGAGCCGCGCTGGTGATGCCGGTGCCCGCGCACCCGCAGGTGGTGGTCGGCGAGCACGACATCTTCGCCGACGTGCGCTCGGCGAGCGGCAACACCGTGCACGAGGTCGTCGAGGTCACCGAGGACCGCGCGCTGGGCTTTCAGTGCACCGATCCCCACTACAGCGCCTTGGATCGCGACGCGCGCGAGACCGAGGCCCTCGAGCTCGCGGCGTTGGTCGCCGCCGCGCCCGCCGCGGTCTTCGGGTGTGCGCTCGACAGCGCGTACTACAGCGCGGACGCTGGCCCGCGCCCGACGACGGTCTATCGCCCCGATGGCGGAAGCCTCGACAGCGCGGTGATCGTCGAGTCGATCCCCACGACCGAGGACTACGACGTGCACGTGCTCGCGGCGACGGATCTCGCGGTGCTCGGGAGCTGGCTCGACGAGAACGGCTTTCCCCACGACGAAGACGACGACGCGGCGCTGTCGGCGTACCTCGGAGAGGACCACTACTTCATCGCGCTCGAGGTGCATCCGCCCGAGGGCGAGGGCCTGCGGGATCTGGCGCCGCTGGTGGTGAGCTGGCTCGGGGAGTCGATCCCGGTCACCCACCGCCTCCAATACGATCCGCACGGCGGCGTGCTCGTGACCGACACGTGGGTGCTCGCGCCCCACCGCATGGACGCCGACGACGAGAGCGCGATCACCGAGAGCAGCGATCACCTCGTCTTGGTGCCGCGGACACTGACCGGCTTCGGCCTGCGCCGCGGGTATCTCACCCATCTCCGCATCTCACGTCATCAGCGCGACGACGTGCCCGACGCGCAGCTGGTGCCGGTCGATG
>CAYZQM010000200.1:5872-8077 GCA_964480175.1 uncultured Sandaracinaceae bacterium
GTCCGCAATCTGCCCCATCATCTCCCGCTCGAACCCGCACGCGACGCCGGCGGCGGGCAGCGCCGCGCCGATCGCCTCGCGCACCACCATGTCCTTGGTGTGGCTCTCGGCGAACTCGTCGAGATAATGCCCCGCGATCCAGCGCGAGGCCGGGTCGGCGAACGGCACGACGGGAAGCTGCACCATCGCCTTTGCCGGGATCAGGTAGTCGATGACGTCGAGCTCGCGGGCACCCTCGAGCGAACCACCCGCGTGCGCATCCCCTTGGCGTGTTGCCCCCGAGGGATCGTCGCGCCCGCGAGCGGTCCCGAGCGGGTGCGCACGTTCGAGCGCAGCTATCCGGTGAACGAGAGCCCCCCAATCCCCGAGGCCTGGCTGCGCTCGAGCCTCGATGCGGACGCCCCGTACTGCGCCGCGGAGCGCGAATCGGGTGGCGGTTGGTCGGGCGGTGGCTCGACGGGGAGCGGATCGTCCGGAGGCACGAGCTCGAGCAGCGGGAGCTTCGGCTGCGGTGGCAGAAGCACGTCGGGCACGTCGAGCACGCCGAGCTCGAGCCTCCGAGGCTGCGCGGCGCCCGCCCAGCACCACGCGAGCGTGTTCCTCTCGTGGCTCCCGATCGGCCTCGCGCTCTTCTGGATCTGGCGACGCTCACGCCGCTGAGGAGGACACAGACGCCCGGTTCTTGACGCTCGCGTCTCGGTCGGCGAGGGTCGGTGCCGGTGGCCCGCCTCGCTCGCATCGTCGTGCTCCTCGTGCTCGCGCTCGGCGTGATGGGACAAGGTCGCTCGCCGTGGCACGCGCGGCGACGCCCGGGGCTTCGCCCCAACTACGTGCTGACCGAGCGCGTCGAGGTCGCAGACTGGCCGCGTGAGCCCGCCTCCCCGCGCGGCACGCTCGACGTCGATCGCTTCGCTGCCGCGCTGCACGAGCTGTGTCGCAGCTGGCGCGCCGATCGCGAACGTCCCTGGGCCGAGCACATCGCGACGTACGCGGCGGAGTTCGAGGTCGATCCCTTCTTGCTCGGCGCGCTCGTCTACCGCGAGAGTCGCTGCGACTCGAACGCCGAGAGCATCGATGGCACGGGCGCGCTCGGGCTCACCCAGATCCCCCGCGACGTCTACGCCGAGCACCTCCGCGAGGGCGTCTTGCGCTACCGGGTGCTCGACACCGACGCGTTGGTCGAGCGCACGCTGTCCGTGCCGCGCTTTCCCTTCGGCGGTCCGCGCCTCTTGATGGCCGAGCCCAACATCTACTTCGCCGCCGCGCTGCTCCGCATGTGGCGCGATCAGCACGAGACGGTCGACGCCAGCTTCGAGCAGGTGGAGCACCGGCACTACGTGTCGCACTTCGTGTGGGGAGATCGGGTGCGCAGCGACTGGGAAGAGGAGCGCATCCTCGGAGATCGCCGACGCTTGCTCGAGTACTACGGCGCGCACCCGGGCGCTGGCGTGGTCGACTGGCACGGGGTCTCGCTCGGCTGCCCAGTCGACGGCTGCCCGCGCGCGATCCTGAGCTGGCTCGGCGAGGAGCGTGAGGGCGGCGTGCGGGATCATCGCGGCATCGACCTCGACTCGCTACCGAGCGAGCCGGTCCGCGCAGTCGCCGACGGATTCGTGTACTTCGCGGGCGTCGATCTGCCGGGTCACCGAGCCCACGTGCAGATCGGGCACGACGGGAACTGGGACGAGTACGGCCGCGACGATCTGGGCGCGGGTGGACGCTACGTCTGCATCCGCCACGGCAACGACGAGACCCCGACGCTGCGCAGCTGCTACATGCACCTCGAGACGGTCGAGCTCGCGTACGGGGATCGCGTCGAGCGAGGCGCGCTGGTCGGCACCGTGGGCCGCACGGGCATGCGCACCAGCGCCGCCCACCTGCACTTCGAGCTGCACTCCGACGACGGCCTGGAAGACCCCTCGCGGATCATGGCGAGCCTGCTCCTCGGCCGAAGGCCCGACCCCGCGCGTCTGCGCCGCTGAGCCCCGCGCACTGTGCGCGATGACTCACGGGGCGGCGGTCGCCGGCCTTTGTCCTCCGAGCGATCTGGGCGACCATCACCGCCCGAGGTGGATATGCGCTGTTTCTCGATGGTCCTCTTCAGCTTCTCGTTGCTCGCGATCGCGGGGTGCACCTGCGAGGGACCGAGACCGGAAGAGCGTCGTGTAGGGAAAGAGTGTGTCAGTACGTGTAGATCTCGGTGGT
>CAYZQM010000200.1:8087-13213 GCA_964480175.1 uncultured Sandaracinaceae bacterium
GGCGGCGTCGGGTTCGACGGAGGACCGAACTTCGACGCGGGCCCGCGCCCGGACGCGCCGCCGATCATGTTCCCCGACGTCGAGCCCATCGACGTGCCCTGCATGGTGACCACGCCCGTGATGAACGAGATCATCGGCGACCCGCCCGACATCCTCATCGTGATGGATCTGTCGAGCTCGATGTGCACCCCGCTCTTCCCGTCGCCGCAGTCGAAGATGGAGGTGATGCGCAACGCGCTGACGAACCTCGTCACCACCTGGGATCGCCGGGTGAACTGGGGTCTCTTGCAGTTCCCGGGCGACGGTGAGTGCGGCGCGGGCAACGTCGTGAATCCGATCATGGAGCGGAACGGCGCGAACATCGCGGCGCGCCTCGGCATGCTCGCGATCGATCTGTTCGGGTGCACGTTCCAGAACCCGGGCGGCACGCCGACGGCGCCCTCGATCGACGCAGCGCGCACCTACTTCGCCGGCATCCCGGTCAACCCGATCGGTCGCTACGTCATCCTCGCGACGGATGGTCTGCCGAACTGCGGCGCGCCGATCCCCGACGGCGGCACCGAAGAGACGGTCGACGAGACCGTCGCCGCGATCGCCGCGCTCCAGGCCTCGGGCGTGAACACGTACGTCCTCGGCTTCGGCGCCGACATCTCGAGCGACCCGGCGACGCTGATGCGCATGGCCGTGGCGGGCGGCACCTCTCGCGCCTACAGCGCGGGCACGCCGGCCGAGCTCGAGATGGCGCTCGACAGCATCGCCGCGGCGGTCACGCCCGCGAGCTGCACGATCGCGCTCGACGGCGCTGCGCGAAACCCGGATCTCTTCCAGATCAGCTTCGCCGGCGGTCCGCTGATCCCCCGCGACGTCTCCCACACCCGCGGCTGGGACTACGACGCCGCGAGCAACACGATCACGTTCTACGGCCCCGAGTGCGCGCAGGTGCAGTCCGGCGCCGTCGCCGACATCAACGTCGACTTCGGCTGCCCCGGCCCGGTCTTCTGAGCTCGTCGGTGACGTCGACGACCGCTCCGAGCGGCTGGGAGTACGACCCCGACGGCGAGGAGTGGGTGCACGCGGCCGAGCGACCACCCCTCGGGGGTCACCTCGTCCTCACCACGTGGAACGTCTGGTTCGAGCCGCTCGAGTGCGTCTCGCGGTGGAAAGCGCTTCTCGCCGAAGTGCGACGCGAGGCGCCGCACGTCGCCGCGTTTCAAGAGGTCACGCCCTCGTTCTTGCGATTGCTGATGCGTCAGGAGTGGGTTCGCGAGGCCTATGTCCTGTCGCGCGTGGATCCCGAGGGACTGGGTGCATACGGGGTCGTGTTGATGGTGCGAGCCCATGTGATCGCGTTTCACGAACTGCCGTTCGCGAGCGCGATGGGCAGATCGCTCGTACTTGCGCAGATCGCGCAGACCGACGGCGAGCCGATCTCGGTGGGCACCGTGCACCTCGAGAGCTCGGCCGGCTTCGAGGCCGCGCGGATGCACCAGTACGCGGCCGCCACCGAAGCACTCCGCTCGAGCGGTCCGGCCATCTTGATGGGCGACTTCAACTTCGACGTCGGCGCCCCGGAGAACGTCGCGATCGCCCCGCCGTGGCACGACCTCTGGACCTCCGAGGAACCCGGCTACACCAGAGACGCGGTACTCAATCCGATGGTCGCTCGGCGCTCGCCCGATCAACGCGTACGCATCGATCGCGTCGTGGCCCGCGACCTGCTGCCCTGGCAAGCGAGCGCGATGCGCCTGCTTGGGCGCGAGGCGTTCGACCCCGCCCGCCCCGAGCTCCGACCGTCAGACCACTTCGGCATCGCGCTCGCGCTGCACAGGACGACCCCGACCGCGAACGGATGAGGGCCGCCTCAGAGGCCGAAGTGGCGCGCGACCTCCGTCCGCTCCATTCGGTTCTCTTCGATCTGGTGGTGGATGGCGACACCGAACGCGATGCCACCGACGCAGAGCGCTGCAGGGAGCGCGACCGTCGTTCCGATCGCCCACGCGGCCTCGGTCGCAGCGACCCCCATCCCTGCTCCTGCCGCGCCGGCCTCCGCGACCGCGTGCAGGGCGTGGCCTGCGACGTGAAGGCCGTGTCCCACCTCGATCCCGGTGAACGTCGCGTCTGCATAGACCTCCGCGCGATGGGCTGCGGTAGCTGCGTCGAGTGCGGGGCGATGAAACGCCGCCGCTGCCATCGAGCCGTCGGGCGCGTCCGCCAAGCCCATCTCCGCCATCACGCGCCGTGCGGTGCCCGGCAGCTCCTCGGGCGACCAGGTCTGGCCGGCGATGGTGTCGCGCAGCTCGACGAGCGACTCGTGGGCGTCCGAGCGCGCATGACGAAGGCGGGTGAGATCCATGTCGTCGCCACGCAGACCGATGCGCTCGCCCATCGCCGCGAGCGGCGAGCCCGGCGGCGCCGAGCGGATGGCCTCCAGCGCCTCCTCCGGCGTGCTGCGCTCGATCGCGGTGATCTGCTCGTCGATCGCCATCGTCGCGACGCTGCGCACCGTCTCGCGCACCTCCGCGCCCAGCGCCTCCTCGAAGCGGTCGAGCGCGGCGTCCGCCTGCCAGTATCCTTCGATCGCGCCGCGCGGGCCGCCGATCTCTTCACCGATCAGCTCGCGGAGCGTGGTCTCCGTGCTCTCACGGTCACTCTCCGCAAGCGCGCGCGCCTCGGCTGGGTGGGACTCGATGTAGTTGTCGAAGCCGGCAATCCCGTCGGTGGCGATCGCGTGGGCCATCTCGCGAAGCATGGCAGGGGGAGCGAGCGCGGCGGGGCCGCTCGCAGCGCTGCTGCGCCACACCGAGCTGGCGCCGCTGGGAGCGACCTCCGCGCGATCGCTCGCGAGCTCGCGCGCCACCTCCGATGTCCCTGCGGGCGCCGTGCTGGCGACCGCGTCGCTGGTCACGGGCTCGAGGCCGACTGAACTGCTCGCACCATTCGATTCGATTCGCATCTGCTGTCTCCTTGGTTGGGCGCCCTTGTTCGGCAGCGCGAGAGCGTCGTTGCGTTCAGCCCGAGCACCGCATCAATGCTTGGTTGGCCTCGAAGCTGACCTCTGGGCAGGACGCCCGGCGCGCCTCCACCTCGCGATCGCACGCGCTGACGTCCGCCGAGCACGAACTGCGCACGAGCTCGTAGATGCACGCCGTGCGCTCCTCGAAGATCGGGTTCAAACAGTCGTAGTTCGCAGCAATCTCGGGGTAGCGCGTGCCCACCTCTCGCCAACACGCAAGTGTCTCGTCCGGGGTCTCGAGACTGGGGCAGTACGCACGGAACGTCTCCGGACACTCAGTCGAACATCCGACGCGATCCCGTCGGCGTAGGCGGCGACGCATCCTGTCTACCCAGTCGCCGGCCTCGTTCGGGCCGTGCAGCAGACACTCGCGGTAGCGGTCCTGCGCGACGTAGCAGTCGGCGGGCACCGTGCAGCTGTCCTCTGCGAGGAGACAGCGGAAGGTGTCGGCCCACTCGGCTTCGCATCCGGTGCGCGCGACGTCGTCGCGATCGGCGATCAGCGTGCGTGCGCAGCTGGGGCTGGCGCCGCTGCAGCGATCGATGAGGCGACAGGTCTGATCGATCTCGTCGTTGGTGAGCGGCGCGTTCGCGCAGCCGCTGGCGAGCGAGAGCAGGAGGGTGAAGAGGAAGGGGACCGAGCGGAGGGGTGTGTTCGACATGGCGCCGCTCATCGAACGACGCGCGCCCTCGTTTCCGATGGCGTGATGCACGAAACAACGTTCGATCGGCGCGCCGCTCGACCGAATCAACAGCGGCCCCAACGGCGCCGTCACAGAACTTTCTATTGACGCACTGCGCCAGGACCGGTACTTTCTTCGGCCGTGCACGCTACCGACCTCGAGACCCTGGACCACGTCGACCGCGCGCTGCTGCGCGCCCTGCAGGACGACTGCAAGCGCTCGCTCGCCGATCTGGGCGCCGAGGTCGAGCTCTCGCCGCCGGCCGTGCTCGAGCGGGTGCGCAAGCTCGAGGAAGCGCAGATCGTCACCGGCTACCACGCGACGATCGATCCGCGAAAGGTCGGCTTGGACATCGGCGCGTTCATCGGCGTGGGCATCGATCACCCGAGCAGCATCGACAAGTTCGAGGCTGCGATCGCCGCGATGCCCGAGGTGCTCGAGTCCCACCACGTCACAGGAAGGCACACGCTCCTCATCAAGCTGCGCACCGAGAACACCGAGTCCCTGCATCGGCTCATCTCGGCCATCCGCGAGCTGCCGGGCGTGGCGCGCACCGAGACGATGATCGTGCTCGCAACCCAGCACGAGCGTCAGCAGATCCCGCTCCGCGAGCCGAGCAAGGTCAGCAAGAAGAGCGTCCGCCACGCGACGCAGCGCGCCCGAGGTGCCCGATGAGCCGACCCTTGACCGAGCTGCGCGACGACGCGCAGGCCCGCGGCCTCTACCGACCCGAGATGGAGCGCGACGCGTGCGGCGTCGGCTTCGTGGCGCGGGTGAGCGGTGGCCCGAGCCACGACGTGATCGTGCAAGCGCTCACCGTGCTGGAGAACCTCGAGCACCGCGGCGCGTCCGCCTCCGATCCCCAGACGGGCGACGGCGCCGGCATCCTCCTGCAGATCCCCGAGGCGCTGATGCGCGAGGAGTGCGCGAAGATCGGCATCGCGCTCGGCGCGCCCGGCACCTGGGGTGTGGGCATGCTCTTTCTTCCGCCCGAGCCCGAGCGGCAGGCGGAGCTGCTCGCGCTCTTGCGGGAGATCACCGAGCGCGAGGGGCAAGACTTCCTCGGGGTGCGCGTCGTGCCCGTGGACTCGAGCGCAGCGGGGCCGTCGGCGCGAGCGAGCGCGCCGCACGTGGTGCAAGCGCTCATCGGGCCGGGCACCCTCGCCGCCGACGATCACGCGCTCGAGCGCAAACTCTACGTGATCCGCAAGTGCTTCGAGTCCGAGGCGCGCGCCCGCGGTCTCGAGCAGGGCGAGCACCCCTACGTCGCGTCGATGTCGACGCGCACCGTCGTCTACAAGGGCCTGCTCACGCCCGAGCAGCTGCCCCGCTTCTACTTGGATTTGAGCGACGTGCGCGCGCGCTCGGCGCTCGCGGTGGTGCACCAGCGCTTCTCCACCAACACGTTCCCCAGCTGGTCGCGCGCGCACC
>CAYZQM010000201.1:0-13179 GCA_964480175.1 uncultured Sandaracinaceae bacterium
GTCCGTGCATCGGGTCTCTCGGGGCATGCAAACACGGATGGTCGTCGCGCTCGTGATGAGCGCGCTGTTCTCGAGCTGCGTCGAGCGGGTGGTCGTGGTGCGCGAGGTCGCCTCGGTGACCGAGCAGGTGGCGAGCGGCGCCGAGCCGCCGGTAGAAGCGTCGATGTACCTCGCGGTCGAGCCGGTGGATCCGGACGACGCGACCCGGTATCCGACGCTCGCGCTTCGCGCGCCGGAGGCGCCTCGCATACGCACGCACGCCGACGTGATCCGAGACGTGTGCGGGATGGCGCGCGATCCCCGGGTCACGCGGCTCGCGATCGACGTAGGCCTCTCGGTGACCCAGGTCGCGTGGGAAGATACCGGGCGCTCGCCGGGATCGGTGTGGGGGCCGCACATCAGCGACGTGACGCTCGCCGTCTACGACGACCCCACAAACGTGCGCGCGCGGCCGCACTTGCTGCCGGTGATCCGGCACTCGAACTTCCGCGACGTGACCGCCGACGTGCCCACGAATCACTTCTTCGTCCGCGTCGGCAACGCGCGGGGCGCGCGAACGCACCCGATCGCGCTCTCGCGCGTGGTGGGCGGTGTGAGCGACTACCTCAGCGACACGTCGAGCCTTTTCGGTACGAACGACGGCTTCCGCGACGCGCGCGACACCCACTACCTGGTCTCCGCGCAGTTCGTGTTCGTTCCGCTGTCGGAGTCGGGCGTCGCGACGTTTGCCCCGCACATCTTCAACTACGAGAGCCGGCGCGGGCGGCCCGCCGTGATGACGCTGGTCGCGACCCGCGAGGGCACGAGCATCACCGTCGTCGAGAACGGACGCGACCCCTGGCGCGACTTGGGCCAGACGCTGTACTTCAACGCGTCGGGCACCAACGCGCTCTACACGGCGGAGCGGCGGAGCAGCGTCGTCGATCGCGTCGAGTCGGGCGAGCTCGACCTGAGCGCGGACCCGACGCTGCTGGATCAGAACGCGGACGTGATGTTGATCGTGCAGGTGCCGGTCCGCGCGGTGCGCAGGGAGCCCGTCGGGGACCGGACACGCGACCATTCGATGGATGACCTACTCGGTCGCGCGCTCAGCGGCGGAAGCAGCGGCGGCGGAGGCGGGAGCTCCGGCAGCTCGGGTGGTTCCGGCCGCAGCGACGTCGAGGCCGTCGTCGTCGGTCACGCCGAGGTCGGCGGGCGCTTCCTCGAGCTCGAGCGTCGCGACATCGAGCGCGACCCGCGCTTCCCCATCCGGGTGACGGTGCAGTTCTATCGCGCGACGTCGAACGGCGTGATCACGGAAGAGGACATGGCCGAGGTGCGGGCCACGCTCGATCGGGTGTACACGGACGGCGACTACATTGGCTCGCTCGTCACCGATCGGCGGCGCGGGCGCCCCACCGAGACGCACTGATCGATCAGAACTTCGCGGTCATCGGGTTCGGACCGATGCGGCCCTCGGCGGTGTCGAGCGCGTCGATGGCGGCCATGTCGGCGGCATCCAGCGTGAAGTCGAAGACGTCGATGTTCTCCGCGATGCGCGACGGAGTGACCGACTTGGGGATCACCACGAAGCCGTGCTGCAGGTGCCAGCGCAGGATCACCTGCGCGACGCTCTTGCCGTGCTTGGCGGCGAGCGTCCTCAGCGCGGGCTCGCTCAGGATCTTCCCCTGACCCAGCGGGCTCCAGGACTCGGTCGCGATCTTCAGCCGCTCGTGCGCCGCGCGGTGCGCCTTCTGCGCGAAGCGGGGGTGCAGCTCGATCTGGTTGATCGGCGGCGCGACGCCCGTCTCCTTCACCAGGCGATCGAGGTGCTCGGGCGCGAAGTTCGACACGCCGACCGAGCGCGCGCGCCCGCTGCCCTGGATCTCGAGCATCGCGTTCCACGTCTCGATGTAGCGGTCCTTGGAGGGAGCGGGCCAGTGGATGAGGTAGAGGTCGACGTAGTCGAGGCCGAGGCGCGTCAGGCTGGCGTCGAACGCGCGCAACGTCGCGTCGCGCCCCTGTTCGCTGTTCCAGAGCTTGGTGGTGACGAAGAGCTCGCCGCGCTCGACGCCGCTGCCGCGCACCGCGCGACCGACGCCCGCTTCGTTGTCGTAGATCTTCGCGGTGTCGATGTGCCGGTAGCCGACGCGGATCGCCTCGCGCACGACGCTCTCGGCTTCGTCGCTCGGGACTTGCCACACCCCGAAGCCGAGCTGGGGGATCGCGTTGCCGTTGCTGAGCGTGAGGGACGGGACGTTGGGCGGACTCATGGCGCACCGGCATGAAGCCGTCGCCGCGCCGCGACAAGGCCCCGCGTAGCGCGCTGCGCACTTGCACAAGTTCACGAAGCGTTGACCTCGCTCTCCAAATCTCCGGCGGTCCCCGCACGTCGGATGCCGCAACGGACGACGACCGGTGCAGCGCAGATGCCCATGCGCGAGCGCCTGCCCGGTCCCTCCCGTCCGTCGAGCGGAGCCATCATGACCCAGAACCACTTCAGCACCTCCTCCTCGAGCTCGATGAGCTCCGGCGTGATCGAGATGCGTCAGCTGGCGCAGCGGTCCACCGCCGAGAGCGGCCGCGTCTCGGTCCCCACGATGGACCTGGTGCTCTCGGTCGTCAGCCCAAGCGCCCCGCTCGCGGGCCCGATGCAGATCGAGGTCCCGCGCCGCGAGCGCAGCGTCGCGGTGCCGTGGCGATCGATCGCGCTCGGTGCGGGCGCGCTCGCGATCGCGATGGCCCTCTGGGGCGGCGTTGCGCCGTCGCGTGAGGCGCCGGTGCCTGCCCCCGTCGCGCGCACCGAAGAGGCGCCGGTGATCGCGCCGGTCTCCCAGGAGCCGGTGACCGAGCCCACCGTGGTGGCCGACGTCACCCCGACCGAGGTCGAGACGCCCACGCCGAGCGCGGTGACTCCTCGCCGCACGACGCGCACCCGAACGAGCACCACGACGTCCAGCACCACGACGCCTCCGGTCGCCTCCAACGTCGGCGACCGCACGCTCGAGGACCTGATGCACCGCGCGAGCGACGCGCCCGCGGTGGTCCCGGCGAGCACGAGCACGCCGGCGCCGAGCAACGTCGCGACCACGCCCACGCGCGATCAGGTCCGGAGCGCGCTCAACGCGGTCGCCCCGGCGGTCGAGGCGTGCGCGGACGGACGCCATGGTCTCGCGACCGTGAGCGTCGTGTTCACCGGCGCGACGGGCGCGGTGCGCAGCGCGACCGTGACTGGCCCTTACGCCGGCACCCCCGAGGGCTCGTGCATCGCCCGCGCGGTGCGCGAGGCGCAGGTCCCGACGTTCTCGCAGGGCACGTTCACGGTGAGCTACCCGTTCGCGACATGACGCGGGCCGCGGCTGCGGCTGCGGCTGCGGCTGCGGCTGCGGCTGCAGACTCCGACTCGGACTCGGCTGCGAGTGTGAACTCCGCTCAGTCCGCCAGCGCTCTCCCCGCCGCGGGCCGCTGTCGCAGCCGCGCCCCGTAGCGCCCGAGCAGCGAGTCCTTCTCGATCTTGCCCGCGCTGCGCGCCCACCAGATCACCGCGCCGATCACCACGTCCGCGACGGTGAACCCATCGCCGATGAGGAACTCGCGCTCGCCGAGCGCGCTCTCGATCACCCCGCACGCGTCTCGCCAGCGATCGGTCTCGAGCACGTCGGCGCCCGGCTTGCTCAGCGCGACCAGCGCGGGCTCGAGCGTGGTCGTCGCGTACACGATCCACTGAAGCATTTGCCCTCGCTCCTTGCTCCCGAACGGCGGCGTGAGCCCTCGGTCGGAGAACTTCTCGGCGAGGTACGCGCAGATGGCCGACGACTCGAGCACCACCATGCCGCCGTCGTCGAGCGCGGGAACCGAGCCGAGCGGGTGTACCGCGAGGTAGTGCGGGCGACGGTTCTCGCGGCCCGCGAGGTCGATGCGCACCAGCTCGTACGGGACCCCCAGCTCTTCGAGGACCCATCGGGGTCGCAGCGCACGGGTCCGCGGGGCGTAGTAGAGCTTCAGCATGTCGAGCGAGATCCTTTCGGGCGCGGAGACTGAGGCCGTACGCACCATTCCGGGAGCCCCTTTCGTGTGCACCGAGGAAGTCATGACGGCGATCGCCAGAGGCCGGCCGTTGGTGGCGCTCGAGAGCACGCTGTTGGCCCACGGCCTGCCGTTCCCGGTGAGCCTGGAGGTCGGCCGAACGCTCGAGGCCATCGTGCGGGGCGAAGGAGCGAGCCCAGCCACCATCGCGGTGCTCGATGGTCGCGCCCACATCGGGCTCGACGGAGCGGCGCTCGAGCGGGTGGCTCGGGGCGCGCTCGACAAGCTGGGGCGTCGCGATCTCGGCGCCGTGATCGCGCGCGGCGGCAGCGGGGCGACCACGGTCTCGGCGACGATGGCGCTCGCCGCGCGCGCGGACATCCAGGTCTTCGCGACCGGCGGCATCGGCGGGGTGCACCGCGATCTCGAGCACGCGATGGACATCAGCTCCGATCTCACCGAGTTCATGCGGACCCCGGTGGCGGTCGTGTGCGCGGGCGTCAAATCGATCCTCGATCTGCCCCGCACCAGCGAGCTGCTCGAGACGCTCGGCGTGCCGGTGATCGGCTTTCGGACCGACGAGCTCCCCGCGTTCTACAGCCGAGAGAGCGGGCTGCCGGTCTCGTGCCGTGCGGACAGCGAGGCCGAGATCGCTGCGATCCTCGCCGCGCACTTCGCGCTGGGGCTGGGCGGCGCGCTCGTGGTCGTGCCGCCGCCCGCCGGGCACGCGATGGAGCGCGCCGTCATCGAAGCGAGGATCACCGAGGCGCTCGAGGCGGCGTCCGCTGCGAACGTGACGGGCAAGGCGGTCACGCCCTTTCTCTTGGCCCACCTCGCGAAGGCGACGGGCGGGCGATCGATCGCGACGAACCGCGCGCTGGTGGAGCAGAACGCAAAGGTCGCGGCCCGGGTCGCGGTGGCGCTCGCGGCGCGGCGGGATCCGAGGCCCCAGCCGTAGCCGATTCCGAAGGCGAATCAGCAGCGAAGGTGCGCGAGGCGCAGCGTCTCTCCGTCGAGCCACGCGACGAGGAAGCCTCCGGGCTCTCGGGTCACGTCGAGCACGCGCGCGTTCGGCACGGGGATGCGCTCGCCTCGTCGATCGCCTGCGCCGTTGCGCAGCTCGATCACCATCTCGCCCGGCCTGCCGTCGGTGTGCGCGACGAGACGACCCCCGAAGGGCTCGGGGACGTCCATGCCGAAGGGCACCTCGCGCGGCGGCACCCGCACCTCGCCGTCCGCGCCGAGGCGAAGGTACGCCGGCCGCGCGAACTCGAACGCAGCGACCATCGCGATCGAGCTGCCCACCCACGCGACCGACTCGACGACGAGCATGTCCTCGAGGATCTCGACGTGGTGCTCGTCGAGCTGCGTCGCGAGCACCACGCCGCTGCGGCTGTCTTCGGTCGCGCCGTGCCGGTACATCAGCGCCCACGCCGCGCCATCGGCTGCGAGGGCGAGGATCTCGACCGGCTCGTCGTCGTCCACCGCCTCGGCGATCGCGAAGCGCTGGTGCTCGGGCGGTCCGCCCTCGGCGCGCGGCGGTCCGAAGCGATCGAGGGTGGGCCGCGCACCCCGGTAGCTGCGCGCGAGGTACACCAGCTCGCCTTCGGGCACGACGCGCAGCGAGCGCAGCTCGCTCGGCTGCGGCAGCTCCAGCGGCTCGCCAGCGCGGAACGCGGTGTCGGCGGAGCGGAACGCGGTGTCGCCGACGGTGAGCGCGCGGGCCGCGAGACAACGCGCGGAGTCGCCCGCCGTGCAGGGACCGACCGTGAGCAAGACGAAGCCCTCGCCGCTCGGCGCGACGCCGAGCAGATGGCCAGCGACCGGGAGGGTGCTCGATACGAGCTGATCGTCGAGGGCGCGGACGAGCGTGACCCCATCGGTGCGCATCACCGCGATCGCCGTCGGCGCGTCATCGCCGACCCGACGCGCGACGCGCAGCGCGGCGGCGCCAGGCCCGATCGAGAGCGAGGCGTGCGACTCGGCGAGCGAACAAACGGACTCGTCCGACTCCGCACCCGCGCGCGACTCAGAACCCGCGCCCGCGCCCGTGCCTGTGCCCGACCCCGACTCAGAATCCGAGCCCGACTCCGACTCCGCGCCCTCCCGCTCCGAGCTCTCGCGCTCCGAGCCCTCCCGCGCCGCGCCATCCGCACGTTCGCTCCCGCACCCCAGCGCGAGCGCGACCGCGATCCCGACCAGCAGCGTCCTCATCCGCGGGGATGCGCGAAGAGCCAGTCGAGGACCGCGTTGGTGAACGTCGGCTGGATCACGCCGGGGATGTGCACCCCTCCCTCGATCGTCCAGAGCGCGGCGCCTCGGCCCTCGGTGCAGCCCGTCGTGTAGTCCGTCACCGTGGTCTCGTCCCCGGCCAGCGAGGTCACGAGATCGAGCGGCGTGCCCGTGCTCGGCATCGTCACGTCGCAGCCGGCGCGTGCGGCCCAGCGCTCGACCACCTCGACCGCGCCCGGATACGACGCCGACAGGATCGTGCCGCCCGTGTACCCGATGGTCTCGTCTTCGGTGCCGTGGATCTGCAGCACCGACGGCGCGCGATCGGGCACGCAGGTGTCGTCGGCCTCGAAGTCGCCGCCGGCGAGCGACGCGATCGCGGCGATGCGATCGCCGAGCTCGCAGGCCATGCGGTACGACATGAAGCCGCCGTTGCTATGGCCCATGAAGAAGATGCGATCGGCGTCGATCGGCAGCTGCGCCTCGGCCTCGTCGAGCAGCGCGGTCAGGTAGGCGACGTCGTCGACGCCCGCGCCCCCGAGATCGCAGCACGCATCCGTCGCGTTCCAGAACTGCCGTCCGCCATCGTCCTCCGTACCGTCCGCGAGCAGCACGTAGAAGCCTCGGCTCCGCCCTCGGTTGGTGAGCTGGAAGTAGAGGTTCTGCACGCTCGAGTCCGCGCCGTAGCCGTGCAGCAAGACGACCAGCGGCAGCTCCGTAGTCCCGTCGTGCGCCGTCGGGAACACCACGCGGGCGGGGCGCTCCGTGGTGCCGATGGTCAGATCCGTGGGCCCGGTGTCGGGGAGCGGAGCATCGGGGCCTGCGTCCATCGGCGCCACCGCCGGACCACAGGCCATCCACATCGAGCCCGCGAGGGCCAAGAGCGAAGCGCGCATGGCGGGTGCTGTACCAAGCGCGCTCGGCGCTGTCAGGTGGAGAACGTCGCTCAGGCCGCGTGCTCGACGGGCTCTGGCGACGGCCCCGACGCGAGCTCGGTCGCGCGCTGCGCCGCCTTGCGGGCCCGCTTCTTGGCGCGCACCGCCTCCTCACGCCGATCGCGCTCGGTGCCCACGTGCGGCACCCGCGTGCCCATCACCAGATCCCACCACGGCCGGGTCACGCACCAGTTCTTGTCCTGATCGGGGCCCATGTGGTGGTCGTAGTGCCAGGGCAGGTGCTCGCGCGCCCACTCGGGATCGAGGTGCGCCCTCTTGTGCACCCGGTAGTAGTTCGCCATCGAGTAGATCACGGTGCCGGTGAACAGCGGCGCGATGGGAAAGAGAGGCAGCACCACCAGGCCCGCGGCCACCAGCGCGGCGACCTCCTTGGTCTGGGCGTTCCACTCGGTGAGCGGCTTCTCGTAGGCTGGGTCCCGGAAATCGTTCAGCACCACCTGCCGGTGGTGCTCCAGCCAGTGAAAGCTCCAGTTCCCTCCGGGCTTCTTTGCCTCGGGCCCGTGCAACACGTACTTGTGGATGACCCACTCGCTCGCATTCGAGTACAGAAGACCCAATCCAATCCCGAGCATCACGACCTCCACCGACTGAACCGTCGCGCTCCAGCGCGAACAGTGACCGAACGGTCATGATATTGACGAGCGAGATCTCCTTTGTCCAGGAAGATTTTGAAGAAGGCCGCTGCGCCCACCAAAAAACGTGACCCATCGGTCGCCAACAAGGCGGCTGTCGCGGCGCCTGCGCAGGCGCGTCGTCCCGGCAAGCCGGGCGGGCTGCGCGACGAGAACCGCAAGCAGAAGACCGAGGCGATCCAGCGCGCGGCGCTCGGCCTCTTCCTCGAGCGCGGGATCGAGAGCTGCTCGATCGACGACATCGCGCAGGCCGCGGGGATCGCGAAGGGCTCGTTCTACCGCTACCACGACGACAAGACCGCGCTGGTCGCGTCCATGGTCGCTCCGGTCGCGGAGCAGGTGCAGGGCGCGCTCGTGCGCTGCGAGGAGCGGCTCGGCGCCGCGACGGGACGCAGCTCCGCGTATGCGGCCTACCAAGAGCTCGCGCTCGCGTTGGTGCCGATCGCGATGTTCCACTTCGATCTCGTGAAGCTCTACCTGCAGGAAGCGCGGGCCCCCGCCACCGGCGCGCGCGCGCCCATCGCCGCGCTCGTCGAGGTGATCGATCGCGGCGCGGTGCGCCTGAGCGAGGTCGCGGTCGCCCACGATCTCGTGCGCGTGAAGGACCCGCGCATCACGGCGTTCGCGACGGTCGGCGCGATCGAGCAGCTGGCCATCTCAGTGCTGCGTGGGCGCCTCGATGCGACCCCGGTCGAGATCGTCTCGACCCTGATCCAGATGATCTACGACGGCATCGGCACCCGCCGCGAGGATGCTACGGAGGCGGCCCGATGAGCGACACGGCCAAGGAAGCCAGCGAGCCCGCGGCGCAGGTCCCGACCAGCACCACCACGACGACGGCGCGCTCGACGACCACCGTGCGCGCCGCGAGCGCGCCGCTGCCCTCCCCGTTCCGCGCGACGATGGCGGTGCTCGCCGGCTTCGCGCTCAACTTCTTCCTCTCCGGGATCGGCCCGCAGATGCTGGCCTCGCTCTTCCCGAGCGAGTTCCCCATGCCTGCCGACCCCGAGACCCCGCCCACCCCGACCGAGCTGGGGCTCGTGCTGGTGTGCGTGGTCTTCTCGGCGAACGCCCTGCTCGCGGGGGTGCTCACCGGTCGCGTCGCGACCACCAAGCCGTTCGGCCACGCCGCGATCCTCGCCGGCATCTTCGGGCTCTTCGCGCTCTACGGGCTCGACCAAGCCCGGCAGCAGCCGGGGTGGTTCGCCATCGCGTTCGTCGTGCTGCCGCCGCTCTTCGTGTTGCTCGGTGGCCTCGTCGCGCAGCGCGCGGCGGAGCGGCGCGCCAAGAAGCGCTGACGTCAGAGGCGCTCGAGCACCATCACCACGCCGGCGATGCCGACGGCGTACGCGGCGACGCGAGCCAGCGTCGTCGCGCGATCGCGGGCGACGTGCAGCGCGCCGAGCACCGCGAGCACGATCACGAGCTGCACCAGCTCGATCCCGAGGTGGAACGCCACGAGCGGGACGGCCCGCGCCGCGGCCGACATGCCCGTCTGCCCGAGCGCGGTCGCGAAGCCGAGCCCGTGCAAGAGACCGAACGCGCCGGAGAGGACCGCGGGGTGCCGGGCGCCCAGGGTGGGCGCGCCCGGCGCCGCGGTGAGCTCGTGGGCCAGCGCGACCAAGCTCAGCGCGATGCAGAGCTCGACCGTGGGCACGTCGATGGCGAGCACGCAGTACGTGGCCACGGCCAGCGTGATCGCGTGCCCCACCGTGAACGCCGTCACGGCGAGCACGACGCGCCGCGCGCGGCCGGCGAGGAACACGACCCCGACGAGGAAGAGGAGATGATCGAGGCCCGTGGCGGCGTGCTCTACGCCCAGCGCGACGAACGCGGCGCCATCCGGCGCCTCCGACTCGAGCATCAGCTCCGGACGCGACGCATCCAGGCGCTGCACCTCGACGTCGTCGCCTCGATGGATCCGCACCAGCAGCGTGAGCTCGGGGCCTAGGCCCTCGACGATCAGCGTGCCCCTCCGCGCGCTCTCGCACGCGAGGTCGCCGCGCGCGGCGATCGATCCGTCGGCCGAGCGCGTGCGCACCTCGTGAGCGGACGCGCAGCCCTCGGGCCAGCGCACGACCAGCGCGTCGGCGTCGCGCCCTTCTTCGGGCGAGAGCCGGAGCGCGTAGTGATCCTCGTAGAGATCGAGCACCCCGAAGGCGAGCGGATGCGCGCTCGCGGGCGACGCGAGCGCGAGCAGCAACGACAGCGTCACCAGGATCACTCGCGCACCACCTCGTAGCGGTCGACCACGCCGTCGATCGCGCGCTCGAGCTCCTGCGTGCGCGCCGCGTCGAGCAGCGCCGCGTCGATGCGGCTGCGCACCGACGCGAGCGTGGGCGGTCGCGCCGGGGTGATCGCGCGCACCCGGATCAGCAGCGCGCCGCGGCCGACCGAGATCGGCTCGGACCACGTCCCCTCGTCGAGCGCGAACACCGCGGTGGCCGCCGACGGCGAGACGATCCGCGAGAGCTCCGACTCGCTGATGCCCTCGAAGCCGCTCGCCGCGAGGAAGGGATCCCCCGTCACCTCGCCCCCGCCGATCAGCGTGTCGCGGGCGAGCGCGGCGGTCGCGAGCGGGGTCGTGCCGAAGTCGCCGAAGAAGCGGTGCTCGAGCGTACGGCGCTCAGGAAGCGCGAGCTCGCTCGCGTGCGCCTCGAGGTAGGCGGCGGCCGCGTCGTCGGTCGGCGGCGCGAGGTCGAGCGACGCCTCGAGCACGAACGTCATCTTCTGGATCAACCGACGCCGCACGATGGCGTCGCCCTCGTCGAGGCCGAGCGCGAGCGCCTCGCGGTAGAGCGCCTCTTCATGGATCCAGCGCAAGCGCGCGCCCTCCAGCTCGGCGTCGCTGGCGGGCGCGCCGCGGGCCGCGCGGTGCTCGCTCGCCAGCGCTGCGTCCAGCGCGTCGGTGAGCACGATTGGAGGCGGCGCCTCGCGAGGACGAAGCGCGCTCCGGGCGCCCGCGAGCAGCACGCCTGCGATCACGAAGTGGAGCAGCGGCTCTCGGTACCACGGTCGCGCTGCGCTCATCGGCGCGCATCCTAGCCGACGCGACGCGGGGGTTGGCGCGCGACGGCCTGGGCTGCATGGTCGCGCGATGACGACCGATCCCCGCGCCCTCGAGCTGGTGACCTTCTGGTCCGAGGCCGGCATGGCCAAGTGGTTCACCAAGGACCCCGCCTTCGATCGCGAGCTGACCGAGCGCTTCCTCGATCTGCACGAGCGCGCGGCGGGCGGCGAGCTCGATGCGTGGGAGAGCGAGCCGACGGGGGCGCTCGCGCTGATGATCCTCCTCGATCAGCTCCCGAGGAACGCGTTCCGCGGCACGGCCCGCATGTTCGCGACCGATCCGCTCGCGAGAGCGATCGCGGACCGCGCGATCGAGCGGGGCCACGACCGCGCCGTGGCGCCGGAGCTGCGGATGTTCTTCTACCTGCCCTTCGAGCACTCGGAGTCCCTCACGGATCAGGCGCGATCCGTGGCGCTGCACGAGGCGATCGGCTTCACCGAGTACGCGATCGAGCACCGCGACATCATCGCTCGCTTCGGGCGCTTCCCGCATCGCAACGCCGTGCTGGGACGAACGAGCACGCCCGAAGAGCAGGCGTTCCTCGACGGCGGCGGGTTCAGCGGCTGAGCCGCTCCGCTGCTGAATCGTCCGCCGCGGAGGCGTCCTCGACGGTGCGTCAGCGCGGCGGCAGGCTCGCGCGCAGGGCCGCGACGTCGCTCTCACCCAGGGCCTCGAGCAGGTCGATGACCCGCTCCGCGCGCGCCCGCTCCCCCAGCGCGATCAGCGCGGCGAGGAGGATGCGGTGGTTCTCGACGCGGTACGGATCGGAAAAGCGGACCCGCTCCTCGAGGGCCGCGATCGCCGCGTGATCGCCGGCAGCGCTCAGCACGCTCAAGTACGCCGCGAGCCCCTCGCGATCGTGCTGCTCGATCGCGACACGGTGCTCGAGCGTGAGCCGGCGGAGCGCGTCGTCGTGCTCGCTCACGGCGAGCGCGTCCAGCGCCATCCACCCGTCGATGCGCACCGGATCGATCTCGGTCGCGCGCAGCAGCGCCGCGCGCGCGGTCGCCGCGTCTCCGCCGCCGATCGCCGCCCGCGCCTCGGCCAGGCGCACCGCGTACCCGTCGTGGCCCGACGCGATGAGCGCGCTCGCCTGCGACAGCACCTCGGTCCGAGCGCGCCGGGCCAGCGCGACCTGCATGAGCACGAAGCGCGCGATGGGCTCGCCGTCGTCGATCGCGATCGCGGCCTCCGCCTCGCGCTGGGCGACCTCGCCGTCGCCGGTCACCAAGAGCGCCGCCGCGTGCTCCGCGCGGGCGCGCGCGTCGGTGGGCTGGGCCCGGGCGCGCTCGGCCCACGTCTCGCGCTCGGCGTACGCCAACAGATCGACGGCGAAGTCGTCGCTGCGTCCGGCCATGCGCGCGAGCTCGGCCTCGCGAAAGCGCCGATCGACCTCGTCGATCGACGTGCGGAACGCCCGCTGGAACGCCTCGGGGCCGGAGCGCCCTCGGCCATACTCGCGCAGGAGCGAGACCACCCGGCGCATCCCGAAGTGATCGACGAGGAACGCGGCGATGCGGGTCGATGCGTAGTACGCGTCGAGCATCGCCTGCGCGCTCCGAGCGTGGGTGAACGCCTCGTTCATCTGAGACAGCGGCGGCAAGCGACCGCTCGTGATCATCAGGTAGAGGCGGTGGTCGTCTTCGCGCGCCCACGCTGGTCTGGCGACCGTCGTCTCGAGCTCCGCGAGCCCCTCCGTGAGCCAGCGCGGCACCCGGTTGCGCGAGAGCGCGAGGTGAAAGACGTGCGAGAGCTCGTGCCAGGTGATCTGCGCCCAGTCGAAGGGCCCTCCGCGCGGGGAGAGCGCGGTGACCACACGACCGAAGCAGACGCCCTGCACCCCGAGGTTCGGCAGGCCCGAGGTGCGCACCGCGAAGTGCGCCTGCGAGGCGTAGAGCTCCAAGAAGAGCGGCGCGCGCGGGGTGACGCCGTAGCGGCGGCGGAGCGAACGGTAGGCCTCGTCGATCAGCGGCGGCACGATCTCGCCGAGCACCGCCCGCTCGTCGTGGTGCACCCGGACCCGGAACGGTCGCGCCTCGAACCACTCGTAGTGCGGGGTGATCACCCGCTCGTAGAAGTTCAGCGTGTTGAGCACCCGCACGTCGAAGCGATCACGCGAGAACGCGCGCGACAGGACCTCGAGCCCCTCCTCCTCTTCGCCCATGCGCAACAGATTCGTGGCGAGGGTGGTGAGCGAGCGGGCGTCGCGCGGATCGAGCTCGAGCGCGCGGCGGGCCAGCGCGGCCTCCTCCTCGTAGCGGTGCTCCCAGTCCGCGTGCTCGGC
>CAYZQM010000202.1:0-13002 GCA_964480175.1 uncultured Sandaracinaceae bacterium
CGCCGGGGAGCAGCAACCACGAGTCGGGAAGCGCGGTGGACATCCAGCAGTACGGCGCCGTGCGCTCGGCGATGGCGGCGCGCGGCTGCAACTGGCCGAACTTCACGGCGGACCCGTGGCACTTCGACTGCCCCACCCAGCCGCGGCGCACCGTGCTGGTCTTTCAGCGGCTGTGGAACCTGAACAACCCGGGCGACCGCATCGCGGAGGACGGCGTGTGGGGCCCGATGACGCAGGCGCGCTTGCGGGCGAGCCCCATCGCGGGCTTCGCCAACGACGGATGCACCCCGGTCGCGCCGCCCTGCGATCGCACCGCGGGCCGCTTCACGTTCTCGTGTGATGGACAGAACGCGGGCGCCCACTGCGTGTCGGTGAACGAGCCCGGGGATCCGGACAGCTGGGCCGACAACTACCTGTGCTCGGCGACGGACGTCGGCTTTCGCTGGAGCAGCGCCGGACCGATCGACGGGATGCGCTGCGTCAACGTGACCGAGAGCTCCGAAGCCCACGCGGCGGCGTGGTCAGACAACTACGCGTGCGCCCCGATGGACGCGCCCTACGAGCTGCGCTGGAGCAGCGCCGGTCCGATCGATGGCTGGCAGTGCGTGCACTTCAACGAGACCGCCGATCCCCACTCGTGGACCGACAACTACCTCTGCGCGCGCACGGTGAGCTGCTTTGCGGCGGCGGGCTTCACGTTCTGCGGGAACGGCCCGGCGTCGGGCATGTCCTGCGAGTCCGTCGACGAGCCGAGCGACACCGTCGGCACCTGGTCGGACAACTACTTCTGCGCGTCCGACGAGGTGGGCGGCGCGTCGCTCGGCATGGTGTGGAGCAGCGACGGTCCGCTCGACGGAATGACCTGCACCGCGATCACCGAGTCGTCCGACACGCACGGCGGCTGGGACGACAACTACCTCTGCTTGCCCGACGACGCGCGCTACGCGTTCACCTGGAGCAGCGCGGGCCCGATCGCCGGGATGGACTGCGTGCGCTGGTACGAGTCGGCCGATCTGATGGGCACGTGGGACGACAACTACCTCTGCGTGAGCGAGATCGATCCGCCGGTCACCGACGGCGGCGGCGGGCGCAGCGACGCTGGCATCACGGCGCCGCGCGACGGCGGCGGCGGACGCATGGACGCGGGCACGGACGGTCGCGACGGAGGCATCTCGGCCGGCTGCGGCTGCCGCGCGAACGGACGCAGCGCCGCGCCGACGTCGCTCCTCGCCCTCCTCGCGCTCCTCGTGATCCGCCGCGCGCGCCGCTGAACGTGCCGCCGGACGAACGCTGGCAGCTCGCACTCGACGCGCTCGTCGGTCTCTCGATCGGCGACGCGCTCGGCGATCGGTTCAACGAGCGCACTGCCGCGGTCGCCGGCGCGCTGCTGCGGCGAGAGACTCCGCCGCCGCCGTGGCGCTACACGGACGACACGCTGATGGCCTGCTCGGTCGCAGCGGTGTTGCGCGCGAAGGGCTGCATCGACGTCGCCTGGCTGGCTCGCAGCTTCATCGACGGCTTTGCGCCCGACCGCGGCTATGGACCGCTCATGCGCGCGCTCCTTGGACGGAGGCACGCCCGCGTCGGTGGCCGCGGGCGCGTCCGCGGCGTTCGAGGGACGAGGATCGTTCGGCAACGGCGCAGCGATGCGCGTCGCGCCGCTCGGCGCTTGGTACGCGGGGGATCTGCGTGCAGCCGCCGAACAGGGAGGAGCCTCCGCTGCGGTCACGCACCGACACCCGGAAGCGTTGGCCGGCGCGAGCGCGGTCGCCGTCGCGGCGAGCTGCTTCGCCAGCGCGCGCGGCGCCCCGATCGATCGCGCGCATGTGTTCGAGCGCGTGATCGACACCACCGCACCGAGCGCCGTTCGCACAGCGTTGATGCGTGCGCGAGCGCTCGACGCCGCGTCGAGCCCGCAGCGGGTGGCCAAGGATCTCGGCGCCGATCGGGACATCTCGTGCCCCGTCACCGTCCCCTTCGCGCTGTGGATGGCGCTGCGGGACCCGGATGACTTCTGCGGAACGCTGTTCGCGACGTACGCCGTCGGCGGCGACCGTGACACCCACGGCGCCATCGTCGGCGGCCTGCTCTCGTCGCGCTTGGGTCGGGATGCGCTGCCGAGCGCTTGGCGCAGCGCGACCGAGCCGCTTCCGGGATGGGTCGAGGGGAGCTGAGCGCCAGGGCCGCGCGGTCAGCGACCGAACGGGCTTCGTAGCAAGGGGGCGCTCCTCGGGTCGCTTCGCTCGACGAGGCGGGCGGCGCTCGAGCCCGCGAGCAGCTCGCCTTCCATCCCGAGGCCCGGGACGATCTGGTGGTTGCAGAGCAAGAGGCGCTTGATCGGGGTGCGCACCGGCAGCGCGGTGACGCCGAGCGTGCCGGTGATCGGGTAGCCGTGGACGATCTCCATCGTCGGCAGGCCGCGCTGCCACTTGAGCGCGGGCGCGACGTCGCGGCGCTCTTGCACGAGGCGCCCGGGACGTCCGTCGTGCGGCGAGTCGATCAGCACCAGGTGCTTGCCCAAGAAGGGCACGACCTCGCCGACCGCCGCGAGCACGTCCTCCCGGATCCCTTCCATGTACTCCGGCAAGTCCTCGACCCCGCGCCGCGGCAGCAGCGCTTCGACGACCATCAAGCGCTCTCCGTCCTCGGCCGGATGCGTCTCGAGATGAAGCAGGTTCGAGCCCGACAGGGGTCGCCGCGGATCGCGCACCACGAACGCGTCGCGCGCCAGGCCGACGGGCACCCCTTCCTCGCGGATCACCAGGTTCAGGGTGTAGCGGTAGTAGCGCGGCGTGGGCTCGCCGAGCTGCTCGAAGAGCTCCTCGAGCGGCCTCCGATCGGGGAGCAGACGCAGCAAGCTCGCGACGTCCGTGCCCATGAGCAGCCAGCTCGCGCCGATCTGCTCTCCCGACGCCGCGACGCGCACCGACGTCATCTGCCCGCGCCGCACTTCGATCGCATCGATGCGTTCGCGCTCGCGGATCTCGCCGCCGTGCGCCCGCACGCAGTCCGCGAGCGCGCGCCGCAAGATCGTCCAGCCGTCCGTGTGAGGCTTGGTCGGCAGGAGGGTCGGGCTCGAGATGCGCGAGACCGACACGGCGGGACTTCCGCCCGTGAGCACGGCGCCGCCGCTCGCCCACGACGAGAACAGGCGCGCCAAGCGCAGCCCGTGCAGCGAGTCCGGATCGATTCCGTCGGCGAAGCGGGCGGGCGCGGTGAGCACCAGACGGAACGGATGACCCTCGGGCAACGCCGCGAGCGGGTCCGACTCGGCCGGGGTGCCGTAGGGCAGGTGCTTGGTCGCGCGGGTGTGGGCGCGACGCTCGAAGAACGTCTCGGGCGGCCAGGCGAGATCGTTCTCGAGCGCGCGATCGAGGCCCAGCGAGCCTTCGCGGAGCTGCTCGACGACCTGCTCCGCGGTGCGGGCCACCGCGGGGAACTCGCGATCGATCTCGCGCTGCGCATGCACCGCGTCCGCGGCGAGCTCGAAGCGCACGCCGGGCAGCGCGACCTGAAACGCGGGATCGTGCGCGGAGGCGTGGCGTCGGAAGGTCGTCGAGAGCGCCAGCTCGGACAGGGTCTTCTGCGCGATCGGTGACGCGGCCGGCAGGAAGTTGAAGGGCGCGCGCGGGAGCGAGCGCTCGGCGATCTCGTAGGTCGCGGGCAGCTCGTCGTGGGTGAGCACGAGCACCCGGAGCCCTCGCTTGGCGAGCAGCGCGGCGCCCACCCAGCTCGAGAGGCGCGCGCCCACCACCACCACGTCGTAGTGCGAGCGGATCAACGTTCGCTCACTCGGAGAACACGACCCGGGCCTCGTCGACCGCGTCCGGCATCGACTCGACCTGGCCCACGACGAACGCCTGCTCGCCGCTCTTCTTCAGCGACGCGAGCGCGGTGGACACGTCACCCTGCGGGACGATCACCACCAGCCCCAGGCCGATGTTGAACGCGAGGCGCATCTCGTCCTCTTCGATCCCACCTGCGCGCTGCACCAGATCGAAGACGGGCGGGCGAGGCCAGCTCCCCGTCTTCAGCGCCACGCCCACGCCGTCCGGCAGCACGCGCGGCACGTTCCCAGGCAGGCCGCCGCCGGTGACGTGGCAGAGTGCGCGCACCTCGCACGCAGCGAGCAGCGCCTGCACCGCGCGCGCGTAGATGCGCGTGGGCCGCAGCACCGCGTCGCGCACCGACTCGCCGAGCCCCTCGGGGGCATCGTCCCAGCCGATGTTCGCGTGGCTCAGCGCCTTGCGCACCAGCGAGTAGCCGTTCGAGTGCAGGCCGCTCGAGGCCACGCCGATCACGGCGTCGCCCGCCTGCACCTTGCTGCCGTCGAGGATGGCCGCTCTCTCCACCACGCCGACCGAGAAGCCCGCGAGGTCGTACTCGCCGTCGCCGTAGAAGCCCGGCATCTCCGCGGTCTCGCCGCCGAGCAGCGCGCAGCCCGCCTGCACGCAGCCCTCCGCGATGCCCGCGATCACCTTCTCCGCGGTCGCGACGTCGAGCTTGCCCGTCGCGAAGTAGTCCAAGAAGAAGAGCGGTCGCGCGCCGCAGGTGATGACGTCGTTCACGCACATCGCGACGAGATCGATGCCGACCGTGTCGTGCCGTCCGGTCTCGATCGCGACCTTGAGCTTGGTGCCGACTCCGTCGGTGCCCGACACCAAGATCGGCTCCTTCATCCCGGTGGGCAGCGCGCAGAGCCCTGCGAAGCCGCCGAGGCCCGCGAGCTGCTCGGGGATCCGGGTGCGCGCAGCGAGCGGCTTGATGCGATCGACCAACCGATCGCCCGCTTCCACGTCGACGCCCGCTTGCTTGTAGGTCAGTCCGGCCATGAGGGGCGCGAAGCTAGCCTCCGTGACCAGAGCAGTCGAACGCTCGTCTCCAAACGCGCGCGCCGGCTCACTCCAGCGTGGTCGTCAGTGTGAAGTCGGCGACCAGGCGGCCGAAGAACGTGCCGACCACCACGTAGTAGGTGCCCGCCGTGGCTGCGGTGTGGCGCAGCGTCTCGACCTCTCCGGAGGCCGCCGCCTCGGCGCCGATCACGCACTCGCCGCCCGCGCCATCGCACACCGCCGGCGCGCCGGGGCCCAGCAAGAACAGCGCGATGTCCGCGTCGGGCGCGCGTCCCTGGACCACCAACGTCTGCCCCGCGCTCAGCGCGATCGCGTACACGACGTCGGGCCCATCGAGCCTCGGCGTCACGCACGTGCTGCCGTCGCCGCCGACCACGTAGTCGCTGCTCGCCGCGGTCAGCGTCCCCGTCGTGACGCCCGCGCTCAGCGGCAGGGCGGTGGCGCAGGTGTCGTTGCTCGGCGGCGCGGCGCAGGTCCCGTCGGTCACGCAGAGCTCGCCTGCCTCGCAACCGGCGACCGGGTTCTCGTCGAGATAGCAGTCGGGATCGCGCGCGCCGCACTCGCAGTCGCAGGTGCTTCCGTCCTCCCACGCGCTGGGATCGCAGATCCATCCCACGCCGAAGCGCGGGGCGCAGAACCCGAATGGCTCCTCGCCGCCCATTCCGTCGGACGTCGAGCCGACGTTCGTGCACACCTCGGCCGCGGCCTCGTCGCAGTCGGCATCCACGTGGCATCGCGGGCGGCAGACTCCGTCGCCTCGTTCGAGATCGCAGTAGCCCTCGGCCACGCCGGGTCCGGGCGCCGCGCCGACGACGGCGCACCAGCGCGCGTCCGGCCGACAGACCTCGCCCACCTGCGCGAGCCGATCGACGCGTGTGACGTCGGCCGTGCACACGTCGTCCGCCCAGTCGTCGACGCACACGCCGCCGCCGGGGCACATCCGCCCTTCGTCGCGATCGCAGTCGTCGGTGCAGCGCCCGACCGCCATGCCGCCGGCGAGCGCGGGGAGGCAGAGCTGCCCGCTGGTGCAGCCCGTGATGGGCAGGTCTTCGAAGCAGTCGGGATCGAACGTGCCGCACCGGCAGTCGCAGGTCTCTCCGTCGCCCATCCGATCGAGCGGGCACGTCCAGCCCGGAGGCGGGAACGTCGTGTCCACCTCGATGCGCTCGAGCACGACGCAGTCGCCGTCGGGCACCGGCACGGAGGTGAGGGTAGGGCCCTCGATCGTCACCTCGATCAAGCGCGCGCCCTCGAGGATCGCGTTCAAGCGGAGCGAGAAGGGATCGGAGCGCAGGGTCAGCGTGCCCTCGTCCGCGAAGTAGCCGGTCGCGATGCTGGTCCCGTAGAACGCGACGACGCAGTGCGCGCAGCTCCCGAAGTTGCCGTCGGGCCCGGTGCCGCCGAGCGGAAACGTCCCCTCGTACTCGGTGTCGCCGTAGCGGTTCATCTCCAGGTAGAGATCGAAGGGCTGTCCCCCGAGGTCGGGGCGGATGCGCGCGCGATAACGCACCGACACGTCGTCGAAGTTGTCGAGCGCGAACGAGGTGACGCTCGCGGCGACGCAGCGTCCCGCGTCGATCGAGGTGTCGCGATCGCCCGGCGCATCGAGCGTCGCGTCGCCTCCATCGCTGCCTCCGTCGATGCTGCCGAGGCTGGCCTGGCAGCTGCAGCCGGCAGCCGTGAGGGCGCCGAGGACCACGAGGAGGACGAGAGGAGGAGAAGACAGCCGCATGCGGGCGCTACGTGGCCGACCCCGATCCGGCCCGCCGCTCAATGTTGCGTGCGTCGTCCGCGCGGTCGCGCTCGCCGGATCAGAGCTGAATCACCCGCACGACCTGGTCCTCGTCGAGGCGGATGACGCCGCTCTCTCCGCCGCACCCGAAGCACGCGGTCCAGCGCAGCTCGCTGCGGCTCGGCGGGGTGTGGCTGATCGCGATCGGGGCCGACTCGCCGTCGAGCACGAACGATGCGCCGTGCACGTAGCTGCCGTCGCTCATCCGATAGAGCGCCGCGATCAGCGTGCTCCCGCCGCCCTCGCCGCTGAACACCAAGAGCTCGTCGCCCGCCGTCGGCGACCAGAAGAAGGGCCCCTCGGCGAGCTCCCACCCGGCGAGCGCGTCGCGGGTGCTGTTGCCTCGCGCCAGCGCGCGATCTCCGTCCGTGACGCCGTGAGGCTCAAAGTCGCCCGCGTACGCCGACAGCTCGGGGATGGTGGCGAGCACCGCGCGCAGGGCAGCGACATCGAGCTCGGCGGCGCGGTACGCCGCATGGCTCGTCGTCGCGGGGTACGCACCCTCGTTCGGCGCACCGCCATAACAACAGCGCACCCCCGCGCCGACCTCCGAGATCGGCGCCAGCGCGCCGCGCGCATCGCAGCGATGGCTCTCCACCGGCTGATCGAAGCGCGCGCCCCGCACCACCGCCGACGCACCGACCGCGACCAGCGACGCCTCGAGATCCGAGGCCGTCCACTCCGGTCGCTCGATGCCCATCGCGCTCACCCCGAAGGGCGAAGTGCACGCGAGCAGATCGAGGGTGCAGCCCTCGATGTCGAGGCTCGGCCCGGTGAGAAAGGCATGATGCTCGTCCCCCTCGCACGCGCGCTCCCACTCGAGCTCGGTGCACAAGCGACCGCCGCGCGCAGCGCACGTCGTCTCGGCCTCGGCGCGGCTGCTGGCGAGGAGCGGCATCGCGGCGCCGGGCGCGCGCAGCGGCACGCGATCGATCTCGAACGCGGCGATCGACACCGGCACGAGATCGGCCTCGCGCGATGGACGACGACCGGACGTTCCCGGGCGGCTCCCGGCGAGCACCGTGCCTGCAGGAATCGCGACGCGCGCTCCGGTCGGGCGCGTCGCCACGGGAGCCGTGGGACGCACCGCCCGAGGGGCAGGCACCTCCACTTCGGTGCGGGGCTCGGTTCCCGAAGCCGGCGCAGCGGCAGGCGGACCCGCGCAGCCGAGGCCGAGGATCGAACAAACGAGAGCGACGCGCGTGCGCACGCCTGGGGACTACCAGCACCCGAGCGCCGGCCTCCAGTTTCCGGCGGGTCGGTCGCGTCGAGCGGTCAGTACGTCGCGCAGTACGTCGCGACGGATTGGGTGACGGCCGAGCAACCTGGGCTGTCGACCGGCCAGCCGCGGGCGCCGCACACGCGCTCGTCGAACGCGAGGTCGCCCATCATGCTCGGCGCGGGCGCGCCGATGCAGAGCGACGCATCGGGGTTGGGCACCGACCGGAGGCAGGCGCGCAGGTACTCGTCAATCACCACGCCGCAGTTGATCCCGTAGCCGCACGCGACCCCGCGATCGTATCCGCGGGCCAGACACCCCTCCGTGTCGCCCGCGCTGCCATCACGGGTGCCCTCGCGCTGCGCGGTCTCGATCTCGACCTCGAGCTGCGGCGCGTTGGCGACGCAGCTCCCCATCCCCAAGAGCCCCGCACATACGCAGAGCCCGCCGCAGCCGAGCAAACCCACGAGCCCGCCGATCACCAGCTTGGCGTTCGCATCCATCGCGGGCGACGCTAGCTGCCCTGGGTACCTGGGTCGAGCACCCGAGCCCGCGCCCGAGCCGGAGCCCGCGTCCGCGTCCGCGCCCGAGCCCGAGCCCGAGCCCGCGCAGCCGAGCCCACGCCTCGGCATCGCCTACTGCCCGAACCTGTGTAGAGTGCGCCCCCATGTTCGAGCGCATCCTCATCGCCGGTCGCGGCGAAGCCAGTGCCCGGGTAGCCCGTACCTGCCAGCGGATCGGGGCGGATACCGTCGCCCTCGCGGCGCCCGGCGACGAGGAGGCGGTGCACGCCCAGGCCGCCGACGAGGTGGTGAAGATCGACGACCTCGCGATCTACCGCGACGCGGACGCCGTCATCGAGCTCGCGCTCGCCCACCGCTGCGTGGCTGTCCATCCCGCGTACGGGTTCTTCGACGCCGATCCCTGGCTCGCCGCCCGCGGCGCGCGCCGCGGCGTCACGGTCATCGGGCCCACCGCCGATCGCCTCGCGCTCTACCGCGACCGCGTCGCGATGCGCAGCGCCGCGATCGAGGGCGGCCTTCGCGTCTTGCCCGGGGGCGACGACATCATCCGCGACGCAGAGACCGCGGCGCAGATGGCGCGCGACGTCGGCTACCCGCTGGTAATGAAGCCCGCGTACGGCGTGGGTGAGCCCGCGGGCTTGAGCGTGGTGAACGACGAGAGCGAGCTGCGCGCGCTGGTGAGCGCCGAGAGCGAGCCGGCGTTCGCGATGGAGGCGTACGTCGAGCGCCCTCGTCACGTGGAGATCGTGCTGGTCTCCGACGGCGACGCCGACGTCGCGGTGATCTCGGATCACGAGTGCTCGGTG
This sequence comes from uncultured Sandaracinaceae bacterium, assembly GCA_964480175.1. Taxonomy (GTDB): domain Bacteria; phylum Myxococcota_A; class Polyangia; order Polyangiales; family Sandaracinaceae; genus CAYZQM01. Next base: position 9,195 of record CAYZQM010000202.1, read on the forward strand.
CGCAAAGATCACCGCCGCGTGATCGGCGAGGCGCCCGCGCCCGCGATCGATGCGCTGCGCAACGGCGAGTCGGTGCGCGGCGCGATGTGGGCGGCGGCCAGCCAGCTCGCGATCCACCTCGGCCACCGCGGGCCTGCGACCGTGCAGTTCCTCCTCGATGCGCGTGGCCAGTTCCACTTCGTCGCGTTCCGACCCGGCCTCGGCCCGGAGCACGTCCTGGCCGAGATGCGCACCGGCGTCGATCTCGTGGAGGCCGACGTGCGCCTCGCGCTCGGCGAGCCGCTGCCGCAGGGATCGTTCCGCACCGAGCCGACGGGTCACGCGGTGCAGGCGCGCCTCGAGGCGGCGCTCGATCCCCGGGACCAGCGCCCGTTCCCTGGACGCACGGACGACGTGCGCTGGCCGCCCGCGCCCACCGGCAAATCGCGCATCGAGTCGGCCATCCAGAGCGGGAGCAAGATCGCCCAAGATCACGATCCGCTGGTGGCGACCGTCACGACGTTCTGCCCGACGCGCCACGAGGCAGTGCTCTTGCTCGATCGGATGATCGCCGAGACCCGGATCGCGCCCCTCATCACCAACCTCCGCTTGGTCCGCCGCGCGCTCAACCACGAGTCCTTCCGCGCCTGCCAGGTCGACGAGGGCTTCCTCGATCGCGCCTGATGCCGGTCTACGCCGCTCGCGAGGGGCGCTCGCGCGTGCGATTCGCGCTGCCGCAGCTGCGCGCGATGGCGACCGCGATGCTGCGCGCGCTTCGGCTCCCGCGCGCCGAGCTCAGCCTCGTGCTCACCGACGATCCGCACATCCACGCGCTGAACCGGGCGCACCGCGACAAGGATCGACCGACCGACGTGCTGGCGTTCTCCCAGAACGAAGACGCGCGCGGGCGCTTCTTGCCGTTCGATGCGCGCGCGCGCGTGATGCTCGGCGACGTCGTGATCTCGCTCGACACCGCGAGCGCACAAGCGCGCCAGCACCGCGTCGAGCTCACGCGCGAGATCGCGCTCTTGCTCGCGCACGGCGTGCTTCATCTGCTCGGCCAAGATCATCGCGACGACGACGAAGAGCGCCGGATGAAGGCCCGAACCCAGGTGCTCGCGAGCGCGGGATGGGCCGCGCTGCGATCGCGCGATCGCCGCCGTGATCTGCCTACGATCGGGGCTCGAACGCCGCTTGGCGGGCAAAAAACGCGGGAAAATCGCGAGAGGCGCCGCTAGCCCCTGTTTTTTCCGCGTGCGCGCCGACGAATGCTCTTGTCACTCCCAAAACAGCGTGGCATGAGCGGCCGACATCGCTTCAAACGCCTTGAAACAAGCCTCAAACGTGAGTCGGGCCCGGCCCGTCCCACGGCGGGGGAGGGTGGAAAGGCAAGTAGTTACGTCCGAGGGGGGCCACCTCGGACGGTCTGAGAATCCGCTGCCGACTTCGCGCTCCACCCCAGACGTGTCCGGGGCTGGGCTGAGGTCGTCCAGGTGCTGACGGGTCCCGCATTCTCGGACCAACAAGCGCCTGCCGTAGGTGCGCGCCTCCAGAACAAGAGGCCTCCGTGCCTGCGGGTGGGCTCAGGGCGAGCAGGTTCGTGCCCGAGAAAGTCCCCGGAGACGGGGCGAGTGAACTGAGAAACGTACAGGAGGCATCATGAGCGATTCCAAGCGGATGACGAAGGCGCAGTTCTTTGGCGAGGTGGCGGAGAAGACCGGCCTCAGCAAGCGCCAGGTGAGTGAGTCGTGGGACGCGGTCATCGCGATCGCCAAGCGCGAGCTCGGCAAGCGTGGCCCCGGTGAGCTCGTCCTTCCGGACCTGCTCAAGCTGAAGGTCAAGAACAGCCCCGCGAAGAAGGCGGAGACCCGCAAGAACCCCTTCACCGGCGAGATGAAGCAGTACCCGGCGAAGCCCGCGTCGCGCAAGGTGCGCGCGTCGGCCCTCAAGAAGCTCAAGGACCTCATCAACTGATGAGCCGAGCTTCGTGATCGCCGACCTCGGTCGGCGAGCCGAGAGCGAGCGAGCGCGCAGGCACATGCCGGCGCGCTCGTTCTCTTTTGTGCGCGCGAACGTCGCTCGTTGGGTGGTGCCGAAGGGGGCGGGTGGCCCGAATGGGGACGAGGGCGGCGCCACGCTCCGCGACGATCGCGCGCACGCGGGCTCGGTCGCCCCTGGCATGCCCGATGCGATGGCCCCGACGAGCATCGACCGCACGTCGATGCCGGAGGTCGCTCATGCAACGCCACGCTGTTCTCCTCGGTCTGTTCGTGCTCGCGGGATGTGCCCATCGAGAAGCCGCCCCTGCGCGCGCGCACCTCGAGCCCGTCCACCATCGCTCGGAGCTCTTCTGCATGCGCGACGTCGCCGATCTGGAGGTGCGCGAGGTGGACCTGGGCGATGGCGCGGAGCTGCGCTTCACCACCTGGGACGACGCCGACCGGAGCGAGCTCCGTGCGCTCATCGAGCGCTTCGTCGCGCTGGACGCGCAGGCCCGCACCGAGAGCCCGGACGTCCCGACCTTCGCGGACGCCGACGCGCTCATCCACCACGCGCAGCTCCACGTCGTCGAGACCCCGCACGGCGCGACGCTGCTGGTCGAGACCACGCTCGAGCACGTCGCAGAGGTCCGCCGCGAGATCACGGAAGACGCCCGCGAGCTCGCCGCCGCCCACTGCCCCCTCGCGCTGCAGCTGGAACTCTGATCGGCAGCATGTCGTCTGGCCCGTGAACGTGATCGTGGTCGTGGTCGTGATCGTGGTCGTGGTCGTGGTCGTGGTCGTGGACGAACCCACCGGCCACGATGCTGATCAACACGGTCGTTCACGCTCGCGACCACGTTCAGGTACGTTCAGGTTCACGTTCACGTCTCGAGATCGAGATCCTGAATTCGAATCCGTGGATGCCCCCATCCGCCCGGTGCTCGGCCTTCGGCCTGCGCGCGGGCTGTTCCCCCAAATCGTCGCTTCGCTCCTCAGGGGGAACCCCGGCCGAAGATCAGCCCGCGCGTCGTCACGCGACAAGGAGGGCCCGCCGGGCGTTGCGAGCACGAGCACGGAGCACGCGCAAAAGGGGACGGTCCTCAGTAATTGAGTTTCGCTTTTGCAAATGATTTCAGTGCATCGGGTCCAGAAAGGGGACGGACCTCAGTAGTTGCTGTGCTAGACGCCATCGATGCGCCGCTATCGAAGGGTCGTCCTCATCTGGCCCATCGCGCTCCCCGGAACGGGTGAGCTCCGCACCGAGATCGATGCGGAGGTCGACGATGTTCGCATCGAGCGCGACGACGACGGCGCGCTCATCCTCACGCGCGGCGAGAACATCCTTCGGATCGAGCGTCCCGAGATCGAGATGGAGCTCACCCTCGATGGTGTCGGCTCGGCGCGGAGTCACCTCGCCAACGACGGAGTGACCCCTGAGCGCGATGGAGACACCGTCGTGCTCTACCGACCCGTCGGTGATGCAGAGCGAGCGCTCGTCGAGGCGAGTGGCTGGAGGACGTTCCCTCCGCGCCTGCCTGACCAGCCCATCTTCTATCCCGTCACCAACGCGGCGTATGCCCGGGAGATCGCCGAGGGCTGGAACGTGCCCACCGGCAGCGGGGTGCACATTCTTCGCTTCCGCATTCCGGCCACGCTGGCGTCGCGCTGGCCCGTGCGCTGCGTGGGCGCACGACATCACACGGAGCTCTGGGTGCCCGCGGAGGATCTCGAGCAACTCAACGCCGCGATTTGTGGGCGCATCGAAGAGACGTGACTGCACCGAGAGATCGGCCACGCTGGCCGAACGAGAAGCCGTTCATGTTCACGACCGCGCCACGTTCATGTGT
>CAYZQM010000203.1:0-12925 GCA_964480175.1 uncultured Sandaracinaceae bacterium
CCACACCGCGCTCCCGATCACGCGGCGCCGCGACGACCGCGATCGATCCGTCCCGCGACAACCCCACCCGGCTCCCGAACGCGCCGCGATGCGACGGCTCGGCCCGCAGCATCCCAGCGAGCCGCGCGCTCAGCGGGGAGGTCACGACGTCGAAGCAGAACACCGCGCCGCGACCTCGCTCGGCGACGGGTGCGCCGATCAAGACGTGCCCACCACGGATCGCCACCGCGCCTCCGAATCGAGCGCGCGCGGCCCAGCGCGGCGGCGCGAGCACCAGGGCGCTCGACCACGCGCGCCCGAGCCGCGAGCTCCGCGTGAACACGACCGCGCGCCCCCCGCCGCCGTGCCCGAAGGGCGCGCCCACGACCACGTGCGTTCCGTCGCCATCCACCGCGACGCTGCTCCCGAAGCCATCCGATCCCCGCGCGCCGGGCAGCGCGAGCTCGCCCTCGATCGACCACGCGTGCTCGCTCCGCGTGAACACCCACGCCGTGCCCGCGCCGCCGTGCTCATCCGGCGCGCCGACGACGAGGCGCTCTCCACCGTCCGACAGCGCGACGGCGCCACCGAATCCGCCGCGCGCTCTCGGCCCCGAGAGGATCGCCTCCTCACGCCATCCTCGATCGGTGCGGAGGAACACGAGCACCCGGTCTGCGCGCCGATCGCCCACGACCACCCGCGCGCCATCGCCGCTCACCGCGACGCTCATCGGCTCGCTCGACGCCGCCAAGAACGTGCGACCCGCGGGATCTTCGACGACGGCCTCGAACGCGCCGAACACCATCACGCGCCCATCGGAGGAGAGCGCGATCGGGCCCAGCAGCTCGCGGTCTGCTTGCGCTCGGATCGCAGCCGGTGCGCTCAGCACGGCGATCATCACGAGCGCGTGTGCCGCCCACGCACGCTCCGTGAAAGCCGCGCACGCGCGGGCGGCTGCGGCACGTCGAGCCCATTCTCTCTTGCCCGATCGGCGAGACATCGAGCGCCACCCAGCAGCGCGCGTGCCGGCGCGCCGCCCCATCGAACGCCCATCGAACGCTCCACCCCGCATCGCGCTCACGGATGCCGGACACGAGCGAGGGCCGCGCTCAGCCGCGCACGTTCATCGACGTCGTCCTGTTCATCGCCCGTACCGTCCCGCGAAAGCCCGCGTCCGAGAGCAGCCGCATCACCCGGTACTCCGTGCCCGCGTCGACATCGCCCTCGAGCTGGACGAAAGGATCTTCGGTGGGCGCCAGCGCCCGCGGCACGGCCGAGAGCTCGTTCAGCTGCGGGTGCGCCGACCAGCGCGCCTCGAGTCGGGTGACGTCGAGCCAGTCGACGAGCGTGACGTCGATCCCGCCTTCGACGATCCGCATCGTCAGGGTGAAGGAGCCTTCGCCGGTCTTGGCGCGCAGGACGCGACGCACGATGCTCGCCCGCCTTCCTTCGAGCCCGGGCAGCGCATCGCGCAGCGCCTCGGTCGAGATGCGCCCGAGCGCGCCCTCCGCGTCGTGTACCCACCACGCGCACTCCGGGGCGACGAAGGCCTCGAGCAGCGCGCTCGAGAGCTCGGTGCACACGCCGCCGAAGAGATCCAGCAGGTACGCGTTGCCGAAGCGCGCGACGATGCGCGAGCGGCGCGGCTCGGGGAACGTGCGGAGCCACGGCATCCCCTCGGCTCGCAGCGAACCGAGCGCGGCGCCGGCGAGGCGATCGAGCTCGGGCGGAGGGGCCTCGCACGCCGTGATCTGTGGCGTCATCACGAAGCGCGCGAGCTGACCCGAGGCCTCCCGCTCCGCGAGGTCGTGCGCGGCCGCCACGAAGCGCGCGCGCAGGCCGCTCACGCGGGGCAGCACGTGCTCCCTCAGCGGCGCGTCGTCCACCAGATGCCCGCCGGGCGCGAGGTCGTACGCGCCGCTCAGCAGATCGACGACGACGTCGAAGAGCTCGTCTGGGCCCAGCGCGGCGGCGAGCTCCTCGATGGCGCGGGCGAAGCCCTGATGATCGTGCGCGTCGAGCGGCGGCTGCAGGTGAACGAAGGCCGGCGCGCGCACGCCGCCGAGCTCGACCTCGCGATCGAGCGGGCCGCCTCCTTCGAGGAAGCGCGTCATCGCCTCGGGCGTGATCCACGGCGCGCTGGGCACGGGGACGGGCACGCCGTAGGTGACCGTGAAGCCCAGCACCTCGCGCTGCCGCGCATCCAGGTGCTCGCGGCGCACGAGGCCGTCGCCGTGATCGCCGAACGCGATCCTGGCGAGCGCAGCGAGGAGGCCGCGCAGCGGGCGATCGCGACCGTAGCCCTCCCACGTCGGCGTGCTGGAGGGCTCGTCGCGGACGCGGCTCGCCGCCGGCGTCGGCGGCGCCACGAAGCGCTCGCCGCGCGCGAACCGGTCTTCGAGCGCTTCGTGCACGAGCGTCCACGCGCGCTCCGCCGCTTCCGGTCCGCGGCCTTCGAGGGCTCGCAGTCCCTCGAGCGCGAGCGCGGAGAGATCCCCGCCGTAGAACGGCATCTCGTGGTGGGTGCGCAGCGGCTCTCGCAGCAGGAAGGCGAGCGCGTCTTCGCTCTCGGACCCCGCGGCGACGACGGCGCGGGCGAGCTCGCTCTTCGGCGCCTCGGGGCGCGCGCCCGCACGTGCGATGGCGATGCAGAGCGCCGCCTCGGCGAAGGGATCGGTCTCTCGCGTCAGCGCAGCGGCCAACGCGTCGGGCACGCGCGCGATGCGCGAGAGCAGGAACGCGGCCGCGCTGCGCACGCGCGCATCCGCGGCGTCGAGCGCGGCGACGTACACGGGCTCTCCGCGCACGATGGCCGCGATCGTGTCGGTCGCCTCGGGATAGGTCGGCGCGCCTGGTGAGCTCCGGAAGACGAAGGGGTCGAAGGGCTCGTCCATATCGGCGGGCGCGCCGCTCATGTCCGCCAGGAAGATGAGGACGTCCGCCCGGAGCGGGGTGGGCGCGCCCGCGATCTCGACGAGGAAGGGCACCGAGGGCGCTGCCGCGGAGTAGTACGAGCCCTGGTGGAAGATCCCCGCCTCGAGATCGGAGAGCGCGGCGCGCGCCTCCTCGCGCGTGCCCGCCGCGAGGAGGCGGAGGCGCTCGGGCACGTCCACCGCAGGCCCATATGCGTCCTCGAGCGAGGCGAAGTCGACGCTGTCGAGGGTCTCGAGCACGCGCGAGAGTATCCACATCGACGTCGAGCCCAGCCAGCATCGTGCGTCCGACGCAGACCGACACGACGACGCGAGATCGACGCCCGCGACGGCGTGCCTTCGGACGAGGCCGAGCTCCGCGCGGATCGCGCTGTCGACGCGATGTCAGAGGCCGAGGTGGCCTTCGGCGATGAGGCGTCGCCACCAACCTTCGTCGATCTCCTCGCGCTCGGCTTCGTCGCGGGGCAGCGCGTGCCACTCGATGCGCCAGCAGACGTCGATCGCGGAGGCGCCATCGGGGATCGGGAGCGCGAGCGTCACGGTGCGCGGCGCGCCGGGCATCAGGCGATCGTCGCCTATCTCGTGCAGGCCGTCGGGCTCGCGCAAAAACGTGCGCGCGAGCGTCGTGGTGCGCAGCGAGCGCGGCGCGCCCGCGATCCACGCCTGGACCTCGAGCCGCCGGTACACGTCGCCGGTCGGTACGGCGTGGCCCACTTCTGCGGCGCGAAGCGTGAGCCGGACCCGCGCTCGCACGCCGTCGCGCCGCGCGCTCGCGGTCACGCGCACCGCGTCCGCGAGCATCGCATCGCTCACGGCAGCGGCGTGCCCGTGCTCGCCGCCGTGACAGCTCAGGCAGCGCGGTCGGTCCTCCCCCAAGAGCGCGTGGGCCTCGTCGATCGTCGCGTGCATCCGCTCACCGGGCCGCCCGGGGAAGTCGAACTGATGGCAGCTCGCGCAGCTCGCGTCGGTCGCGAGCACGGGATCGACCGCGACCGGATGCGGAGCCCGCCCCGAGGCGACGCTCGCGCGGATCGTCCCTTCGCCGTGGCAGCTCGCGCAACCCAGCCCAGGCGGCGAACGATCCGCGCCGTGGCACCCGACGCAGAACGACGGCGCAGGCACCCGGGCCAGCTCGCGAACGAAGAGCGGATCGGTCGCGGCGTGCGCGTGCAGCGAGCCGGCGTGCTCGGCGGCGATGGCAGCGTGGCAGCGCTCGCAACGCTCGAAGCTGGGCGCCGCCGTCGGTGTCGCCGTCGTCTCGGCGGCGTCGTCGAGATCGATCGCGGTCTCGGTCGCGCAACCGAGCATGGCGATCGAGAGCGCGAGCGCCGCGCGCACCTCAGCGCCCCGTGGCCTCGGCGACCTCGGTGCCCGTCCAGCGCGCACGCCGCCGCGGCTCCCCCACGGGCCGGACCTCAAGGTCCCAGATTGTCCCCGCGACGCGGGCGTCGAACGCCACCGTCGCGCGCTCGGCCTCGGGCACCGAGAAGTGACCTCGGGCTTCGGTCGACCACGCTGCGGTGGTCGCGTCCGGCGCGAACAACGACCAGCGCATCCTCCCCTGAAAGGCCGGATCGCTCGGCGCGATCGGCGTCGAGGTCACGACCAGACGGTGATCGGCGTATCGCACCGCCTCGATGCGGCCCGGCAGTTCGATCACCCGCCGAACCGCGAAGGCGCAGTCGGGCGCGTCGACGAGCCACGAACGATCGGCGCCGCGGACGATCGCGAACACGACGCCCGGCACCTGGCCGTAGATCGCCGAAGCGAGCAGGGGGCGCGCGGCCTCGGGCATCGCCTCGGCGAGCACGGTCACGCCGAGCGCGCCGCAGCCATCGGGCTCGAGGTAGCGGCCTGCGACCCAGCCGTTCGTTCCGTCGGGGAGGAACACCCGCATCCAGCTCCCGCGACCGCCCGCTTGGCTGACGCGACCGTCGAGCTCACCGCTGACTCCGACGAGGAACGTCCCCTGCGAGACGATGCCCACGAGCTCGCCGTGGGTGCCCGGCGCGGCGCGGAGCGACAGCTCTTGGGTCGCACCGAGGGGACGCACGTCGAGGCGAGACGACTCGTGCGTCAACGGTTGGATCGGTCCGCCGCCTGCGGCTTCGCGCGCGCGCGCCTCCACCGCGCCCAGCCCCTCGAACGAGGCCACCGACTCGCTGAAGACCGCACGGTAGCCGCCCGGCACCGCGACCAGCGCCTCGGCGTGATCGATCGCGCGCTCGAGCGGTCGCACCGGTCCGAACGCCCACGACGCCACCTGATACGCGGTGATCTCGGCACGCACGATCTCGGCGATGGGCACGGTCACGCTTCGGTGCGACGCGGCGGGGAGCATCGTCGAGAGCGGCCCGTCGTGCCGCAGCTGCCCCTCGACCACGGGCGCATCCCAAGGGATCCTGAAGTCGAACGCGGTCCCCGCATCACCGAAGAGCTCCACGAAGAGGCCCAGCTCACCGACGCTGATCACCAGCTCGTCGTCGCACGGCGCGTCCTCGTCGCGCTCCTCGGCCTCGGTGCGACACGCCGCTCGCGCGATCGTCTCGATGATGACGGAGGGCGCAAAGAGCTCACCGAGGCGCACCTCGCGAACCCGCGCGCCGTCGATCGCGAAGGTCATCGCGAACGTCGCGCGTTCGAAGCCGGTGCGCCCCCCCGAGCCCTCGGCTTCGCACCGCACGCCGACGAGGCGCGGCTGCGCCAGCGTGACGTCGCAGACGTTCTCGACCGCGTCGTAGGGATCGGACACCGCGGCCTCTCGGATGAGGCGGTCGACCTCGGCCGCCGCGCCCCGATCGGGAAGCGCGAAGTGCGGCGCGATCAGGTTCGAGCGCGGCGGCAGGGCCGCCTCGCGACGCTCGACCTCGATCTCGCCCTGCGCCTCCACTCGCTCTCGCCAGTCGGCGGGGAGCGTGAACACCTCGAAGGTCCGCTCGGTCTCGAGCGGTGGGATGGGGATCACGGGCTCGCCGGGCGGGCTCGCGGCGGTGGGGCTTTCGTATGTGGTGCGCTCGGACGCAGGCTCGCTCGAGGGCGCCAGCGGGGCCGGCTCCGATCGCAGCGCGGGCGGCGGATCCTCCGAGCCGCAGCCCAAGAGGCCGACGCCGAGAACGAACAGAAGCGCACCCGACGAGCCATGTCCTCGTGTCATCGCGCGGGATCATCGCACGCCCCGGGGCGCTCGCGGTCGAGGGGCTCGATCGCGCTCAGGCGCTGGCGCGCAGCGCGTCGGCGAGCGCCGCGAGCTCTTCGATCGCCAGCGTCTCGCCGCGCCTGCTGCCGTCGATCGCCGCGCTCGCCAAGAGCGCATCGGCGCGCTCGCCGACCTCGCGCAAGAGACCATTGCGCAAGGTCTTGCGTCGCGTCCCGAACGCCGCGCGCACGATGGTGCGCAGCGCCTCGTCCTCCACCGCGATCGGCACCTCACGCGGCACCAGCGACACGACGACGCTCTCCACGTCGGGCGGCGGATGGAACGCGCCGGCGGGCACCTTGATCACGCGCTTGACCCAAAAGCGCGCCTGCACGAACACGCTGAGGGATCCCCACGCTTTACTGCCCGGGCTCGCGAGCAACCGATCGCCGACCTCGCGCTGGATCATCACCACCGCGCGATCGATCCGATCCGCGAGCTGCACCAGGCGCTCCAAGATGGCGCCCGTGATCGCGTACGGCAGGTTGCCGCACAGGCTCACCCGCTCGGGCGCACCGAGCGCGTCGAGATCGAAGCTCGCCGCGTCGCCCTCGACGACGCGAAGCGCAGCCACGTGCCCCAGCTCGGCGCCGAGCAGCGCGATCATCTCGCGGTCCTTCTCCACCGCGGTCACCTGCGCGCCGCAGCGCAGGAGCGCGGCGGTGAGCGTGCCTGCGCCGGGACCGAGCTCGATCACCGGCAGCCCGCCCTCCGTCGCCGCGCGCGCGATCGCGTCGACCGCGTGCCGGCTCACGAGGAAGTTCTGCGAGAACGCGCGCTTGGGCCTCAGGCCGTGCCGCCCGAGCACCACCCGGGGATCTTCGAACGCGGGCGCTTCGCTGACGGGATCGCTCACGCAGCGCGCTCTCGCCGAGGGCGTGCGGGCAAGAGCGCGAGCGCGGCCGGACGATCGCGGCGCACCACGCTCACGTCGACCCCGAGGGGCACGAGCAGCGCGCGCATGTCGCGCTCCCGACGTCGCTCGCCGCGCGCGTACACCTCGTAGAGCTTCTGGGTGAGCTCGGTGCTCGGCGGCTCGATGAAGCTCGCCGCGTCGAGCAAGAGCACCCGCACCCGGTGTCCCCGCGCGCGCAAGAGGCGCACCGCCGACAGCAGCGGATCGGGCTGACCGAGCCCGTCCATGTCGCTGAGCACGATCACCTCCATCGGCCCGCGGCTCTTCTGCTCGACCTGCCGGAGCGCCTCGCCGAAGCCGGCCGCCTTGCCTCCGTCCCTCGGATCGGCGCGGTAGGGCAGGGGGATCCCCCGCACCCGACAGAAGCGACGCAGCGTCGCCATCGCCGGGCTCGAGGCGCGCACCGCCTCGTCCTTGGCGCCCGCCTCGCTCAGCGCGGCCTCGGTGTGCCGCACGAGCGCCGCGACGTTCCACCCCGAGCTCCTGCCGCGGCCCGCGGGCACGCTCAGATCGAGGCCGTCTTGCTGGCGCACGTAGCGACCGACCGTGCGGATCACGTCGTCGTCGTCGGCCTCGGTCAGATCGTCGTCGACGATCTCGGTCGCGCGCAGCAGCGAATCGAAGATGCGCAGCAGATGCGGGTTGCCGTCGCCCAACGCCACGTGATCGACGATGCGTCCGTCCACCGTCACCAGCCCCATGCGATCGCCTCGCCCGATGCTGCGGCGCGCCTCGGCGGCGATCGCCTCGATCGCGTAGTCGAGCTTGCGCCGACCTTCGTCGCCGCCGCGCATCGTGCCGCTCACGTCGCAGATCACGGTGCGCGACTCCTGCACCTCTTGCTCCACCTCGCGCACCAGCCAGCGCCCGCGGCGCGACGAGGCCTTCCACGCGATCTGCTTGAAGGGATCGCCGGGCTGCATCTCGCGCAGCTCCTTGAACTCGGTGCCGCCGCCGGCCGCCACCCTCGAGGCGCCGCTGCGATCCACCGACTGACCCGCGCGCTCGTACGCGACGCTCGCCGATCGCAGCGCGGCTTGAAGCACCTTGATGACGAGCGGGTTCGGAAAGTAGAGCGGCACCCCGAAGAGCCCCAGCGGACCCTCGAGCACCACCGCCATCCCGTGCAGCACCACGCGTCCGGCGGCGGGCGCCATCAAGCGGAACGAGAGCTCGGTGCGGCTGTGCGGAGGCACCAAGAGCGCCGCGCCCTCGTCGCCCTCGCCAGGCTCTCGCAACAGATGCGCGCCGCCCGGCACGATCGGCTCGAGCCGCCGCAACAAGAGCGGGCTCGGCCCCCGATGGCGCACGAAGCAGCGCACCTCGAAGGGCACGCCCGGCACCGCGGCGCCGCCGCCCGAGCTGGGATCGCCGTGCGCCAGCCACCACGCGAACTCGAGCCGCTCGCGCCGCACCCGCCGTCCGATCGGCATGCTCGCCGCGAGCGCGCCCGCGAGCACGAGCAGGATCGTCCCGCCCAGCATCGCCGTGACCGGGCTGCCGGTGGCCGCGGCCAAGAGCAAGATCACCGTCGCCGCCGCGAGCAGAGGAAACGCAGGCAGGCGCGGGATGGGGAGCACCGCTACTCCTTGCGGTGGGGGACCTCGCCGAGCGCCTTCTGGATCAGCGACTCCCGGCTGGTGCCGTCCATCTCGGCTTCGGGCGTGAGCACGAGGCGATGCGCGAGCACCGAGACCGCGAGCATCTTGATGTCGTCGGGCAGCACGAAGCCGCGCCCGAAGATCAGCGCCCGCGCGCGCGCCGCGGCGAGCAGCGCGAGCGCCGCGCGCGGCGAGGCGCCCAAGAAGATGCGCGCTTGCTGCCGCGTGTGCCCCGCCAAGCGCACCACGTAGTCGAGCACGTCGTCCTCGACGTGGACCTGCTCGACCATCGCCTGCATGTCGAGGATCTGCTCGGGCTCGAGCAGCGTGCGCGCGGTCGGCGATCCCTCCATGAAGCGCCGCAGCACCCGTCGCTCGTCGTCGGGCTTGGGATAGCCCATGAGGATGCGGACCAGGAACCGGTCGATCTGCGCCTCGGGCAGCGGATAGGTGCCCGCCTGCTCCACCGGGTTCTGGGTCGCGAGCACGATGAACGGGGAGGGCAGCGTGCGCGTGTCGCCCTCGATCGTCGTCTGCTTCTCCTGCATCGCCTCGAGCAGCGCGCTCTGGGTCTTGGCGGGCGCGCGGTTGATCTCGTCGCCCAACAGCACGTTGGTGAAGATGGGCCCCTCGCGCAGCGAGAACGTCCCTTGGTTCGGCGAGAAGACGTAGGTGCCGGTGATGTCCGCGGGCAGCAGATCGGGGGTGAACTGGATGCGGCGGAAGTGGCAGCCCAGCGTCGCGGCGAACGCCTTGCACAGCGTGGTCTTGGCGACGCCGGGGACGCCCTCGAGCAGCGCATGGCCCCGCGCGAGCAGCGCGACCAAGAGCAGCTCGGGGATCTGCCGCGGGCCCACGAAGACGTGCTGCACCTCTTCGATCACCGACTGCGCGCGCTCGGCGATCTGCGCGAGCGCCCGCGGCTCGATGCTGCGCTTGCCTCCGGGGATCGGCTCGAGCTTCACGGCGCCGTCGCTCATGCGCTCCTCGTCGTCTCGGTCATCGCGGGCGTCGAGCTCCGGCGGGGAAGGCTCGCGAGGATCGAGTCGCCGCGGCGCATGGTCTCCTTGAGGCGGTGCAAGGGCACGGGCTCGACGGTACCGCGGTCCGCGCGCTCCGCCAGCGCAGACAGCTCGTCGAGCAAGCGGCGCGCGGCGCCGGCGTCCTTCTCCGCGACCCCGTGCTGGCGCAGGGCGCGCTCGAGCGCCGCCGTGCCAGCGGCCTTGGTGAGCGAGACGCGCGCGAAGAGCTCGTTCTCGAGCTCGAAGCGGTAGGCGAGCAGCGGGTCCAACAGATCCACGTTCCCCCGACCGTACCAGGCCAGCCGCCCCGCCATGCCCCCGAAGGTGCTCGACGGGGTGAACATCGCCTTCGCCGCATAGGGGCTGCGCCGCGGCAGCGCGCCCGACGCGATCAGCACGAAGATCAACACCAGGCAGAGCGCGAGCACCCGCAGGCCGACGCCCGGGACTTCGACTTGGCCCAGCCGCTCGAGGAACGCGCGCAGGTCGTGCAGTGGGCGATCCGCGCCGGGCTCTCCGTAGCGCCCCACCACCCGCGCCTCGGGCGGCACCAAGAGGATGCGGCCTCGCATGGCCGACGATCCTTCCGGCGCGCCGCTCGGGCTGGAGGCCAAGTAGTGGAGCAGGTTCGCGGTGAAGCGCCGGTTGCCGCCCAGCTCGAGCATGTTGTTGATGAACACGGAGGGATCGGAGATCACCACGAGCCTCCCGGTTCCCACCGCGCCCGCGAGGACCAGTGCTTCGGTCTCGCCGTAGGGAGCGTCGCTGAACGCGAAGATCGGCTCGAGCTCGGCGTGCGAGATCGCCGCCGGGTGGTTGGTGACCAGCGCCTCCACCCGCACCGAGAGCGCGTGCGGTCCGTTGGGCCTGCCCACGAGGAGCGCTTGGTTGCCGCGCAGCGCCGTCCCGACGTGGCCCGTCGGCGCGCTCCGCTCGATGTGGAACGCCCGCAGCAGACCCTCGCTCGCGCCGAAGTCGTCGGCCACCGCGATGCGCGCGCCCGCCCGCAAGAGCGCGCTCAGCCCCTCGACGGAAGGCTCGTGGTGCGGCCCGACGATCAGGAGCGCCGCGTCCCGATCGAGCGTGCCCACGTCCAGCCGATCGACGACGTCGATCTCGATGCCCTCTTCGGCCGCGATCTCGAGCAGCGTCGAGAGCCCGTTCCATCCCTCGTTGCTCGGCGAGAAGTCGTCTTGCGCCCCCACCACGGAGGGCTGCGTCAGCAGCAGCGCCGCGGCAGCGACGAGGGGCGCCATCCGGCCGATCACGGCGCCGAGCATACCCCGTTCGCGCGCAGTGCGTGCTCGGCGCGGGCACCCCAGCCCTCCCACGCGTGTCCCACCCGCGACATCGTTGTCGCGATCACGCGTGGCGCTCGGGGTCGGTCAAAGGTCGATGATGATGACGCCGCGCTGCTCGCCCGGCGGCTCGCTCTCACGGAGCGGCGCACGGCGCGTGGGGATCGGCAGCTCGATCACGGGCTGCTGGGGCCGCGCCTCTTCTTCTTCGCGCCGTCGGATCTGCTCGATGATGTAGGGAGGCAGCATGGAGACCTCCGTGACGAAGGGGTAGGAGCGGGCAGGGAGTGGACCGGATCTCACTGCCCCTCACAGCAGGCAGCGTGCCACTGTCTATAGCGCCCGATCGTCGGTGACAAGCCCGAGGATCGATTCGGCTCGAGATCAACGCGACGCGTCGAGCGAGCGCCTCATCGCTGCCACACATCCGAGCGCGGCTGCTCGTCCGGCAAGCGCGCCCAGTTCCGCACCTTCACGCCCGCCGGCTGCACCAACAAGAAGAAGAGCAAAGCGACCGCGCCGCCCGCGGTGCTGAGGGGGCCGAAGACCGGCGGCCAGAGGATCGCGGCGGTGATCGCCCCGCCGAGCAGCACCGCGGCGATCGCGAAGAAGAGGAGCCCGCGACGCTTGGTCGCGACCGTCCTCAGCGGATCGACGGTCGAGAGGATCTGCCCGCGCTGAAACCAGATCGGCTCTCCTTCGCGCACCGACGCGCTCGCGCTCGTCGTGAGCCCCCGGGTGGTGCTCGCCCTCCGGAACGCGTCGTCGAAATCGTCGAGCGCGCGCTTCAGCGGGACGTCGGGCGCGAGCCACACCCGCTCGATCGTCTCGCCCTCCGCGATCGGTTCGGCGCCGATCGTCCCGCCGTGCACCTCGTGCTGCGCGATCGACTCGGTGAGCAGGATGCGATCGGGCCCAGACACGGTCATCGCGCGCCCCACCTGCGAGACCGTGCGTGTCACGATCGCGCCGCCCTCGCCTCGACCCTCGGTCACCGTCCCGCGCACCAGCGCTCCGTCGCGCTGCGCTCGCGCGAGCGACTGCGCGAGCTCCCCCAGCGCGCGCCGCTGGGTGAGCGCGGCCGCGGCGATCAGCAGCGTGTTGAGCCACAAGATCCCGAGCGCGAGCACGCCCATGGCGGGATAGAAGTACGTGTCGGTCACGACGAGGGCCGCGCGATCACTCGGTGAGGGACGCTTCGGTCGCCTCGAGCTTGCGGTCTTGCCGGGGCGAGAGATCCTCGCGCCGGCCCGCCGCCTCGGCGCGCGCGACGTCCCTGTCTTCGGGCCGAGCGAAGCGCGCGAAGAAGTTGCGCCAGAGGTACAGCACCATGCTCGGCTCATCGAGGCTGGGATCGATCTTGCCGACCACCTTGCGCTCGTGCAGCTCCGCGAGCTCCGACCAGTGCACCCCGGCGAAGTTGTGGTGGATGGTGTGGTAGCCGTTGTTGCACATCACCCAGTTGAAGGCGCGGCCCACGAAGTTGCGCGAGTGGTTCCACTCGCTGGTCACGTCGCAGCCATCGTGCTGGATGAGGTTGATGCGCAGGATGCCGCGCGCGCCCCAGAGCTGCGGCAGCACCACGAAGAAGAGCGCGGTCCAGAAGTCGTAGGCCAAGAGCGCGCCCGTGAGCCCGAAGGCGACGACTTGCTCGATCAGGTACTGCTGCTTGAAGTCCTTCTGCCGCGTGGTGCTCGACCAGCGCGCCACTCCGTCGAACGTGTTCGTCCCGATCACGTTCGGGAAGTGCACGAGGTTCATCAGGTGCCAGCGGAAGGGCGCGTTCTTCGGCGCCGCCCAGTCGGGCTGGCCGTCGTCGTCGAAGTGGTGGTGCACGATGTTGTGCGACGCGACGTTCGCCGAGGCGGGGTAGAGGCTGCCGAACGAGAGCACCACCCGGAAGATCCGGTTCAGCGCGCGCGACTTGAAGATCCCCTTGTGCATGTGGTTGTGGATCACCACCGCGTTGAGGAACGAGAA
>CAYZQM010000204.1:0-9878 GCA_964480175.1 uncultured Sandaracinaceae bacterium
CTGACCGGCGATAGGCGCCGACCACCGAGTGCAACTCGCGAGAGAGCGGAGCGAGCACTTGCACGGGGGTCGTTAGGGCCAGGAGGGCCCTGACCGGCGATAGGCGCCGACCACCGAGTGCAACTCGCGAGAGAGCGGAGCGAGTACTTGCACGGGGGTTGTTAGGGCCAGGAGGGCCCTAACCGGCGATAGGCGCCGACCCCCGAGTGCGTCCTCGAGAGAGCGGAGCAAGCACCTGCATGGGGGTCGTTAGGGCCAGGAGGGCCCTAGCCGGCGGCTAGGGTGCCGAAGGCACAGACGCCAACGAACAGCGGGCTATCGGATTCGAACCGACGACATTCAGCATGGGAAGCTGACGCTCTACCAACTGAGCTAAGCCCGCGAGCAGCGGAGAGGTATCCGAGGAGACCGGGGGTCGTCAAGCACGCTCGCGCCTCCGGCGCGAGGTTCATCGCGAGGGCCGAGCCGTGGTCTTTCGGGTCGCGCGCGTCCTCGGCGGGGCGGGACGACACGATGGTTGGAAACGGTCTGCGCTCGCGAGCGTAGGGGCTTCCACGCGCGCCCGCGGGGAGCGCGCAGCACTCACCCAGGAGCTTCATGCGACTTCGATCATCCGTGCCTTTCTTCCTCTCGCTCGCCCTCATGGGCGGATGCGACACCACCGAGACCCCTGATGGCGGCACCGACGCCGGGACCTCGGATACCCCGATGGCCGACGGCGGCGGGAGCGACACCGGGATCGACGCCGGCGGCACCGACGGCGGCGGCACCGACGCGGGCATGGACGCGGGCACGGACGCTCCTCCACCTCCGCCCACGCCGCCCTCCGGCTACGACCTCGTCGTCGCGGGCAACGGCGGCGCGAGCGCTGGCACGATCGATCGCCGCCTCTCGGACACGCTGGTGGGCGACGAGACCGGCACGTTCACCGGCGCGACGAACGAAGGCATCTTCTTCGACAGCCTCGGCCAGCTGGTGCAGGCAGGCGACGGCGCCAGCCCGCTCGCCTCCGGCATCCGCACCTTCTGTGCTCCGATCGCGCGCCTGAACGACGCGACCGACGGCTTCGACGCCGCCACCGATCGCGCGCTCACCTCGGCGAGCCTCATGGGCGCCAAGGGCGTCATCTCGATCGACTCCGTCGGCTGGTACGTCGTCGCCGCGAACGGCAGCTCGAACATCCAGGTGTACAGCCAGTCGGCGGCCGGCGCGGTGACCCCGCTCTTCACCGCCGCGCTGGGCGCGAGCACGTCGGTCTGGGACGTCGAGTACGACGCCGCCGCCGATCGCCTCTTCGCCGCGCTCACCAACGGCTCGATCGCGGTGTATGACGACTTCGCGCGCGACCGCACTGCGACCCCCGACCGCACCTTCACCCAGAACACCGCGGTCGCCTCGATCACCAACTTCCACGGCATGGCGTACGACGCGGCGACGGACACGCTGATCGTGACCGACGTCGGCGCGGCGACGATGGCGATGAGCACCGACTTCGCGACCGACGGCAGCATCGTGGTCTTCGCCGGGGCGAGCACGCTGAGCGGCGCGGTGGACGCAGACCAGGTGATCGCGGGCCCCGCGACGATGCTGGGCAACCCCGTCGACTCGATCCTCATCGAGGGCACGCTGTACGTCGCCGAGAAGGCGGGCGACGTGATCCTCGCGTGGGTGGACATCACCACGCTCGGCTCGGGCGACATCGAGCCGACGGTCGCCGAGGCCGCGATCAAGCCCGAGTCGGTCGCGTCGCTCGCGGTCGGCTTCGACGCGCCCGCGGACGTGAGCGATCTC
The DNA here is from genome assembly GCA_964480175.1 of uncultured Sandaracinaceae bacterium. Classification (GTDB taxonomy): domain Bacteria; phylum Myxococcota_A; class Polyangia; order Polyangiales; family Sandaracinaceae; genus CAYZQM01. Next base: position 1,792 of record CAYZQM010000204.1, read on the forward strand.
GACACGGCGAGCCCGATCGACTTCGTGTTCGTCGCGCAGAACCCCGCGCCCACCACGGCCGGCACCATCCCGGCGGCGGGCTCGTTCCTCTTGCGCGCCTTCACGCCTGCGCTGCCCGCAGGCGACGCCGCCGACTTCCGCGTGGACGACGCAATCTTGGTCGGCCCGAACACCCGCCTGCTCGAGAACGTCGCGTTCGATCCGCTCGGCAACGCGTACGCCACGTTCGACAACGGCCAGGCGGGCGGCGCGCTCGCGGGCGGCATCCTCGTCGCCAACCACATCTCGCTCCGCGACGGCGAGCTCGCCGACACCGGCGTGAGCGATCGGATCATCAGCGGCGCGGCGACGGGCCTGGTGCATCCCAAGGGCATCGAGCTCGCGGCGGACGCGGGCCTGATCATGGTCGCCGACTTCGGCAACAACTCGATCCGCGTGTTCAGCGCGTGCGCCAGCGGCAACGTCGCGCCCGCGTTCGTGGTCAGCAACCTCGGCACCACGACCAACGTCTGGGATCTCGACTACGACCCCGACGCGGATCGCCTCTACGTCGCGGCGACCAACGGCACCGTGCTCGTGTACGACGCGTTCGTCGCGAGCGCGGGCACCGACGACGGCCCGGACCGGGTCATCAACGTGATGCACGTGGGCGGCGCGCCGGCGGTGAACCTGCACGGGATCATCCACGACGCGGTCACCAACCAGCTCTACCTCTCGGACGTCGGCGCCGCTTCGGGCACGGGCGCCGACACCGACGGCGCGATCTACCGCGTGACCAACGCCTCGACGGCGTCGGGCAACGTGATCGTCGCCGGCGAGATCAGCGGCGCGCTCAGCCAGCTGGGCAACCCGGTCGACATCGCGTTCGACGGCAGCGATCTCTTCGTCGCCGAGAAGGCGAACGCGGGCGGCCGCCTCTTGCGCTTCGACGACATCGCCACGCTCACGGGCGTGAACGACGTCGCGGCGGACGCGAGCACCACGGCCGTGGCGCCCGAGTCGGTGACGCTCTTGCCGAGCACGTTCGCGTCGCAGACGGCGCCCTGACGCCGATCGTGTCGATCACGTTCGCGATCGCCAAACGTGAACGTGGTCGTGGACACGTGGTCGTGGTCGTGAACGGTCGTTGATCTGCCCGCGTGATCGTCGGTTTCGTTCACGTTCACGTTCACGACCACGTTCAGGTTCACGTTCACGATTCGAGAACGAGATCGCTGACGACTGAGAACGACACACGACGCGGCCGGTAGCTCGAGAGCTGCCGGCCGCGGCCGTTTGGACGCGGCCGTTTGGACGCGAGCGTTCGACGCGAGCTCAGAGCGAGTCGATCGGGCCCGCGCCTTCGCGGATGACCTCGACGTCGCCGCTGGTCAGGTCGAGCACCGTCGTGGGCACCAGACCTCCGGCGCCTGCGTCGAGCACCAAGTCCACGCCCTTGAAGGCGTCGGCGAGCTCGCCAGGGTCGGCGAAGGGCTCGCCGTCCTTGGCGGCCGTGGTCGAGACGATCGGGTTGCCCAGCGCGCGCACCAACGCGAGCGCGACTTCGTCGTGCGGGACCCGGATGCCCACCGTCTTGCGCTTCATCTGCAGGATGCGCGGCACCTCGCGGGTCGCCTCCAGGATGAAGCAGTAGGGGCCGGGGGTGAGACGCCGCATCAGGCGGTAGGCGCGATCGGAGACCATCGCGTACTTGGCGATCTCGCCGAGGTCGGGGCAGATGAACGCGAGCGGCTGGTCCGCCTTCATGCGCTTCATTTGGTAGATGCGCTCGATCGCCTTCTTCGAGGTGATGTCGCAGCCCAGGCCGTAGACGGTGTCGGTCGGATACGCGATGACCCCGTCGTCCTTCAGCACGTCGACCGCGCGCTGGATCTTTCGCGGCTCGGGGTGCTGGCGATGGATCTCGAGGATCATCTCAGCGCATGTGGATGAGCTTGCGCTGCTCCGCGTCCTCGAAGAGCACCACGATGAACCCCTCGGGGGTCAGCTCTTCGACGCGGCCCACGCCGAACTTGGCGTGGATGAACCAGCTGCCCACCTCGTAGCGGGTGCTGCGGTCCCAGGGCTTGCTGCTCGCGCGCGCCTTGGCGATGTCGGCGTCGTCGAGCCGCGGCTTGCCGCGGGGCGCGGCCTTCTTGGTCGACTTCGATCCCGCGCTGCTGGCGCGCTTCTTCGCGGGCTTGTCTGCGGCTTCGACCGCGGGCTTGTCCGCAGGCGGCGCCTTGGCGAGCGCGCCCGCGCGCTTGCGGGCCGCAGTGACCACCGACATGCGGGGATCGCAGATCAGCACTTCTTCCATGCGGCTGGGCTGGCCCTTCTGGACCCGCTGCTCTTCCTGCAGCGATGCCGCGCGCGCGATCGTCGCGAGACGCTCCGCGTCGTCGACGGCCTCGGGGCCGGCGCCCAGCGCGGGGAACGCGATGCGGATCGCGTTGCGCTCGGACGCGAAGTCGATCGCGTCGACGACCATCTTGGTGATCGCCTCGACGCCGGGCGCTTTCGCCTGGAAGCCCTTGGACTCGGGCCCACGCGAGCAGAACCAGAGGAGGAAGTCGCAGTGCAGGCGCCCCGGGTGCAGGCGCAGGAGCGTCCCCTCGGGGAGGGGCGCGCCGCCGGTGCGGGTGCGCTCGGCGTCGAGCACGCGCTGCAGCTCGGGGCCGTACGCGTTCAAGAGCTCGCGGTCGGGGCCCGGTCCAGGCCAGAGGCGGAGGTCGGTGGTGCCGTCGTGCACGATGACACCGACGCGGCGCGAAGTGGGGAGCTCGTAGACGCTCCCTTGAACGAGCAGGATATCCATGGAGGGGGTCCTCTTACCTCAGAGTGCAGCGAAGTCGCAACGAGCGATGCGCGTCGCGCATCGCTCGTCGGTGAGGTGGGGGATGTGCTCGGCGCTCGCGCGCTCGATCACGCTTGATCCCAGCTGCCCTTGATCGCCTTGAAGTCGTCGATCGCTTGCTCGGTGAGATCGAGCGCGCCGGACTCCATCAGCTTCTCGTGGACGGCTTTGGGGGATCGGTCGCCCCACGCGCGCGGGACGTCGAGGCGAAGGTTGAGCGGCACGCCCGCGAGCGTGCCCTGCTCCTCGAGCGCCCAGAGGATCTCCGCGGCGAGGAACTGCCCCGCGACCTTGCGGGTCGCGCCATCGAGGTGCGCCGCGAGCGGGAAGAGATCGTAGACCGCCACGGCGTCGCCGGGCTTCTGCGCGTGCTCGCGCAGCGCGAGGAACGCGCGCGGCTGCACCTGGATCTCGACGATGTCGAGCCCGGCGATGGCGCGGTCCTTCGTGGCGGCCTGGGCGCGCTCGTACGCATCGCCGTGGCTCATGGTGACGGCGGCGGCGCGCGCGTTCGAGTCCACCAAGGCGGTCAGCACGATGAAGGGGCGGGTGTCGCGTTCTTCCATGTCGGGCTCGGCGAGGTCAGCGGTCAGAGGGAGGCGAGACCGAGCGAGCCCTCCTCGAGGCGAGGAAGGCTCGATGCGATCGCGGGAGCGGGGTTCGTGCTCAGCGGCCTTCGGCGGCGCGGCGGTCGGCGATGAACTCGTTCACCGCGTCGTCGACCGGGCGGTTCCAGTGCACCCGCTGCGCGGCGATCTCGCGGAGCGCGGTCACGGCCGGACGGTTCTTGCTGTGCACCAGCGCGGGGGCGCCCTTCATGATCTGGCGGGTCCGCTGCGCGGCGAGCACGACCAGCGCGAAGCGGTTCTCCTCGTGGACCAAGCAATCTTCGACGGTGACGCGGGCCATGGACTCTCCAGAAACAGGGGGCCGCCACCGTAGCGTGAGGCACCCTGCACCGCAACCTCGCGCTCACTCGCTCGGTCGGTCGTCCATGCTGCGGACCACCCAGCGCCCCGAGGGAGTGACCGGTCCGCGGCGGCCCTTCTCGCGGTACATCGCGGCGTCGGCGCGGGCCAGGAGCTCGGTCATCGACTCGTTCGGCTCGCGGACGGCCATGCCGACGCTCATCGAGAGGCGGTAGGGGCGGGCCTGGGTGTCGTTGTGCTGCCGCACGCGGGCCAGCACGCGCTCGCGGAAGACCGTGGCGCCGGCCGCGTCGCGGACCGCGCCGAGGACCACGAACTCGTCGCCTCCGAGCCGCCCGACGACGTCGGCGCCGCGCGCGTTGTCGCGCAGGACGGTCGCAGCGTCCTTGAGGAGCGCGTCGCCCACCTCGTGGCCGAGCGCGTCGTTCACCGCCTTGAGGCCGTTCACGTCGCAGAAGAGGAGCACGACCTGGCTCGACTGCGCCGCCGCGCGCGCCGCTTGCGCCTCGGCGGCGGCCAAGAAGGCCCGGCGGTTGAAGAGGCCCGTGAGCTCGTCCTGGCTCGCCATCACGCTGAGGCGCTGCTCCTCCTCGACCTCGTCCGTGATGTCACGGCTGAGCGTGTGGAGGTGCGCGATGGCGCCGGACTCGCTCTCGGCGAGCTCGAGCTTGGTCTCGAAGAGCCGCGTGGTTCCGTCCTTGCGGCGCAGGTGGTGGCGGAAGGGCTCGGGCGGCTGGTGGGAGGCGACCGCGGCGGCGATGATCGCGTCGATCCGCGGCCGCTCGTCGTCCTCGAGCAGCGCCTTGGCTGGCAGCGCCAAGAACTCGTCCTGCGAGTACCCGAGCAGGTTGGCGACCGAGGGGCTCACGTACTCGGCCTTGCCGTCGAGGCCGTGGATGCGGACGAGATCGCGCGCGCGCTCGGCGAGCATGCGGAAGCGGCGCGCTTCTTCCTTGCCGCGGCGTAGCGCGAGCTGGTTGCGCGCGAGGTTGATGCGCAGCGACCACGCCAAGGTGAGCCCGAGGAGCAGCGCGACCACCACCAGCGCGAGGAACGCCGCTTGGGCGCGCGCCCGGGTGCTCTCGGCCTCGTCGAGGATCACCCGCACGCCGAGCTCCTCGCGCTCGTGTGCGAGCGCGATCACGTCGCGGAGGCGCTCGGTCAGCACGCGGCCCTCACCGCCGGCCACCCGCGCGAGCGCGATCGCGCGGGCGCCGGACCGGTACTGGGCGACCGTCTCGTCGGTGAAGTCCATCCGCGCGTTGGCGGCGCGCTCGAGCTCGCTCGCGAGGCGCTCGCCATGGCGCACCTCGAGCATCGCGGTCGCGTCGAGCAGCGCCGCCGGCAGCGCGCCGTGGGTGTGCTCGAGGGGCTCGAGGAAGATCGGGTCGCCCGTCAGGAAGTAGCCGCGCTGTGCGGTCTCGGCGTCGACGACGAGCTGCAAGACGAGATCGAGATCGGCGTGGAGCCGGGCGGCGCGCTCCAGCTCGTGCACGGCGTCGTCGTGGGCCCGGGCGAAGGCGGCGCTGAGCACCGCGAGGCCCGCGAGCATCAGCCCCAGCACGACGCCCCCGGCGATCGCGATGCGGATCAGCCGGCGCTCTGCGCGCTCACGCGGGCCGAGGGGCTCTTGGGGCGAGGGGCGCATCGAACGTTCGACGGTGCCCGACCCGCCGGCCCGGGGCAATGGTGCGCCTTGACAACGATCGGCCGCCGCACGATTCCACGGGCATGCCGCTGCTCGATGCGCTCCCCCCGGAGGTCTCGGTCTACGAGGTCTCGCCGCGCGATGGTCTCCAGAACGAAGCGGTGACGGTCCCCACGTCGCGCAAGCTCCGGCTGCTGGAGGCGCTCGCCGCGTCGGGCCTCACCCGCATCGAGGCGACGTCGTTCGTCTCGCCGAAGTGGGTGCCCCAGCTCGCGGACGCCGATCAGATCGGCGCGCTCGTCGCCGAGCTGCCGCCCGGCGTGACGTGGAGCGCGCTCTGCCCGAACGCTCGCGGTCTGGAGCGCGCGCTCAAGGCCCGGGTGCCGGAGATCGCCGTGTTCATCTCGGCGAGCGAGACCCACAACAAGAAGAACGTGAACAAGACCGTCGCGGACACGCTGGCGGGCTTCAAGGACGTGATCGGTCCGGCGGTGAAGGCGGGCCTGCGGGTGCGCGGCTACGTCTCGACGCTCTGGGGGTGCCCGTACGAAGGCGCCGTGGATCCCCGCGCGGGCCTGAAGATCGCGCGCGAGCTCTTGGCCGACGGCTGCTACCAGATCTCGATGGGCGACACGATCGGCGTCGGCACGCCCAAGCAGACCCGCGACATCATCGCGCTCTTCGCCTCGGAGATCCCGGTCGACAAGCTCGCGCTGCACCTGCACGACACCCGCGGCACCGCCCTCGCGAACGCGCTCGTCGGGTTGGACATGGGCATCCGCACGTACGACGCCTCCGTCGGCGGCTTGGGCGGCTGCCCCTACGCGCCTGGCGCCGCCGGCAACCTCGCGACCGAGGATCTGGTCTACATGCTCGACGGCATGGGCGTCTCCAGCAACGTCGACTTGAACCGTCTCTGGGAGGCGGGGCAGGTGGCCAAGGCGGTGGTGGGGCGCGAGCTGCCCGGCAAGGTGCACAAGGCGGGCGTCAAGTCGCTCAGCCGCTGAGAGCAGCTCGTGCTCGTCACGCAGAGGATGCGCGCTCGAGGCGCACCACCGTCTCCACGTGCGCCGTGCGCGGGAAGAGATCGAACGCCTGAGCGGCGGTCACGGCGTAGCCCCCATCGCACAGCATCGCGAGGTCGCGCGCGAGCGGCCCGGGCGCACACGAGACGTACACGATGCGCGCGGGAGCGAGCGCGGCGAGCGGGGCCATCAGGTCCTTGGCGCCGGTGCGTGGGGGATCGATCACCGCGAGATCGAACGTGCCGCGCCGAAGGCCTCGTGTGATCGCCGCAGCGTCGCCCGCCTGCACCGAGGCCTCGAGCGCGTGGCGCGCCAGGTTCGCTCGCAGCGCGCTCGCCGCGTCGTCGCCCAGCTCGACGGCATGCACGGACGCCGCGCGGCTCGCGAGCGGCAGCGTGAAGTTGCCGTGCCCCGCGTGGAGCTCGAGCACGCGCTTTCCTTCGGGGACGCCGAGCTCGAGCACCGCGCGGCCGAGCAGTCGGTTCGCCTCGAGGTGGGCTTGGCGGAAGCCGCCGACCGGCACCTCGAGGAGCCGCCCATCGACGTCGCGGCTGCGCTCGATCGGATCGCCGAAGCGCGCGCGCGAGCCGGCGATCGAGGCCTCCGCGCCGGACAGCGTCCCGCGCGCCACCGCGTCCTCGAGCGCGCGGTAGAGCGCCGGCGGCTGCGGCGCGTCCGTGGCGATCGCGAGCACGGCCTCGAGCCGATCGCCCGTCTCGGCGCTCCCGAGGTGCAGATCGCCCGCGCCCGAGAGCAACGGCAAGAGCGCTTCGCGCAGCCACGCGAGCGCGTCGGCCAGCGCCGGAGCGAGCACCGCGCACGCAGGCACGTCGAGCACCGCGCGGCTCCCGGGCATGCGGTAGCCGAGGCTCCGGCCAGCGAACGCGAGGCGCGCGCGCGTCCGGTACCCGACCGTGGCCGGCACGGTGAGCGTGAAGGGCAGCGCGCCGAGCGCGTGACGCACTGCGGTCTCCTTGAACGCGGTGCACGCGCGCTCGCTCGCGTGCATCAGCGGACAGCCTCCGCAGCGGGCCGCGATGGCGCAGGGGCCGGGCTGCCGATCGGGCGAGGGCTCGATCACCTTCTTCAGCTCGGCGCGCCGGATCTTGCCGTCGCGTCGTGGCTTGCCGAGGAGCACGACGTCGCCTGGCAGCGCCGTGCGTACGAAGATCGGGCCCGCGGGATCGACGACGACACCATCTCCGTCCAGCCCCAGGCGCTCGACGCGCGAGGCGCTCACGGGAAGCGCTGCGCGGGGCTGCCGCGCTGGTAGACGAACGTGAACGCGCCGCTGAGGTTGGCGTGTCGTCCTTCGGGCTCGTCCCGATCGAGGAACGCGACGTCGTCGAACGTCGCGCTGATCTCGGCGTCCTCGTCCCCCAGGCCGGGGGTGTAGATCGCGCTGAAGCGGATGGTCCCGCTGACGGCGGGCAGGATTGCGGAGCGGGTCCAGCGCCCCCGGGGCAAGCCCGCCTCGCACTGCTGGTTGAGGTAGAGGGTGATCTCCACGGGCGCGTCCGCCGCGTCGACGATCGCGATCGGCTCGCCCAGCGAGGCCTCGATCTCGTGCACGTCGCGGATGGCGATCATGAGGCCGTCGCTGTCCGCCTCGCGTCCGCTCCCCCGCTGCAGGCGGAGGTTGAGGCGTC
>CAYZQM010000204.1:9888-12791 GCA_964480175.1 uncultured Sandaracinaceae bacterium
CGCAGCCGATCGAGGGGGTCGATGCGCTCCGGGTCGTTGACGAACTCGGCGGCGAAGAAGCTCGGCCGCAGGTCGAACTCGGGCTCGTCGAGCTGGCACTGATCGATGAAGACCGAGCCGATCACGGTGCCCTCGCCCACGCCCACCGAGCACGCCACCGCGAGCGCAGCGACGAGGGCGATCAGCGTCGTCCGTGCCGTTCGAGCTTCAAGCGATGATGCCGCCACCGAGGACCTCCTCGCCACGGTACACGACGGCGGCCTGTCCCGGCGAGACCGCGCGCTGGGGCTGGGCGAACGCGACCGAGAAGCCGCCCGAGGGAGAGCGCTCGATGCGCGCGGCCGCAGGGCGGTGGTGGTGCCGAATCTGGACGCTCGCGTCGAAGGACGCCGGGAGCTCGGCCAGCCACGCGGCGCGCTCGGCCCGCAGGGTGTGGTGCGCGTTCTGCGCGTCGTCCCCCACGACCACGTCCGTGGCGTTCACGATCTTGAGGACGTAGCGGGGCGGCCCGCCGCCGAGGCCCAGACCTCGACGCTGTCCGATGGTGAACGCCTCGACGCCGTCGTGCCGGGCCAGCTCGATTCCGTCCTGGGTGAGGATCCGCCCGACCTTGCCCGAGCGCTCGGGGGCGCGGCCCTTCACGAAGCCCGCGATGTTCCCGTCGGGCACGAAGCAGAGCTCCTGCGAGTCCTTCTTGTCCCAGTTGGGCACGCCGAGCCGCTTGCCCTCGCTCCGGGTCTCGGCCTTGGTGAGGTGCCCGAGCGGGAACACCATCCGCTCCAGGATCGAGCGCGGCACCCCGTAGAGGAAGTAGCTCTGATCCTTCTGCGCGTCGGCGCCGCGCAACAGACGGATCACGTTCGATCCGGGATCACGCTCGATCCGCGCGTAGTGCCCGGTCGCGATGCGGGTGCATCCCATGCGATCCGCGATGGTCTTCAGGCGCCCGAGCTTCACGTGCTGGTTGCACACCACGCACGGGCTCGGGGTGCTCCCGGTGAGGTACGCCTCGACGAACGGGGTGACGACGTCGCGGTCGAACGCCTCGCGCTCGTCGAGCACGTAGTGGGGCATGCCGAGCGCGTCTGCGGTCCGTCGCGCGTCCTCGCGATCCTCGGGCGCGCAGCAGCGCCCCACCTTGCTCGCGCCCGACGCGTCCCAGAGGTGCAGCGTGACGCCGACGACCTCGTGGCCCTGCTCGCGCAAGAGCGCGGCGGCGACCGACGAGTCGACGCCTCCGCTCATGGCCACCAGCACGCGCTCACTGCTCACGCGTGCGTTCTGTTCTCGAGGAGGCGCGCTGTCGAGAGGGCGCGCACTGAACACCCGGATCCCTCGCGTTCCATTCAGTGGAACGATCGAGCCTCGCGGTGCGCGCGATCGAAACCGATCTGGTTTCGATCACTTGCGATCCGAATCGCGACCCAGCGTGATCTCGCGATCACGAACCTCGAAACGTTCGAGGTTCGTGATCGCGCTGATCAGCGACTGAACACGCGCGTGAGGAGGGCCTTGCTCGCGTCGACGTCGGCGGCGGTCGTCTCGGGTCCGAGGCTCACCCGCAGCGCGCTGCTCGCGCGCCACGTCTCGTCCGGATGCAGCGCGAGCAAGACCGGCGAAGGCTCGCTCAAGCCCGACGAGCACGCGGCGCCGCTCGAGACCGCGAGGCCCTCGACGTCGAGCGCGGCGACCAAGAGCTCGCCCTTCCACGCGCGGTGCGAGACGTTGGTGACCGTGGCCACCCGCGGCTCCGTCTCGTTCGTGATCGCGCCCAGCGAGATCAGGTGGGCCTCGAGGGCGTCGCGATGTGCCGCGATCGATCCCATCGCCTCCAGCCGCGAGCGGATCGATCGCAGCGCGGCGGCGAAGCCGATCATCGAGAGCAGCGCGGGGCTCCCCGCGCGCCTGCCTCGCTCGTCCGCGCTCCCGACGAGCAGCGGATCGAGCTCGATGCCCCGGTGCACGACCAGCGCGCCCGCGCCCAGCGGCCCGCCGACCTTCGCGCTCGAGACGGCGAGCAGATCGATCCCCGACACGTCGATCGGGATCTTGCCGAGCGCCTGGGTCGCGTCGACGAAGAGCGGCACCTTCGCGGCGCGACACGCGGCGGCGAGCTCGGAGATGGGCGAGACACGACCCGTCTCGTGGTTCACCCACTGCACCGCGACGAGCGGCGATCGCGCCCGCTCGATGGCGCTCGGCAATGCGCTCAGCGGATCGCGCGCCGGGAGGCGGATCACGGATGATCCGGTGGCGCGGGTGATCCGCTCGGCGGCGCGCACCACCGCGGGGTGCTCGAGCGCGCCGAGGATCACGTCGCCGCGCGCAGGGGTGAGCGCGAGGTTGCACGCCTCGGTGCCGCCCGACGTGAGCACGACGTCTGGGGGCGCCGCGCCGAGCACCTGGGCCAGCGCGCGTCGGGCCCCTTCGATCGCAGCGCGCGCCGCGCGCCCCGGCGCGTGCGCCGACGAGGGGTTCGCCTGCTCCGCGAGCGCGGCCTGCATGGCGTCGCGGGCGGCGGGATCGAGCGGCGTCGCGGCGTGGTGATCCAGGTAGATCACGGATCAACCCCGAGACGGGCGGGTGCCGACGAGCATGGACACCTCGGTGCCGCCGAGCAGCTTGCCGGCGACCGGACCGGTCGGCGGGCTGAACACCCGCAGCGTGCCGCTGTGCACTTCGGCGACGCGGCGCGCGAACGCCAGGCCCATCCCGACGCCGCCGTGCGCGCGGGTCTCGGAGCCGTCGAGCTGGAAGAAGGGATCGAGGACCCGGTCGAGCTGATCGGCGGGGATACCGGGGCCGCCATCCGCGATCCGCATCAGGTAGCCATGCGCGCCGTCCGCCTGCACCTCGAACGCGACCTGACCGCCGCGCGGCGTGAACTTGAGCGCGTTGTCGAG